>CAYQVI010000073.1:2462-15665 GCA_964420725.1 uncultured Gemmatimonadaceae bacterium | reverse complement strand
GGGCCAGCTCGTCCTGGATGATGGCGTGGGCGCTCACCTGGGTGTTGGTGGACGGCGCATGCCGGGCGGCCATCCAGTACGCCGGAGCCGAGATGAGTTCCGTGTCGGCCTGCACCGTGAGCTGCACGATGAGCGCCTTCCGATACCCTTCGCTCATCTCGTCCACGGACTCCACCACGTAGCCCTCGAGGACCTTCGACTTCAACTCTTCGTCGGTGAATGCCGCCATGACCGGTCCCCGGGGTTCGTGTCCATGCAGAGGAAGGCCGGAAGGAGGGGGGTGATGACAAGGCGATCACCCCCGGTCCTCCGACCGATTCGTTCGAACGATCGTTCAGGACTGCCTGTTCGAGGATAGACAGGCGGGGGCGGGAAGTCAATCCGCACCCGGGGCCACCCCCGCCTCCCGTTGCTTGCTGCCGTCGCAGAGGATCCGGTAGCTTCGGCCCTCCACTCCCGGTGGATCCCCAGGTGCGTCTTCCCGGTACCCCCTTGCCGGGTGACGCGTGGTGCACCCCTCCATCCCCCTCACCCGGAGCGAATCCCGTGCGCCCTGGTCGCTGGTCCATCCTCATGGTGGCACTGCTCCTTGCCCACCTTCCTGCGCCGGCGCAGCCCCAGGCTCCTGCCTCCGGCCTTCCGTCCCTCCTGGAGGCGGAGCTGCAGCGCTTCCCGGCCCGCACCGGCCTCTGGGTCCATCACCTGGGGAATGGTGAACAGATCTCCATCCGGGGGGACGACGCCTTCAACAGCCAGAGCGTGATCAAGCTCATGATCCTGGTGAAGGCCTTCCAGATGTCGGATGCCGGCACCCTGGAGCTGGATCGCCGGGTGGAGCTGGGAGTGGACCACCTCCGGCACGGCGCAGGGTTCCTCCAGTACCATGACCCCGGGCTCGAGCCCACCCTCCGGGACCTGCTGCTGCACATGGTGGTGACCAGCGACAACACCGCCACCGACGTCATGCTGGCAGAGGTGGGTGGCAGGGACGCCCTGAACCGGTGGATCGTGGAGTCGGGGTTCGCCGACACCCGGAAGGTGAACCAGGGGTGGGAGTACCGCCGCAAGCTCCTGGCCCTGCTGGACCCCCGCTTCGCCACGGCCACGGCCCAGGAGACCACGGCGCTCCAGTACGGGCTGGCGGGGAGCCCCCTCCTGGACCGCCTCCGCCACCTCTTCACCGGCGACCGGGGAGACTGGCTGGCGGTGGTGGAGGACCCGGCCAACCGGGCTCGCTACGCGGAGCGCCGGGACGTGCTGATGGTGCAGGACGAGAGCTACTGGCTGGGCTCCATGACCCCCCGGCAGACGGGGCGCCTCCTGGAGGCCATCGAGCGCTGCACCCTGACCTCCCGGGAATCGTGCGACACCATGAGGCTCTTCCTCCGGCAGCAGCAGGCGGGGGCCCGGCGGCTCCGACAGTTCCTCACGGTCCCCATCGGCCACAAGACCGGCGACTCCGCGGTGATCTCCAACGACGTCGGGATCATCTACGCCCGGAGCGGTCCCATCGTGGTGTCCTTCTTCGTGAACGGAATCCAGGGCTCGCTGGCGGAGGCGGAGACCCGGATGGGGCGGATCGCGCAGTTGATCGTGGGCTACTACGACGGCGTGCCGGGGGGCGGGTGACCCCCACCTCCGGCTCCCCTGGCGACACCGCCCGGCGTCCCCACCCGGTAGGGCCCCCTCCCGCGGTGGGGGAGGTTGCGGAGTACTACGACCGGAACACGGGACGATTCCTCCTGGTGGGTCGGGCGGGGACCAGCTACGCCATCCACCGGCAGCTCTGGGGTCCAGGGGTGGATACCCCGGCCGGGGCGGCAGCCCACATCAACCACCTCCTGGTGCAGGAGATCCGGGGCCGGATGGGTGGCCCTCCCGGTCGTATCCTGGACCTGGGGTGCGGGGTGGGGGGGACCGTCTTCCACCTGGCCCGTGCCTTCCCCGACAGCCGGGTCCGGGGGATCACCATCAGCCCCCGGCAGGTGGAGATCGCCGGGAGGCTGGCGGAGGAGCAGGGACTGTCGTCCCGGTGCGCCTTCCACCTGGGGGACTTCACGGCGCTGGAGCCCGCGCCCCCCGGGGAGCGGGCCGACGCGGCGGTGGCGGTGGAGTCCTTCGTCCACGCTCCGGACCGGGCGGCCTTCCTGACCGCGGCAGCGGGGCAACTGGCGGAGGGTGGACTCCTCCTGGTGGTGGACGACTTCCTGGCCACCGATGAGGACCGCCTCACCCCGGTCCTGCGACGGGACGTGGAACGCTTCCGGACGGGGTGGCGGGTGCCGGGGCTCTGCACCGCCGGGGCGCTGCAGCGGTCGGCCCGGGAGGCGGGGCTGGGGCCGCTGGAAAGCCTGGACCTGACGGGGCTCATCCGCACCGGGCGCCCCCGGGATCGCCTCATCGGACTCCTGGCGCCCCTCTTCCGGGGTGCAGGCCTCGTGGGAATCCCCTTCTTCGGCAACATGATCGGGGGGAACGCCCTGCAGCGGGGGATCCGGGGGGGCGCCATCCACTACCGGATGGAGCTCTTCCGGAAGGAGTAGCCTCCTGGCGTCAGCCCGGGGACCAGTCCGCCATCACCACCTGACTCCGCCCGGCCTTCTTCGCCGCCATGACCGCGTCGTCGGCGCTCTTCAGGAGCGGTTCGGCGTCCCCCGCCACCCGGAGGGTGTCGGTGACCCCGGCGGAGAAGGTCACCCCCTCCGCCTCCTTCCACTCCCGGAGGAGCCGGGTGAGCTTCCGGCGGGCCCCTTCCGCGTCGGTCTGGGGGAGGAGAAGGCAGAACTCCTCCCCCCCGTACCGGCAGGCCACGTCGCCCTTCCGGAGACGCCGGGTGAGGAGGGCCCCGAAGGCCGCCAGCACCCGGTCCCCCTCCAGGTGTCCCAGCCGGTCGTTGATGTCCTTGAAGTGGTCCATGTCCAGGATGGCCACGGCCAGCGCCTCCCGATCCCGCCGTGCCCGGGCCACCAGGGTGGGGAGGATGTCATTCAGCTGACGGCGGTTGAAGAGCCCGGTGAGGACGTCCCGCACCGCCTGCTGACGGAGCTCCTCCTGGAGGGCCTCCACCTCGGTGATCTTCCTGGCCAGCGCCCGATTGGCCTCCTCCAGCTCCTGCCGGGCTCGCTCGGTGGCCCGTCTCCGGGCCTCGCTCTCGTCCCGCTGGCGCATCAGGCGGAGGAGTTCGGTCTGGAGCGACGCCGCCTGGTGACGGGCCAGGGAGGCCATCTCCGCCCTCTCCAGGTGGAGGGTCTGCCAGACGCGAAGACTCTGTAGCGCCCCTTCCGTATCTCCCAGCTCTTCCCTGAGATCGGAGAGGAGCCGGTATACCAGCGAGCGCATCCGGAGGCTCACCCCCTCGGGGATGTCGGCCGCCACCTCTTCCAGGATGCTCCGGGACAGGGGAAGGTCTCCCTCCAGCCGGGCCAGCTCCGCCCGGGCCACCCCCAGCTCCACCCGGGCGTCCGGAAGGGCATCCGGGGGGAGGACCTTCGTGGCCCGTTCCACCAGCTCCCGCCCCAACTCCACCTCTCCCGCCCGGAGCGCAGCCACCGCCATGGCCTCGTAGGCGGCGTCATGCTGCGACACGCCCGAGGCCAGGAAGAGGGCCTCCCGGATGTCCGCCAGTGACTCGTGCGCCCGCCCCAGGTCCGTGAGGGAGATGATCCGGTTCAGGAGCAGGACGCTGTTCAGGCGGGGGTTGTTCAGCTCCGTGGCCCGCCCCAGCCCCTCCTCCAGATAGCTGAGGGCCTGGTGGTAGTCCCCCAACTGATAGAGCTCGTGGGCCAGGTTGCAGTACAGGACCACGTCGAAGCCCCGGTTCCGGGTGGGGCTGGACTCCCTGAGTCCCTGGAACATGTACGCGAAGGCCTGTGCCGACTCCCCGAGGGAGGAATAGCCTCCGGCGATGACGTTCAGGAACACCCCCCGCTCCTCCTGCTTGAGGATGGAGAGCGCCTCTGCCCGCAGCGGGAGGACCCGGTCCAGCGCCGCCTTCGCCTTCCCCCTCATCCAGAGGCATCGGGCCCTCCCGGCCAGCGCCAGGAGTTCGCCCCGTCGCTCCCCCGCCTCCGCCATGTGGAGTTCCGCCTGCTTCAGCTCCCGGTCCGCCTCCCTGGGTCCGGAGTAGCGCATCAGGTGGAAGCCCCGGGTGAGCATGGCCCACCCCAGCGCCTCGGTATCCCCCTCCTGCTCCGCCCTCTGCAGCGCCTGCCCTGCCAGCTCCATGGACCGGTCCGCATCCATGAACTGCAGCTTCCACGCCTTGCGGGCCAACCGCATGGCGGGTGTCATGGCGGTGCGGGGGGAGGTGGCGCTCACGGTGGGTCGGGCCTGGACCGGGGAAGGAGGATCGGGCAGGACGGAGCCTGCGGACCCCCTCAAGATTCGTCCCCGCCGGGCGTGGAGCAAGCCACACCCCGGGCGGCCTGTTCCTGGATCAGCGAGAGAACCCGTTGATGGCCCTCCCGGACCCATGTCCGATACCGCTCCGAGACGTCCCGATGGGCGGGGAGGTAGTCCAGGAAGGGGGTGAGGTCGAAGCGGGAAGCGGCGATCCCGGCGCCGGCGGCCTCCGCCTCCCGGGCGTTCCACCCCTGCTCCACCTGGTTCCTCGTGGGGACCACCATCACCGGCTTCCCCAACCAGAGGGCCTCGGCCACGGACTCGAAGCCGGCGGTGCCCACGAAGCCCCGGCAGGTGCGCATCATCTCCAGGAAGAGGGTGTCCGAGAGACGATGGAAGACCAGGTTGGGGTGGACCTCCTCCACCTCCGGCGCCCCCTGGCGGTCCCAGAAACCGTGGATGAGCACGTCACGGTTCTTCTCGTGCCAGCGCATGATGATGTCCCCCAGTCCGTCGTTCAGGACATAGACCAGGAGGTGTCTCCCCGCCTCCGGCTGCGCCTCCAGCACCGCCCGCCGAAGGAGGGGCGGGACCACCCGGGTGTCGGGGCCGGGGCCGTCCGGGAGCGGTCGGAAGGAGAGGGCCAGACGGAGGCTTCCCGGGGGGGCCGAGAAGCGGTTGATGAGGTGGAAGGGGATGAGCCCCTGGGGCTGGAAGGGGGGGCGGGGGGCCCCGGGGTGCCCCAGGAGGTACTGGTGCCCCAGGGACACCAGGGGAGGGGCTGCCTTCCCCATCCCCTTCACCGCCATCCCCCCCAGGGGGTCGTAGAAGTTCACCACCAGGTCGGGGGCGGCCTCGGCGATCTCCCTCCGGATGAGCCCCAGCGCCTGCCGATAGCGCCCCAGGCGTCGGAGGTTGTACCCCACCGTCCGGGCCAGCGACACCCCGGTGCGGTCCGCCCCCGGCACCGTGATGGGGCTGGGGAAGCGGACCCCCTGCATCTGCATCCCCCGCTCGAAGTACGGGGGGATGGGGCGCCGCTCGCCTCCCCCCACCAGAAGCTTCACCACCCGGTGCCCCCCCTCCTCCAGCATCTCCCGGAGGGAGAGGCACTGACTGAGGTGGCCCCGGCCTTCGCCCTGGACCACGAAGGCGATCCGCAGGGGAGGAGGGCTCATGGATGCAGGGGGCGCGGGGGCCCAGGGAAGGAGAGGGTGACGGTTCAGCAATGAGCCTCAAGGTGGGGGCCGCCCGATACGAAAGGACGCCTCGGTCGGCTACGAATGTCCGCGATTCCTGTAACCGGAGGGGAACAGACTGGCGCATCCAGGCTCCGGAGGGGAGAATGACCTGAGCTTTCCACACCGCTTCCCCCGAGGGCCCATGCACCCTGCCGGACTGGACCGTCGCACATTTCTTCGCCGGACATCGGGGGCGGCCGCGGGATTCCTCCTGGGGGGGTGCGCGCCGGGAATCGGCTCGGGCGGGGCACCGGTCCCCCTCCGGCGGGTCCGCCCCCTGGTCCCGGTACAGGTGAGCCCGCAGCGGGTCATCCGGACCGTGGCGGGGCTCCGGCCCTTCCGCCCCTCGGGGTTCGTGGTCCGGGCGGTCCGCTACGGGGAGCGGACGGTGATCCACAACTATGGCCACGGGGGCGGGGGGATCTCCCTCGCCTGGGGGAGTTCGGAGCTGGCGGCGGAGCTGGCCACGGAGTATGCCGCGGAACGCGGGGGGCGGAGCTTCGCGGTGCTGGGGGCCGGGGTGATGGGGCTCACCACCTGCCGGCTCCTCCAGGACCGGGGCTTCGAGGTGACGCTCTACACGAAGGACCTCCCCCCGGACACCACCTCCAACATCGCCGGGGGGCAGTGGTCCCCCTCCACCGTGTCCCGGTCCGGGGAGACCACTCCGGAGTACGACCGCCAGTTCCAGCGGGCGGCGCGCCTGGCCCACCGCCGCTACCAGACGCTGGTGGGGGGGCGCTACGGCGTCCGTTGGATCGAAAACTACGTGCGTCGGCAGCAGCCCTCCACCGGGCGTGGAGACGACATCGCCGACCTCTTCTACGACCAGCAGGAGTTCGGCCCCGGGGAGCATCCCTTCGACTCCCCGTACCTGGGGGTCTTCACCACCATGCTGGTGGAGCCCCACCTCCTCCTCCCGGCCCTCACCGACGACCTCCTGGTCCGGGGCGGAACGATCCAGGTGAAGGAGCTCCGCTCCTTGGAGGAGGTCCACGCCCTTCCCGAGGACGGGATCGTGAACTGCACGGGCCTGGGGAGTCGGGCCCTCTTCGGCGACCAGGAACTGGTCCCCATCAAGGGGCAGTTGGCGATCCTCCTCCCCCAGCCCGAGGTGGACTACATGCTGGTGGGGGGCGGCCCGTACATGTTCCCCCGCTCCGACGGGATCGTGCTGGGGGGGTCGCAGGAGCGGGGGGAGTGGTCCACCGAACCCACCCCGGAGGTGGTGGCCCGGATCCTGGCGGAGAGCGCCCAGGTGTTCGACCGGATGCAGGGCTGAGAAGAAGTGGGGCCCTTCCTCCGTAGGGGAATGGGTCCGGTTGGAGCATCGTTCTTCCCTGTCCGGGGCAAGGTGGCATGGATCGCTGGGAGACCGCACCGCAGGAAGCCAGGGAGTCTCCCGGGACCGGGAGTCCCGGGAGTCCGACCCCCCAGGGGGGAGGAGGGGAGCCGCATGGGACCGGGGACTGGGACGGCTCCGTCTCCCGGGGGCGGCGCATTGCCGGTTCCATCCAGGACTACGTGGCCGTGGGGTACCTCTACCTCCTGGTCCTGGGGATTGCCAGCGACTCCCTCTTCTACGGCGCCCTGGGGATCAACATCATCCGCTACTCCACGGTCCTGGACGTGCTCCTGAGCCCGGTGATCCACCTCACCGACCAGGTGGCGTTTCCCCTGGTCATCTTCGGGATTCCACTGCTGGGGCTGGCCATCACCCGGCTCTTCGTCCGGAGGGCGGGGGGGGAGGTCCCCATCCAGATCGGCGGGAAGGTCCGGGCCCGGGTGACCCCGATGACGTTCTGGGTGGGCTTCTCCGGAATGGTGATCTTCTCCGCCTACCTGGGGCTGGGGCTGGGAGGGGGGCAGGCGGTGAAGCAGGCGCTGGAGCAGGGAAGCCTCACCATGGACCACCGGATCACCCTCCAGGGCGGGGAGCGTCTCGACGTCCACATGGTGGGAAACAACAGCACCTACGCCTTCTACGTGGTGGAGGGGGCCCGGGTGGTGAGCGTGTCCCCCATCCACGAGAACATCCGCTCCATCGAAGCCATTCCCCGGGAGCGCTGACCGGCGCTCCCCCTCTCCGTCCCGCCTCGGCCGAGGCGACGGGCCCTTGCGAACACCCACGACCGCCGAGGTGTGCATGTACGAGTACAAGGTGGATGCCCTGGTCTACTACACGAAGCTCACCACCGACAAGGAGCACATCGTCAAGTCCTCCCAGGCGGACATCCAGGAGAAGCTGAATGAGCGGGCGGGGGAGGGGTGGCGGCTGGTCTCCAGCGACGCCACGGACTTCGGCTTCGCCGTCTACATCTACCTCTACTTCGAGCGGGCGAAGCAGGGCTGAGGGAGGGGACCGGGGTCCGGAGGGGCCTTCAGCCCTGGGCGAAGGGGAAGATCCGGTTCCTTCCCGAGTGTTTGGCCGAGTACATGGCTACATCCGCCCGGCGAATGAGCTCCTCCGGACCCGGCACCCCGGGATCGGGACAGCTGGCGATTCCCACCGAGATGGTGAGGGGGAGGTGTCCGTCGCCGTCCGGGAGGAAGGGGTAGTTCTCCACCTTCTTCCGGATCCGCTCCAGGCAGATCACCGCTCCCTGCATGGGGGTCTCCGGGAGCAGGATGAGGAATTCATCCCCTCCGGACCGTCCCACCCGGTCCACACGGCGGGTGGACAGATTCAGCAGACGGGCCATCTCCACCAGGACCCGGTCCCCCACCTGGTGCCCCAGGGAGTCATTCACCCGCTTCAGGTCGTCGAAGTCGATGAGGGCGATGGAGAAGGGTTCGCGGCTCCGGCGCACCCGCTCGAACTCGTCGTTGAGCAACTCCCGGATATGGCGCTGGTTGAAGAGGCCGGTGAGCCCGTCCGTGCGGCTCAGTCGCTCCAGTTCCCGGTTCTTCTCCTCCAACTGGGTCTGGAGGCGCTTGATCCGGAGCATGGAGCGCACCCTGGCTTCCAGCTCCGCCAGGTCCACCGGCTTCACCAGGTAGTCGTCCGCCCCCGCGTCCAGCCCGGCCACCTTCTCCGGTGTGGAGTCCCTTCCCGTCACCAGGATCACGGGGATGAACGGAAGGGAGGAGGATCCCTTCATCCGCCTCACCACCTCGTGCCCGTCGATCCCGGGGAGCATCACATCCAGGAGGAGGAGATCCGGGGGGGAGTTCTCGATCATGACCATGGCCTCCTCCCCGGAGATGGCCTCCTCCACCACGTACCCCCTGAGCCGGAGCCTGGACGAGAGCATGTGGAGGCTGTCGGGGCTGTCCTCCACCACCAGGATCCGGGCAGGAGCCTCGGCGCTCCACGCCGGAGGGGCGGAAGGACGGGGATAATCCGCAGCGGTCATCGAGTGTGATCCGTTCTGGGCACCGGGAAGACGAGACGGTTCGCCCCGGAGGGTACTGGAAGGAGCCGGAGGTGGGACATCCTCGTCCCACCTCCGCGAAGCCCGGATGGTATGTCCCAGGTTCTCCGGAAGCAACACACGACCTCCCATTCTAGCCCATTGGCAACGGATTGTTTCGTTCCTTTTCAGGGTCGGTCGGTGGCGCAGGAAGGTTGAGCGTCGGGGCGGTCCTCTGGAAAGTCCTGCACCGGAGCTCCTTGAGGCGGCGGGGTCGGCCTAGCTGCCCCGGGTCAGGGCGCCGGGGCGTGCGACCCGACGGAAGTCCCCATCACGAATGCCCACCAGACCGTATGGTCTCCCGGTCCAGGCGCAGGAGTCGGATCCCCTGGACTTGACATAGGGGTGGGGGGTATATGATCCTCCGTCGTCTCCCATAGGGGGAGGGGGTATCGCACAGCCGGTCCAGACCAGAGGACGCATCATGAGCCAGGTGAAGCTGAGCATCGAGGGAATGAGCTGTGGGCACTGCGTGTCCCATGTACGGAAGACGCTGGAGGAGCTTCCGGGGGTGACGGCGGAGTCTGTGGAGATCGGGGAGGCGGTGGTGGCCTTCGATGAATCGGTGATCCAGCCGGGGCGGATCGAGGAGGCGCTCTCGGCTGAGGGGTATCCGGCCCGGGCGGCCTGGGAGGGGTGATGGAGGGCACTGGGGGGCGGCCCCTGGAGCTGGCGGTGAGCGGGATGACCTGCGCCGCCTGCTCCGGCCGTGTACAGCGGGCGCTGGAGAAGGCGCCGGGGGTCACCGACGCCTCGGTGAACCTCATGATGCGCAACGCCACCCTCCAGTACGACCCCGGGCTCATCACCCCGGAGGAGCTGGTGGCGCTGGTGGAGGCCAGTGGCTACGGCGCCGAGGTCCCCGCCCACACCGGGCAGAGGGAGGCGCTGGAGGAGCGGGACCGGGAGACCGCCGCCGAGGTGCGGCACTATGGGATCCGGGCGGCCGTGGGGCTGGTGGCCGCCTCGGTGGGGATGGTGATCTCCATGCCGGTGATGCACGCCCACGCCGGACATGGGCCCAGTATGGATCCCCTCATGGCGCTGAGTCAGCGGCTCCTGGACCCCCCGCTGGAGGCCGCCTTCCCGTGGCTCTACCGGATGGACCCCGCCATCCTCACCTGGCTGCTCCTGGGGCTCACGGTCTTCATCATGAGCTGGGCAGGACGGCACTTCTACGTACGGGCCTTGGCGGCGGCGAAGCATGGCACCGCCGACATGAACACCCTGGTGGCGCTGGGGACGGGGGCCGCATTCCTCTACTCCCTGGTGGCCACCCTGGCGCCGGAGCTCTTCACCAGCCGGGGCCTTCCGCCGGACGTCTACTACGAGGCGGTCCTCTTCATCATCGCCCTGATCCTCCTGGGAAACACCATGGAGGCCCGGGCAAAGCGGGAAACCTCCCGGGCGCTGGGGGCCCTTGTGGACCTCCAGCCCCGCACCGCCCGGGTGATCCAGGACGGTACGGAGGTGGAGATGCCGGTAGAGGCGCTCCGGGCGGGGGACCTCATCCAGGTCCGCCCCGGGGAGCGGATTCCCGCCGACGGGGAGGTGGTGGAGGGGGGGAGCGCCGTGGACGAGTCCATGCTCACCGGGGAGTCCCTCCCGGTGGAGAAGGGGCCCGGCGACCCGGTGATCGGGGGGACCGTGAACCGCACCGGGGCCTTCCGCTACCAGGTGACCCGGCTGGGGGAGGAGAGCACCCTGGCCCGGATCGTGACGCTGATGCGGGACGCCCAGGCGGGGCGGGCCCCCATCCAGAACCTGGTGGACCGGGTCACGTCGGTCTTCGTCCCCGTGGTGCTTGTGATTGCACTGGCGACCCTGGCCGGGTGGGTGGTGCTGGCGGACACGGCCCCCTTCGTGAGAGGGTTCGCCGCCGCCGTGACGGTCCTCATCATCGCCTGCCCCTGTGCCATGGGGCTGGCTGTCCCCACGGCGGTCATGGTGGCCACGGGACGGGGCGCCCAGGCGGGGATCCTGGTGAAGGGGGCGGCCCCCCTCCAGCGAGCCGGGGACGTGGATGTGGTGGTGCTGGACAAGACCGGGACGCTCACCGAGGGGCGCCCCCGGGTGACGGAGATCGTCCGGAGCGGGGTTGTGGCTTCGCCTGCGCTGTCCGGGGGCGGGGGAGCCGCCGGACTGGAGGAGGGGGCTGGACAAGACCGGCTCCTGGACGACTCCGCCCTCCTCCGGCTGGTGGCCTCGCTGGAGGCGGTCTCGGAGCACCCCCTGGGGGAGGCCATCGTGGCCCGGGCCCGGGAGGAGGGGCTGGAGCTGACGGGGGTGGAGGCCTTCAAGGGGGAGACCGGGCGTGGAGTCACCGGTGCCGTCGACGGCCACGCACTGGTGGTGGGGACTCCGGCGCTCCTGGCGGACTGGGGGGTGGACGCCTCCCCCCTCACCGGCCGGGCGGAGGCACTGGCAGACCAGGGGAAGACCCCCCTGTACGTGGCGGTGGATGGTCGGCTGGAGGGACTCATCGCCGTGGCGGACGTGGAGCGTCCGGAGGCCGCCGAGGTGGTGGCCCGCCTCCGGACCATGGGGGTGGAGGTGGTCCTCCTCACCGGGGACAATGAGCGCACCGCCAGGGCCGTGGCCCGCCGTGCCGGGATCGATCGGGTGGTGGCCGGCGTCCTCCCCGAGGGGAAGGAGGCCGAGATCCGACGGCTCCAGGAGCAGGGGCGGGTGGTGGCCATGGTGGGGGACGGGATCAACGACGGACCGGCGCTGGCCCGGGCGGATGTGGGGATCGCCATGGGGAGCGGCACCGACGTGGCCATGGAGGCCGGGGACGTGACCCTGCTCCGCCCCCACCTCTCCGCCATCCCGGATGCCATCACCCTGTCCAGGAAGAGCATGGCCATCATGCACCAGAACCTCTTCTGGGCCTTCGTCTACAACGTGCTGGGGATCCCGGTGGCCGCCGGTGTGCTCTACCCCGTGGCGGGGATCCTCCTCAGCCCCATCCTGGCCAGTGCCGCCATGGCCTTCAGCTCCGTCAGTGTGGTCACCAACAGCCTTCGACTCAGGGGGATGCGCCTGTCATGATCGAGCCTCGAGAGGGAGAGGGAGGGCCCGCCGGGCTCCCCGTGGCCAGTGCGGCCTGCGGATGCGGGTGCGGCTCCGGGGAGATGTCCGGTGCACCTCCCGGAGAGGACTCCCCCCGTCGTGCCGTGGCCGTGGATCCCGCCACCAAGGAGCGGAACATGAAGCGGCTCCGGCGCATCGAGGGGCAGGTCCGGGGTCTGCAGCGGATGGTGGAGGAGGAGCGCTACTGCGCCGACATCATGACCCAGATCGGTTCGGCGCAGGAGGCGCTGCGAAGCGTGGGCCGGGAGCTGATGCGGAACCACCTGAAGCACTGCGCGGCCCAGGCGCTCCGGAGCGAAGACCCGGCGACGTCGGAGTCCATGTACGACGAACTGGTGGACCTGATGTACAGGCATGTCCGGTGACGGTGGGGGGATCCAGGGCCGGGCTCCCTGGCTCCTCTCCTGGGGGGTGGCGGTCCTCGTAGCGGCCCAGGCCGGCCTGGGGCTGGCCCTCCCCCACGAGTACCGGGACCAGGGTTGGGTGGCGTTGACCTGGTTCGGGAACGACCTGGTGACCCTGCTCCTGGCGGTCCCCTTGCTTGTGACCGGATTGCTCCTTGGCTGGAGGGGCTCCCACCGGGGGACGCTCCTCTGGATGGGGATGCTGGGGTACGCCCTGTACAACGGCATGTTCTACATGCTGGGCACCACCATCAACGTCTTCTTCCCCCTCTACGTGGGGATCCTGGTGATGGCGGTGGCCGCCCTCATCGTCACCCTCCCCCGCCTCCCCCTCGAGTCCATCCGGAATTCGCTCCCCGAAGGGGAAGGGGGCACCCGCTGGGTGGCGGGTTGGCTGGTCCTGGTGGCGGCGGGGCTCACCGCAGTATGGATGGGGATGTGGGCCGCCCACGTATTTGGCGGCCAGGAAGCCCCCGGCGGCGTGGATGTGTTCCGGCTGGTGGCGGCGCTGGATCTCTCCATCATGGTGCCGGCGCTGGCCACAGGGGGGGTGCTCCTCTGGCGACGCAGCCGCTGGGGGGTCCCGCTGGCCGCCATGGCCAGCCTCCAGGGAGGGCTGTACCTCGTGGTCCTGGGGTTCAACGGTGTGGTGGCCATCCGGGAGGGGTTCGTGGATCCCCCCGGGGAGGTCCCCATCTGGGGAGGGCTGGC
>CAYQVI010000073.1:0-2362 GCA_964420725.1 uncultured Gemmatimonadaceae bacterium | reverse complement strand
GCCGGGCTCCGGGGCCGCCGTGAGGTTCCCCTCACGATGCTCCTTCCACCAACGCCCGCCAGGCGGGGTTCTCTCCGCTCTCTTCCTCCTTTCGCTTCCCGGTGAAGAGCGCCACCTGGCGACCCTCCTCGTCGTAGAGTTCCAGCGCCGTCACCACCCCCTGTGCGGTGGGCTTCCTCACCACCCAGCTGTTCGCCACCCCCTGTTCATCCAGGTGGAGGTTGAACTCCGGGTCCAGGACGTTGTACCAGGGCCCCACCTCCTTCAGGGTGTGGACCCGCCCCGAGTGGATCTGCACCACGCCGGGGTTCCCCACGAAGATCATGATGGGCAATTCCCCGGCTGCGGCTCCCTCCAGGATCCGACGGTGTGCCCGGTTCCCCACCGGCCACGCCAGGTCGGATCCCACCAGTCGGAAGGCCTGCTCCCTCTCCACGCCGAAGCGCCGGAGGAGGCGGTGGAAGTCGTGGGTGTCCTGCAGGGAGAGCCAGGCCTCCCGGAGACCGTCCACATCCACCTCCTGGTCGGGGGTGGCCGCCGGGGCGTCCTCCGGGGGGTCCACCACCAGTCCCGGCTCCTGGTCGGGGTCGGAATGGAGGTGGGCCAGGGCGTGGAAGGCCTCCCGGTCGCTCTCCTCCCGGAGGAAGACCTTGTGGACCGCCTCCCCGTGGACATCGAAGAACTGGATGCTGGGGCGGAGCCCGTAGGTCTCGTCGTCCCGCACCAGGTAGGCGGATCCCCAGCGGTTCAGGAAGAGCCTCAGGTCGATCCCCCGGTCCAGCACCTGACCCATGGCGCCGAAGTCCTGGATGTTCTGGTACCGGCCATCCTTCTCGATGACACAGACCTCGTTCCTGGTGAGCCCCATCACCACACCGATGGGCTCCAGCGCCTTCAACAGGTCGACCCAGGGTCCCCGGAGCCGGGTCACGCTCCCTCCCACCAGCGCATCGATGAGCTCCCCCTCACTCACCCCCAGCCGTTGGGCGATCTGCCGGGTCCGGAGTCGGGGTTCCTCTGTCCGGAGGGCGCTCCAGCCGTGGGGGAGGGGGACGGACGAACCGATGGGGCGATTCATGACATCATCTCGCTGGAATGGGGGGTGTGGTCCAAAGAGGAGCTGGAGCCCTGCCCTCGACGGCAGGGGACGATCCAGGGGCACCCGCTGGGATGCCGCCAGACCTGGCACTGGAGCCCGAAGACCTCCTCGATCCGCTCCGGGGTGAGGATCTCCGCGGGGGTACCCCAGGCAGCGGTCTCCCCCTGACAGAGGACCATCATCCTGTGGGCGTGGAGCGCCGCCAGGTTCAGGTCGTGGAGGACGGCCACCACGGCGCACCCCTCTCCGGCCATCGCTGCACAGAGCTCCAGCACCTCGTGCTGGTGACGGGGGTCCAGGTGGTTGGTGGGCTCATCCAGGAGGACGAGGCTGGGCTCCTGGGCCAGGACCCGGGCCATGTCCACCCGGGTGGCCTCTCCCCCGGAGAGGGTGGGGTAGCTCCGGTGGCGGAGTGGCGCCGCGCCCACGGTGTCCAGAGACCGTTCCACGATCCGATCATCGTGGTGGCGGGGGGTGCGGTGGGGGTGACGCCCCAGGCGGACCACCTCCTCCCCGCTGAAGGGAAAGGCCAGGGAGCGATGCTGGGAGAGGAGGGCGCGGAAGCGGGCCAGTCGTTCCGGAGAGCTCTTCCGGATGCACTCCCCATCCACCCGGAGCTCCCCCTCCGTAGGGGGGATCTCTCCGGACAGGATCCGGAGGAGGGTGGTCTTTCCCGCCCCGTTCGGCCCCACCAGGGCGGTGAAGCTCCCGGGGAGGATGGTGAGGTCCACGCCCCGGACCAGCCACCGGTCCCGGATGGCGTATCCCACCCCCCGGGCCTCCAGGAGAGGTGCGCCTCCCTCAGGCATAGGCCGCCTCCGAACCCTGGCGGATCAGAAGCCAGAGGAAGAAGGGGCCCCCCATGAGGGCCGTCACCACCCCCACGGGAAGTTCGGCGGGGGTGGCCACGGTCCGGGCGAAGAGATCCGCCATGACCAGGAGTAGCGCTCCCAGGAGCGCACTTCCCGGAAGGAGGAAGCGATGGTCCGGTCCCGCCAGGAGTCGGAAGAGGTGGGGGACCACCAGGCCCAGGAAGCCGATCCCACCGGCCGCCGCCACCGATGCACCCACCGAGAGGGACACTCCCACCACCGCCACCCGCTTGACCCGCTCCACTGGTACCCCCAGGTGGTAGGCGTCCCCCTCCCCCAGGAGGAGGGCGTTGAGGGAGCGGGAGAGGGAGAGGAGGGGGAGGAGTCCCAGGAGGACCAGGGGGGCGGTGACGCCGAGGCCGGTCCAGGTGGCTCCCCCCAGCCCCCCCAG
>CAYQVI010000072.1:0-15768 GCA_964420725.1 uncultured Gemmatimonadaceae bacterium | reverse complement strand
CTTCGGCGCCGTCCTCGGTGACCTTCGGTTCGAATCCCACCCCCTCCGCTTTCGTATTCGTGGCCGCCCTGGCGGGTGGTCTTCTCACCCACGGCCCCCCGCTGGGCGCCGCCCTTCCCCGGGTCAGCCGGGGATGAGCTGGAGGGTCACGGTGAGGGTGGTGCCGTCGGGGGGGAAGAGGTCGCCGGGGGAGAAGCTGTGGCCACGGCTGTGGTCCCGGATGGTCTTCAGGGCGTTGGAGAGGACCCCACCGGGACAGCTGTAGAGGCAGATGATGCACCCCGATGGCCAGTGGTGGTCATGTTCCTCGTTCCCGCCGAAGCGGATCTCCACCCCGGTGGCGCCTTCCTCCCCCAGCAACTCCCCCAGCGTGTAGCTACGGTCCGCCCCCTCCCAGGTGATCAGGACCTCCACCCGGGTCCCGGCCACCCGGGATCCAGGTCCTGGGACGAAGGGAATCGCTCGCCGGTTCCACGCCGACATGGGGACGCCGCCGGCATCCTCCGCCCCCAGACTCCGGAGCGCCAGGGCGATCTGCTGGTCCTCTGCGTCGGTGACCATCAGCGACTTGGCCATGGCCCCTCCGCTCCGGGACACCAGGGCGTGGTAGCGGTCGTCGGGATCGGTGGAGGCCAGGAAGGCGGAGGGTCTGGCTTCCGCCGTGAGGGTGATGGTGCGCCGCTCCCGGTCCACCTGGACCATGGAGGAGGAGCCAAGGACGGGGCGGGGAGCCTGGGCGGGGGTGTGGGCCACCACCGGAATGCCTGCAGAGAGAAGGGGCCAGGGGGTGGGGGACTGTCCAACGGACGCTGCGGACTCACCCGCCATCGCCCCCTGGGGGAGGGCCCACAGCATGCCTCCGGCCAACAGCGCCCACGTGAAGGACGACGATGGGCCCCGGCGGCGGGTGGGAGGCCCCGGGGATGAGGGGGCAGCAGGGGCACCGGGGGAGACGGCCATGGGATGATCCCTGGGGGGAATGGGAAGGGTGGGACGAGGCTGGACCTGCTGCCTCCGATAACACTCCCCCCCTCCAGCCGGTTCCCGGCATCTCCTATGATGCGGCCCATGAATACTGCCGTCGCGCTGGTTCGCACCTATCTGAACCTGAACGGGTTCTTCACCGTGTCCGAGCTCCCCGTCATCCGCCGCAACCAGGACGGGAGCTTTGATCAGGTCACCGATATCGACATCCTGGCGCTCCGCTTTCCGCTCGCGGGACATATTGTCTCCAGAGGACGGCCCGGGGCGGAAGATGACCTCACCTTCGCCCATGATCCGGAGTTGGACGTCTCGTCCACCCGCATGGATCTGATCATCGGTGAGGTGAAGCAGGGAAGGCCCCGCATCAACTCGGCGCTCCGGGGAGAAGAGGCCCTCACCACCGCACTGGTGCGGACCGGGTGCTGCCCTCCCGCGGAACTACCCCGGGTGGTGGAAGCGCTCCGGGGAAAAGGGGAGGCCCACCTGTCTGCGGAGGTGGCGGGGATCCCCTGCCGGATCCGGCTGATGGCCTTCGGGGACGGTCCTCCCCTCCCGGCGGGGACTCCAAGCCCCTATGGTGCCGGGGTCGTACCGCTCTCCCGGGTGGCGGCCTTCATTCAGGACCACCTCCGACACTACCGGGCCATCCTGAACCCGGTGCACCTGTCCGATCCGACCCTGGGGCTGATGCATCTCCTGGACAAGCTCCGTTGAACTCCTGCGGAGAGGCGCCATGGAGGGGTGCTCGCCCGCCGCTCCGAACCTTTGTGGAGCCCCGGGGGTGTCTTAGATTCGACGGGGTTCCGGCCTCGCGGGTGGCCGACCCCATCCGCTTCAGTGAACGTCTCGTTCCATTCGGGAGTCCTGGGTGAGCATCTGGCCTCGGCGCCCCACGGCGCAGGTGGACGTTGGTGGTGTGAAGGTTGGAGGGGACGCACCGGTGATGGTGCAGTCCATGACCAATACGGATACGGCCGACGCCCCGGGCACAGCGGCCCAGGTCCGGGCGCTGGCGGAAGCCGGCAGCGAGGTGGTGCGGATCACCGTCAACAACGACCAGGCGGCTGCGGCAGTGCCCGAGATCGTGGCCCGCCTGGCGGACACGGGGCCCCCGGTGCCTCTGGTGGGGGACTTCCACTACAACGGCCACCTCCTCCTCACCCGTTTCCCTGAGACGGCCAGGCTCCTGGCCAAGTACCGCATCAACCCCGGAAACGTGGGGACCAGCCGCCGGGACGAGAATTTCCAGCAGATCGTCCGGATCGCCATGGAGAACGGCAAGCCGGTGCGGATCGGGGTGAACTGGGGGTCGCTGGACCAGCGCCTGCTCACCGAGCTGATGGATGCCAACGCCCGGGCTCCGGAGCCACGGGCCGCGGATGTGATCCTCCGGGACGCCATCGTGACCAGCGCCCTCCGGTCGGCGGAGATGGCGGAGGAGACGGGTCTTCCCCACAACGCCATCCTCCTGTCCGCCAAGGTCTCCTCCGTCCCCGAGCTCATCGCCGTCTACCGGCAGTTGGCTCCCCTCACCGACCATCCGCTCCACCTGGGCCTCACCGAGGCGGGGATGGAGATGAAGGGGATGGTGGCCTCTGCGGCGGGGCTGGCTCCTCTCCTCATCGAGGGGATCGGTGACACCATCCGGGTCTCCCTGACCCCCAACCCCGGGGGGGATCGATCCCTGGAGGTCCGGGTGGCGCAGCAGCTCCTCCAGTCGCTGGGGATCCGGAGTTTCGAGCCGCAGGTCACCGCGTGCCCCGGCTGTGGGCGCACCACCAGCACCTTCTTCCAGGAGATGGCCCAGGACATCCAGGCCTTCCTGCGGAAGAGGATGCCGGAGTGGCGGGCCCTCTACCCTGGGGTGGAGGAACTGCAGGTGGCGGTCATGGGGTGTGTGGTGAATGGCCCCGGCGAGTCCCGACACTCGGACATCGGGATCTCACTCCCGGGAACCTTCGAGGAGCCGAAGGCCCCGGTCTACGTGGACGGGGAGCACTTCTGCACGCTGAAGGGGGATGGCCTGGTGGACGAGTTCAAGGAGATCGTGGAGAGCTACGTGCGAAATCGCTACGGCGCCGACGTCCCGGCTGGTGCCGCAGACTGATCGCCCGGTCCGGCCGGGGGCTGGTGGTCCCTCCCCGGGGTCTGATCGTGGTCCCGCGCGGCGGACTCAAGACCCTTCTGCAGGGGTCTCCTCCCAGGGCTCTGGAAATTGCCGGAGATACTCGAAGACGGCCCTCACCTCGTAGTCCGTGATGCGCTGGTAGACCATCCGGGTTCGATACCGGGCCAGGAGTTCCTGGGCGATGGGATCCACGGCCAGCATGGAGTCCGGGTTCGTCACCATGGCGTAGTACCAGGGATAGTCCCGTCTCTCCGTCACCCCCGCCAGATCCGGCCCCACCGCAGGTCCTCCCTGCACCTTGTGGCAGGCCAGGCATCCCTTGACCCGGAAGAGGCGCTCCCCGTCGGCGGCCATCTCCGGGACAATGGGGTCCCCCGGTGCGGGGGGTGGCGGGGCGGGGCGATCGTCCGCCACCTCTCCCCCGCAGCCCCAGGCAGCCAGCATCAGGAGGAGGGGCACGGAGCGAAATCGCCGGAGGATGCGGCTCGATTGAAGAGGAGGCATCATGGCGAAAGATAGGCCACTTCACCCCGTCATCAAGCACCGCTGGGGCGAATCCGGAGACTGGGGTCGATATGCCCCATATTCCGGAATGAAGTGGGACACAATGACTCCGATGTGACAAAAAGACGTTGCCCCTCCTCCCCTCCCCACGGCACGGTTCTTTAAGTAGGAGGGTGCAGGGGCCTCGCCCTTCCTGACCGGTGGGTGGCCCTTCGAACCAACTCCAACAAACGGTGGGGAAGCCCATGCTTCATCTGGAATCCCATACAGCCGCCACGAATCGGGGGCAGCCATGACCCCCGTCACGTCGACCCGGGAAACCACGTCCAGAAGGGATATCCAACCACGCATCCTGGTGGTGGAGGACGAGGGGATGATCCGGGAACTCCTCTCCACGGTGCTGGGGGCCGAGGGGTATGTCGTGGATACCGTGGGCTCCGGGGAGGAGGGGCTGAAGGCGCTGGAGGAGCGACTCTATGATGTGGTCCTCCTGGACCTGAACCTCCCCGGGATGCACGGACTCAACGTGCTGGGGGCGGCGCCGGCACTCCAGACCGATGCCCAGTTCATCATGATGACGGCCTTCGGTTCGGTGGACACGGCGGTGGAGGCCATGAAGCTGGGGGCCTTCGACTACATCAACAAGCCGTTCAGGACCGAGGAACTCCTCCTGACGGTTGCCCGGGCGCTGGAGGAGTCCTCCGTGCGCCGGGAGCTGGCCAGCCTCCGCCGCAGTGTCCCGGAGGGTCCCCTCTCCCGGATCGTCGGGCGGACCCCCCCCATGCAACGGCTCTTCGACGTCCTGGAGCGGGTGGCCCCCACCCGGGCCACCGTCCTGGTCACCGGTGATACGGGGACCGGGAAGGAACTGGTGGCCCGGGCCATCCACGATCTCTCCGACCGGGCCCGGCGCCCCTTCGTGGCGGTGAACTGCTCCGCCCTTCCGGAAAGCCTCCTGGAGTCGGAGCTCTTCGGCCATGTGAAGGGATCCTTCACCGGGGCGGTCCAGTCCCGCCGTGGACTCTTCGAGGAGGCCCAGGGGGGGACCCTCTTCCTGGACGAGATCAGCACCGTGAGCCCCGCCATCCAGGTGAAGCTCCTCAGGGTCCTGCAGGAGCGGAAGGTCCAGCGGGTGGGTGCCCGGGAACCGGTGTCGGTGGACTTCCGCCTGGTGGCGGCCACCAATGTGGACCTGGCGGGGGAGGTCCGGGGGGGGCAATTCCGTGAGGATCTCTTCTACCGCCTGAACGTCTTCCCCATCCGGGTCCCCGCCCTCAGGGAGCGGCGGGAGGACATCCCCCTCCTGGCGGCCCATTTCCGGCAGCGGGTGGCGGAGGAGAATGGGGTGCAGGCGCCGGAGATCCCTCCGGAGACCATGCACCGGATGATGGCCTACGATTGGCCTGGTAATGTCCGGGAACTGGAGAACTTCATCGAGCGGGGGGTCATCATGCATGCCGGCTCCCGGTCGCTCCCCTTCGACCCCCCGGCGGGGGGTGGCACCACGGCCCCGGAGAGGGACCTGATGGCCCGGGCCCGGGAGGAAGTCTGGGACCTGGATCGCCTGGAGCGGGAGTACATCCTCCTGACCCTGGAGGACGCCCAGTGGCATCAGGGGAACACCGCCGAACTCCTGGGGATCAACCGCCGCACCCTCTACCGGAAGCTGAAGCGCTACCGGGAGGAGAATCTCCTTCCCGAGGGGAGGGAGCCGGAGAGGGCGGGGGTCTGACCCCCGCCCCCCACCCCGGGCCAACCCCCCATCTGTCCGCCGGCGCCTCCCCGGCGCCGGATGAAGGGAATCCGGTGCCCCACACGTAGCCAACGGTGTGGGGTGCGCGGACCGTGCGTCCCCAGACAGTGGCAGGGTGGCGGCGGGGTGTCCCTGTTCTACATGGCGCTGCCCCGGATTCCACCCCATCCTTGACTTCAGGCGTTCCATGCCATACGAAGATGTTAGTATGGCAACGGTGCCCGGGCGCCACGCATCTCACGGAAGCCCACCCGTTGCGACCCCGCCCCCCACACCCTGACAGGGACTGGATGAAGCTCTCCTCCCGGACTCTGAGCCTGCTCACCGTACTCGTCCTCGTCTTGACGGTGGCCGCCGCCGTACTGTGGCGCCTCCGGGGGGGTGATGAATCGGCGGCGGCGGGTGCGGGAACCACACCCCCCGCCATCTCCGGCGATGTGTCCCTCCTCCCGGCGGCGGCCACCGAGGGCTTCTCCACCGACGCCCCGAACCCTGTCACCGGCGGGGAGGTGCGGCTCGACACCCTCTGGATCCGGGTGGCGGCGGATGGATCGGCGGAGGCCATGCGGGAGATCGTCATCGGCCCCCAGGTGGCAGGGCTGGTGACGGAGGTCCGCGTCCGGGAGGCCAGCCGTGTGGCCGCCGGCGACCTCCTCCTGCAGGTGGATACCATGGAGTACTCCATGGCCCTTGCCTCCGCCCGGAGTGGCCTGCTGCAGGCGGAGGCCACCTTCCGTGAACTGACCCTCTTCGACGCCGACGACACGACCCTCACCCCCGAGGCCAGGGAGGAACGGAGGCGCTTCGCCCGGGCCAGGGCCCAGTTGGACCAGCGGGAGGTGGAGGTGCGCCGGGCGCAGCTGGACCTGGAGCGAAGTTCGGTCCGGGCTCCCTTCCCGGGCTACGTCGCCGATCTGGAGGTGGTGGAGGGGGAATACGTCACGGTGGGTCAGGGAGTGATGACCCTGGTGGACATCCAACCCATCAAGGTGGAGGTCAACGTCCTGGAGCGGGAGGTGGCCAACATCGCTCCGGGGCGCCGGACGGTGGTGAGCTTCTCCGCCTTCCCCGACGAGGCGTTCGTGGGGCGTGTGGAGACGATCAACCCCATCCTGAGCGCGGAGCGCACGGCCAGGGTGACGGTGATCCTGGACAACCCGGGAGGGAGGATCAAGCCGGGGATGTATGCGTCGGTGACCCTGGAGGCCCAGGCCATCCCGGACCGGGTGCTGGTGCCCCGAGCCGCCATCCTGGAGCGGGACGCCCGGACCATGCTCTTCGTCTTCGAGGAGGGGCGGGCCAAGTGGAGGTATGTCACCACCGGGCGCGAGAACGCCGACTGGGTGGAGATCCTGGAGAACCCCGAAACCGACATCGTCCGCCCTGGAGAGGTGGTCCTGACCAACGGGCACCAGTACCTCTTCCACGAAGCACCGATCCGGCTGGTGGAGAATGTGGCCGCCGAGGGGGGGCGGCCCTCCCGATGAGGTGTGGACAGGGGCGTTCCGGGGGCCGGCGTCTCGCCACCGTGGCGGTGGTCCTGGCTCTGCTGGCCCTCCCCACGGGGTGGTCACCAGCCCTCTTCGCCCAGGAGGGGGAGGGCGCTGAGCTGACCCTGGATGAGGCGCTGGAGATTGCCCGGCGGCACAACCCAGCAATGCGCCGGGCCATGAACGACCTGGACCTGAACGCCCCCTCGGTGCGGGCCTCCTGGGGGAGTTTCCTCCCCACCCTGAACCTGAACCTGGGAAGCAGCGCCAGCTTCCGTCGGGAGACCTTCGGCGTCGACAACCTGGGTCGCCCCATCGAGAACCCTCAGCCGGAGTGGGTCACCACCTCCAGTTCATCCCAGTCCATCAGTTCGTCGGTCACGCTATTCGACGGAGGGCGGAGGCGGAACCAGCTCCGGGTGGAGCAGGCCAGGGCCCGCACCCGGAGCGCCGGGGTGGAGGGGGAGCTCATCACCCTCCGGGCGGGGGTGGAGAGGGCCTTCCTGGGGGCGGTGCAGCAGCGGATGCTCCTGGGGGTGGAGGAGGAGCTGCTGGAGAACCGCATCCGGGAGCTGGAGAGCACACGACGCCTCTTCCAGGTGGCGGTCCGGGACCAGGTGGATGTGCTGGGGGCCGAGCTGGCAGTGCAGCAGCAGGAGCGGCAGGTGGAGCTGGTGAGCGGCGAGTTCCGGAAGGCGATCCTGACCCTCCGGAGCCAGTTGGGAGACCGGGAACTGCCGGCGTTCACGGTGCCCCTGCAGGAGCCCGGGGTCTTCGATCCCTCCCTGCTGGTCGTGGAGGAACTGGTGCAGCGGGCGCTGGCCTCCAGCCCAAGGGTGATGGAACAGGAGCTGGCGGTCACCACCGCCCGGGCCAGTCTCTCGGCCACCCGGGCCCAGCTCCGGATCCCCACGTTGAGCGTCAGCGGCAACTTCGGGCGGAGCGACGGACAGCGGAACTGGGGCGGGTTCCTGGATCCCAACCCCAACGGCTCCAGGGGTGGTGGATTGAGCGTCGGATTCTCCATCCCCGGTTTCGGGGGCTTCGACTCCTTCAGTCAGATCGCCCAGTCGGATGTGGCCCTCCGGAATGCGGTGGAGACCGAGCGCCAGGTGCGGCTCCAGGTGGAGGAGGAGATCCGGGCCCGTCTCATTGATCTGGAGCGGGCCTGGCGCTCCCTGGACCTGGCCCGCCGGAGCCTTTTGGTTGCAGAGCGGCGCCTGGAACTCACCCGGGAGAAGTACCAGTTGGCCACGGCCACCTTCGAGGAACTGTCCACGGCGGCGGAGCAGGCGGCGGAACAGCGGCGGAACGTGACCAACGAGCAGTTCAACTTCGCCACAGCCCGGATCGCCCTTGAAGAGGCCGCCGGCGTCCTGGTGGTGGGCGGGGAGAGCTGACGTGTCCATTCCCGGAACCTCCACCCGTCGCCCGGTGGCGGTGGCCATGCTCTTCCTGGCCGTCCTCCTGCTGGGGGCCATCTCCTTCGCTCGGCTCCCCATCGACCTCCTCCCGGATGTCAGCTATCCCCGGCTGGTGGTCTATACCTCCTATCCCAGTGTGGGGCCCGCGGAGGTGGAGCGGCTCATCACCCGGAATGTGGAGTCCCGGGCGGCCTCGGTTCCCGGGGTACAGCGAGTCACCTCGGTCTCCCGGGAGGGGGTGAGCCTGGTGACGGTCCGGTTCGTCTGGGGGACGAACATGGACTTCGCCATGCTGAACCTCCGGGAGAGGTTGGATGAACTCAGGGATCAACTCCCCGAGACCGCCAGCCGCCCCCGGATCCTCCGGGTGGACCCCGAGTCGGAACCCATCATGGTGGTGAGCGTCACCGGAGCTGGTAACCTGTGGACCACCAAGGAGTTGGCGGAGACGGTCTTCAGGCGGCGCCTGGAGCAGTTGGACGGGGTGGCCCAGGCCACGGTCACCGGGGGTCTGGACCGGGAGATCCAGGTGGACGTGGACCCTGGGCTGCTGGAGGCCTACGACCTCACCATCGGGGACGTGGAGTCCGCCCTCCGGCTGGCCAACGTCCAGGCACCGGGGGGGACCATCATGCAGGGGCGGTACCGCTACCCGCTCCGCACCCTGGGGGAGTTCCGCACCGTCGAGGAGATCGGCGAGGTGGTGGTGGGGCGCCGGGACACAGGGCCGGGACCGGGGTCCATGGACGCCGCCGCCCCCGGGGGTGGACGAGGGTTTCGCCTGGTGCGGGTCCGGGACGTGGGGAGGGTGGTGGATGGCTTCGCCGAGCGGGAATCGGAGGCCCACTACAACGCCAGGGAGTCGGTGGGGATCCTCGTCTTCAAGGAGGCGGGATCCAACACGGTCCGGGTGGCCCGGCAGGTGGAGGCGTCGTTGGAACAGCTCCGGGAGGAGTTCGGGGGGGTGTCGCTGGAGGTGGCATCCAGCCAGGCCGGCTTCATCTCGGAGTCCATCAGCAATGTGGTGCAGGCGCTGGTCTTCGGGGGGATCCTGGCCTTCCTGGTCCTCTTCCTCTTCCTCCGTGACTCCCGCTATCCTGTGGCCATCGCCCTGGCCATCCCCATCTCCGTGGTGGGGACCTTCGCCCTGATGGAGGCCTTCGGGGTCTCCCTGAACATCATGAGCCTGGGGGGGCTGGCGCTGGGGGTGGGGATGCTGGTGGACAACTCCATCGTGGTGCTGGAGAACGTGTTCCGGCGCCGTGAGGAAGGGCTCTCTGCCATGGCCGCCGCAGCGGCGGGAGCGGAGGAGGTGCAGGGGGCCATCACCGCCTCCACCCTCACCACCATCTCGGTGTTCGGCCCCATCGTGTACGTGGAGGGGGTGGCAGGGGAGCTGTTCCGGGATCTCTCCCTTGCGGTGGCCTTCTCGCTGCTGGCCTCGCTGGTGGTGGCGCTGACCCTTCTTCCGGCCATGGCGGGGCGGTTCCGGGATGCAGGGGTGGTGGAGCCTTCGTCGGCGCCCCCTCCCCCCCCTCCCTCCACCCGGATGGGGTGGATCATCCTGTGGGTGAAGCGGGTGGTGTTCTTCCCCCTCTGGCTCCTCCGCCAGCTCTGGTCCGTACTGCGACAGCTCCTCTCCCACTGGGGAGGAGGAGTTTCCCGGATCATGCGAGGGCTTTCCACACCCTTCCTGGATGCCTTCGACCGGGGATTCGCCCGCTTCGCCGAGTTCTACCATCGGGTCCTGGAGGGAGCGCTGGACCGGCGGGGGATGGTCCTGGGAATCTCGCTGCTGGCGTTGGGGGTCACCGCCGGGGTGGGTGTCTTGCTGGATCGGGATCTCCTTCCCGATGTGGACCAGGGGGCCTTCGACGTGCGGATCGAACTTCCCGAAGGAACCACCCTGGCCGTGACCTCAGGGACCGCCCGGGAGCTGGAGGAGCGGCTGCTGGAGGATCCAGGCGTGGCCACGGTCTTCTCCAGGGTGGGGAAGGACGTCCAGTCCTACGCCGCCGGCGACGAGGCCACCGGGCTGCACACCGCCCTCCTGCAGGTGCGGCTCCAGGACGGCGCCTCCACGCAGGAGGTGATGGAGCGCTTCCGGCCTGTGGCGGCGGGATTCCCCGTGGGGGCCGTGACCCTGGAGTCGGGGGGATCGACGGCGCTGGGTCGGGTGCTGGGGGGGTCGGAGGCGGACATCGCGGTTCGCATCCTGGGGGAGGATCTGGACCAGGCCTTCGCCTACGCCGACGAGGTGCAGCGACGCCTGGCCGCCGTCGCCTCCCTGGGGAGCGTCCGGGTGGGGATCGAGCGGGGTCAGCCGGAGCTGCAGGTGGAGATCGACCGGAACGCAGCCGCCAGCTACGGGATCGACCCCCGGTTCATCGCCGAGACGGTGGAGAAGGCGATGCGTGGGGCCATGGCCACGGAGTTCGTGGACTTCGACCGGAAGATCGCGGTGATGGTCCGCTACCCGGAGGAACTCCGCACCCGGCGGGAGACGCTGGAGGGGATCCGGGTGGAGGGGGTGCCCCTTCGCCAGCTCGCCCGGATCGAGGAGGCCATGGGGCCGTCGGAGATTCGCAGGGAGGAGCAGGGGCGGGTGGTGACGGTCTTCACGGATGTGTTGTCGGGGGGATTGGACCGGGGAATCGGAGCGGTGGAGGAGGTCCTGGCGGAGATCCCCCCTCCGGGTGACCTCCGGGTGGAGGTGGGGGGGGAGAATGAGGAGATGCGCCGCTCCTTCCGGGACCTCTCCTTCGCCTTCGGGCTGGCCCTCCTCCTGGTGTACATGATCCTGGCCGCCCAGTTCGAGTCCTTCATCCACCCGGCCACCATCCTCATCGCGGTGCCCCTGGCGCTGGTGGGGGCGCTTCTGGCCCTCTTCATCACCGGAGAGGGGCTGAACACCATGAGCCTCATCGGGATCGTGATCCTGGTGGGGATCGTCGTGAACGATGCCATCGTCAAGGTGGATTTCATCATCCAGGCCCGGGCCAGGGGCTCCTCCATCCGGGAGGCTGTGGTGGAGGCCGGGCGGGTGAGGCTCCGCCCCATCGTGATGACGACGGTGACCACGGTGCTGGGCCTCCTCCCCATGGCGCTGGGGATCGGCCGGGGCGCCGACCTCCGGGCTCCCCTGGCCATCTCGGTGATCGGGGGGCTCATCGTCGCCACCGCCCTGACCCTCATCGTCATTCCGGTGGTGTTCTCGCTGGTGGAGGAGGCGCGGCTGAAGGCGGCACAGCGGCTGGGGCTGGGTGGGACGATCCGGGGGGCACCGCTGGAGGCGTCGGGAGTGGAGACGGCATGAGGGCCGGAGCATGATCCGGCTCAGTATCCGTCGGCCGGTGGCGGTGGCCATGGCCTATCTGGCGGTGGCCCTCCTGGGTGTGGCCGCCTGGCAGAACATCCCCATTGAGCTGTACCCCGATACCCAGCATCCCCGCCTCACGGTGGTGGCGCAGTGGGTGGGGTCCTCCCCCGAGACGGTGGAGGCGTTCCTCACCTCGCCGCTGGAGGCCGCGGTCCAGCAGGTGAAGGGGGTGTCGAAGGTGACCTCCACCTCGGTGGAGGGCGCCACCACCATCGACGTGGAGTTCAACCTCGGCACCGACATGGACTTTGCCCGCCTGGACCTCCAGGAGCGAATGGCCACCCTGGAGGAGGACCTCCCCCCGGGAGCCACGGGGCTCCGGGTCTCCCAGTGGGTCCCCCGGGAGTTCCAGGAGCAGACCCAGGCGGCCATCCTCCAGTACCGGGTCACCGGCCCCTACACCATGGAGGCGCTCCGGGAGTTCGTCGACGAGATCGTGGTCCCGGAGGTGGTCCGGCTGGAGGGGGTGGCGGACGTCCGGGTGGACGGGGGACGTCGGCGGATGCTGGAGATCGAGTTGCACAGGGGCCGCATCGAGTCGCTGGAACTCTCTCCCCAGCAGGTCCGGAGCGCCATCCTGGGGCTGGACCTGGTGCGGGAGGCGGGGTCGGTCCGCGCCGATGGGCGGGAGTCGGTGGTGACCATCCAGAACCGCCCCCGCTCCGCCGATGAGATCCGCCAGGCGGTCCTTCTCTCCGGAGGCGGCCGGGTGGTGCGGGTGGACGATGTGGCCCGGGTCCGGGATACCCTGGAGGAGGCCAGGACCTACTTCCGCATCGACGGGCAGCCGGTGGTCTCCTTCTCGGTGATCCGGGGGGCGGGGGAGAACACCGTGCGGGTGGCCGACGCGGTGAAGGCCCACCTGGAGGCGGTGGAGGGGCGGATGCCGGCGGGGGTGAGACTGGTCTCCCTGGAGCAGCGGGACCAGAGTCTGGAGATCAAGCGGCAGCTCTCGGACCTCCGGTCCAGGGCCATCGTCTCCGGGCTGGTGATCTTTGTGGTCCTCCTGGTCTTCCTCCGCTCCTTCCGGTCGGCGGCGGTGGTCTTCACCACCATCGTCTTCTCTGTGCTCATCTCCCTCAACCTGATCTACTTCGGCGGATTGAGCCTGAATCTCCTCACCCTCATGGGGCTGGCCCTGGGCTTCGGCCTCATCGTGGACAACTCCATCGTGGTGCTGGAGAACGTCTATCGACGGTGGCAGGAGGGAGAGGACCGGTTCACCGCCGCCGAGCGGGGGAGCCGGGACGTGGTCCTCCCCATCCTGGCCTCCACCGCCACGACGCTCATCGTGTTCATCCCCTTCGTCTATCTGCAGGGCGAATTGCGGATGTACTACGTGCCGCTGGCCATCGTGGTGGCCCTCACCCTCACCGGCTCCCTCTTCGTGGCGTTCACCTTCATCCCGGCGCTGGTGGCCCGGCTCCTGGGAGAGGCGAGGAGCGGAGTTCGCCCCCCCGCCCGCCCCTCCCCGGGGGGGCTGGCTCCCCGCCTGGAGGCCCCGGGGCTGGCCTTTGCCGGGGGTGGGATCCCCCTGGAGGACGATGTCCCCACAGGCGATGGCGGCCGGGACGCCGGTGGTGGAGGCGGGGGCACCGGTGGTGGAGCCGGGGGCGTTGGGATTGCCGGGGCCGCTGGAGACGGGGGGGCGGGCTCCCCCTTCTATGTCCGGTTCTACGGCGGGCTCCTGGACTTCACCCTGAAGTACCCCTGGCTGGGGGTGCTCTTCGTGGCGGGCTGTCTGGCGGGCTCCACCTGGGTGTTCGACCAGAACGTCACCCGGGGGCAGCTCTGGGGGGGCTTCGGGGCGCAGCGGACCTACATCTCCATCAGCATCGCCCTTCCCCGGGGCTCGGACCTGGAGCGCACGGAGGAGTTGGCCCGCTGGTTCGAGGAGAAGGTGCAGGCGGTGGCGGAGGTGGAGACCTTCGAGACCAGCGTCACGGAGCAGCGGGCGGTGATCAACGCCTTCTTCCCCGATTCGCTGGAGTTCTCTCCCATCCCGCCGGCCATCAAGGACCAGATGTACGCCTACTCCCTGGGCTTCACCGGGGTGGACATCCGGGTCACCGGCTTCGGCCCCTCCTTCTATGGCGGTGGGGGAGGAGCCCCCAACTACTCCATCGTGGTGCAGGGGTACAACTACGAGCGGGTCCGGGAGATCGCGGAGAACCTGGCCACCCGCCTCCGGAACGTCTCCCGGGTGCAGGATGTGGACGCCAACGCCGCTGGGGGGTTCTTCACCCGGGACCGGGCCACCGAGTTCGTCATGACGCTGGACCGGGTGGCGCTGGCCCGGTACAACCTGACGGTGCAGGAATTCGTGGCCCGGGTGAACAGCGCACTCCGGGGGCGCACCGACCTCTCCACCGTGAAGATCGAGGGAGACGACATCCACTTCGAGGTGAAGCTGGAAGGATTCCGGGACCTGGACGTGCTGGGGCTCGGGCAGACGGTGATCACCGCCGGAACCGGAGTCCCCATCCGCCTGGGAGATGTGGCGTCCATGGAGGAGAGGCGGGTGCTGAGCCGGATCCTGAGGGAGGATCAGCAATACACCCGGGTGGTGGCCTACGAGTTCAGGGGCCCCAACCGGCTGGGGGACCTCTGGCACGAGAACATCATCAACTCCACCCAGGTCCCTCCGGGATACACGGTGAAGAAGCGGGATTTCCCCCGGTTCGACACCGAGGAGGCACGGCAGATCTACTCCGTCCTGGCCGTGGCCATCCTCCTGATCTTCATGGTGACCGCCGCCCTCTTCGAATCGGTGCGGCAGCCCATGGTGGTGCTCCTCACGGTGCCCATGGCCCTCATCGGCGTCTTCCTGATGTTCTTCTTTGCCGAGGCCACCTTCACCCGGGAGGCCTACATCGGGGTGATCATGATGGGGGGGATCGTGGTGAACAACGCCATCCTCCTGGTGGACCATGTGAACCGGGTCCGGGCCGAGACCGGGCTTCCCCTGGAGGCGGCGGTCCGCCGGGGGACGCTCCAGCGGGTGCGGCCGATCCTCATGACCACCACCACCACGGTGCTGGGTCTGCTGCCGCTGGTGCTCTGGACCGAGGGCGGCTCGGATGGGACCATCTGGAACGCCCTGGCCTACACCCTCATCGGGGGGCTCCTGGCCTCCACCCTGCTGGTGCTGTCGGTGACGCCGGCCCTCTATCTACTGGCGGAACGGATGGGGCGCTCAACCGGATCCTCCCCCATCCCCGGGCGGGTGGGGGGTGAGCCCCCCCCCGTGGGGGTGGTGGCGGGCTGAATCACTCCGTTGCCCGGTTTCTCGGGGGAAGGAGAATTCGCTAAGTTCATGGGCTGAGGCCACTCCACACCGGAGGGCCCTCCCGCTCCCCTCCCCATCGTTCCCATGGCGGCTGACCACCCCTCCAGCCCTTCCCCCACCCCCGGCCGGGACTTCATCCGGCAGATGGTGGAGCGCGATCTCGCTGCCGGCCGGTATCCGGGTGTGATCACCCGCTTCCCCCCGGAGCCCAACGGTTATCTGCACATCGGGCATGCCAAGTCCATCTGCCTGAACTTCGGGCTCGCCCTGGAGTTCGGAGGGCGGTGCCATCTCCGCTTCGACGACACGAACCCCCTCACCGAGGACGAGGAGTTCACCCGGGCCATCCGGGATGACGTGCGGTGGCTGGGATTCGAGTTCGGAGAGCACCTGTACCATGCCTCGGACTACTTCCACCGGATGTTCGAGGTGGCGGAGGGGTTGATCCGGAAGGGGCTGGCCTATGTGGACTCTGCGTCGGAGGAGATCATCCGGGAGGCCCGTGGCACCGTGCTGGAGCCCGGGCGCCCAACCCCGGATCGGGACCGGTCGGTGGAGGAGAACCTGGAGCTGTTCCGCAGGATGCGGGGGGGGGAGTTCCCCGACGGGAGCCTGGTGCTCCGGGGGCGGATCGATCTGGCGTCTCCGAACATGCTCATGCGGGATCCCATCTTCTACCGGATCCGGCATGCCCACCACTACCGTACCGGCGACAAGTGGTGCATCTACCCGCTCTACGACTTCGCCCACTGCCTTGAAGACGCCTTCGAGGGGGTGACCCACTCCCTCTGCACCCTGGAGTTCGAGAACAATCGGG
>CAYQVI010000071.1:0-15862 GCA_964420725.1 uncultured Gemmatimonadaceae bacterium | reverse complement strand
CCACGATCCGGAGGCTGGAGTTCTGGGCCAGCTCCGTGAGCATCATCTGCTGGAGCCCCCCCTCCAGTCCGTCGAAGTCGGCGGCATCGGAGCCCACGTAGTAGTTGGCGAAGGGCATCACCGCGATCCCGGGGCGGGTATCCGGCTCCTGGGCGGCGGCAGGGGAGGCCAGGACGGCTCCCAGAAGGAGCAGCGCCATGCCCCGGGCACTCCCATCGACTCTCTTCATGACTTCCTCGGTGCTGGACGGTCTGCCTCACCCGCAGGGTCCCGTGGCCGCATCAGCGGCTCTCCGGGCCTGGACTATCCCTCGGAATCGTAATATACCGAGAAGAGTTCCGCGTAGGACGAACACCCCGCCATGTTGCACGCCCGGACCCGGTAATTGTAGAAGACGAACGGCTCCACGAAGCGGTCCAGGAAGTTGCTCTCCCCCGGGCCGGGTTCGGCGTAGGGCACAAAACCATTGTCGAACGACGCCTGCCGGTCCAGTTCGAAGTACTCCTCGTTGGTGCTGTTCACATCCCAGAGCAGATTGAATCCGGCAAAGGACTCGTTCAGGAAGAAGAACTCCGCACGGAGACCCGTGGGGGCCCGGGGCGGCCGGTCCGCCGCCGTCACGAAGCTCCGGATCTCCCCCCTGGACTCCCCTCCCACACTCCGGGCGGCGATGCGGTAGAAGACGGTGCTCTCCGCCGGCAGATCCTGGATGAACTGCCGGAACTCCACCGGCTCCAGCCCGCTCCCCACCGACAGCTCCACCGTCCTCTGGAACTCCGGGAGCGTCTCGCCGGAGCCGAACTCGAACCACGCCGCTGCCTGGAACCCCAACGGGTTCACGGTTCCGATGAGTTCGCCGGAAGAGGCGGAGATCCGGGCCACCCCACCGGTCTCCACCTGGGGAGGGGGTGCCGTCACCTCCAGCGACGCCGAGCCGGAGACCCCCGCCACCCTGGCCTGGACCACCGCACTCCCCACCGCCACCCCGGTCACCAGTCCATCACCGTCCACGGTGGCCACGGCGGTGGGAGATGCACTCCATTCCGCGGTCCTCACCAGGGCATTCCCCCGGGCATCCCTGGCCTGGGCCACAAAGAGCCGCTGCTCCCCGGGCTGGAGGCTGGCCGAAGGGGGCGAAACCACCACCTGGGTGACCACCGCCGCCACCTGGATGGTGAGGGTGTCGCTGAACCCCTGGCTCCGGGCCACCACCCGGGCCGTGCCCTCGGCGATGGCGGTGGCCAGCCCGGAGGCGTCCACCTGCACCACCCCCTGGTCCAGGGAGGTCCAGGTCACCGCGGTCCCCGGGATGGGGTCGCCGGTGGCCATGAGCAGGGTGGCGGAGAGCTGGCTGGTCTCCCCCAGGGAGGTGAGGCGGTCGGGACCGCTGGCCGCAAGGCTTGCCGGCACCGGGTTCAGGGGCACATCCCCGCTGGCGGCGCGCCCCCGGACCAGCTCCGTGACGAAGGAGCCCCGGAAGAGCTCCAGGGCGTTCTCCAGGAGCACCACCGACACCAGCACCCTCAACCGGTCCTCCTCCCCCAGGTCGATGTTCAGCCGGAGGCGGATCCCCTCCTCTTCCGGGGTCACCTCCAGCGTCTCCTCGGTGAGGAGAGCCCCTGTCGACTCGTTCACCACCCGGACCTGCACCCGGTTCGTGCGGTCGAAGACCCCGGCCAGATCCGCCTGGAGGCCCGGGGCGGTGGGGGCGAAGGAGGTGGTGAGGGCCAGCGGCACCGGGGCCGGGGCGGCGCCTTCATGGAGGAGGTCGCTGCACCCCGCCAGGAGGAGGGGGATGAGGGGGAGGAGCCCGGGGCGGATCCAGGGGCGGCGGGCGCTCATCGACGGACCCTCCCGAAGCGCACGGTGAGCCCGGCTTCGTAACCGGTGACCGCGCTCTCCAGCCCCTCCCGGACCTCTACGGACCCTCGTCGTATCCGGGCGGTGGGGATGAGGGTGGCGCCTCCTTGCAGGGGAAGCTCGTATCCGGCGCCGATCCCCCCCAGGTAGCCCTGCCCCACGCCGTCGGTGCGGCGGAGCAGTCGCAGGTCGACGGAGGGGGTGAGGACTCCTGTCCCCAGCGGTGCCCGGAGCGCCCCTCCTGCCAGCAGCAGATCCTGCGCCGCCGCCTCCCGGGGATCGGTGAGGTAGGTTCCCTCGTCCCGGTGCAGGACCCCGCCGTAGACGATGGCGCTGGATCGGGCTCCTGCGGGGAAGGCGTACGAAGCGGTGGCCTCGTACCGGTTTCCGGAGCGGAAGAGGTTCACCCCGTCCAGGCCGTCGTCCCCGAACCGCTGGAAGCCCAGCCGGAGCGCAACCTTGGAGCGGCCCCCGAAGGAGCGGTCCACCACCGCATTCACCCGGAGGAAGTTTCCGGGCTGGAACACGGTGGCCTGATCCGCCAGCGGCTCGTATTCCCGGGCCAGGATGTAGCCCACGCTGGCCCCCAGACCGATCCCGTCCACATTCCTTGCCACCGCCAGACTCCCTCCGACCCCGCCTCCCGTCCCCCAGTTGGAGATCCGGAAGGGGAGCAGGTCGGCAGCCACGGCGCCGGCCACCGCCGATTCCTCCAGGGTCTGGGTGGAGGACCCGGTGGGGATCACACCCACCAGGCTTGCCACCACTGCGTCCCGCCCGAAGGTCCTGGAGAGGGTCACCTCCAGATCGGTGGGCCCGGAGATCCTGGATTCCGACCCGTCCGCCAGGGTGACGTTCCCGGAGGCCCAGGCCCCCCGGAGGTCCAGTGCCGTGGAGGCTCCGAAACGGGCGGCGAAGGCCAGCGGGACCGTCAGGAGGGTGACATCCCCGGCGCCGATGGCTGCGGCGTCTCCGTAGGAATAGCCCTGGAACACCACCCCGACACCGGCCTCGGAGGTGGTCTGCGCCCCCCCTGCCATGGGGAGGAGGGGAGCGGCCAGGAGGCCCGGGAAGAGGGCCAGGAGCGGGATCGCGCTACGGCGGCGGCTCATCGGGGCCTCCTGAGGATCAGCTCCACCAGCACGCTGCTTCCCCCTCCAATGACCTCGGTGCCCTGGACCTCCGGAAGGGGGTCACGGCTCCCGGGAGTGGGGACCAGCCGTTCCAACTCTTCGATGGCCCCCGGTCCCGCGAAGAACTCCGAGGGGCCCGCCGTCGGGAGGACCTCCACCACGGCGGCCTGGGCCAGTTGCTCGGTCCCGATCTCCACCGCAAGGGCCACCTGGGAGATCTCCGCCAACCGCACCTGGGCCTCCTCGAAGCCGGGGTCCAGCCCCACCGCCACCTCCAGTTGTGCAGCGGCCTCGGCAAAGTCCCCTCGATCCTCGGCCTCCAGCGCCAGCCCCCAGGCCAGGAGGGCCTGGATGCTCTGGGTGGGCCTCTGGTTCACCCGCTCCCGCTCGGCGGAGGTGAGCTCCACGCCCATGGTGGAGTACAGCCCCAGCACCAGTCGCTTCTGGGCTTCGAAGAACTGCTCCAGTCGCTCTCGCTCGGTGGTGGGCTCCGGAACGGGAGGCTGCGGGAGACCTCTCTGCACCACCGGTACCACCATCCCCTGGAGCTGCAGGAGGTCGCCCTCATCCCCGATGTTCCCCAGCACGATCCGCCCGGCCCCCAGCATCAGCCCCGACCGGGCCGCCGTGGCAGGGCTGGTCTGGTCGGAGCCACCACGGGCGATCTCGTCCAGGAGGAGCTGGACCCGGGTGCGCTCCAGGACCCGGAGCCGGTCCGTCTGCCCCAGGTCCGTGACCAGGAGTTCCGCCAGCGCCCGCCCCAGCGGTCGGAGAGTGGGGTCCGCCCCCCCGTACAGGAAGGGGAAGACGGCCACGGTGGCAGGCTCCGGGGGACGGGCGGAGAGTTCCGCCTCGGTGGCCAACGCCCGCCGCACCTCGGCCTCCAGCGCCCGTCTGCGCATGACCGCCACCCTGCGCCCTGCCTGGTCCCGGAGGGAGCCCGACTCCCCGACACGGGCATACTCGGCGTAGGCCACAGCAGCCTCGGACCAGAGTTCCCGGTCCTCATAGGTCAGGGCCAGGTAGATCACTGCGGTCCCGTCTTCAGGGGCCAACTGCACCGCCTGCTCCAGAACGCTCTGGGCCTCCTCCATCCGCTGGGCGGCACGGTAGGCAGCCCCCAGCCGGACCAGGAGGTCCACATTCCCTCCGTCCCGTAGGCGTTCCGTCTCGAGGAAGGGGATCTCGGAGGGGTCGGGAGCGGAGCCCGGCATTCCTGTGGTGGCACAGGCCGGGGCGGCCAGGCAGGCAACGCCCACCAGGATCAGGTGGATCGGCCTGGGGCGCACGGATGACAAGGGAGCCTCCGATTCGGAGATTTGCTGGCGGACGGATCAGGTGGGATACATAGCCTGGGCAGGGGCGGGGCCGCAATGTTCCTTTCCACTGCTCCGGCGGTACCCGTTACGAGGATGTCAGCCACCGAGGAGGTCTCCCTGGAGTCACCGGATGCAGGACACCGGGCCCGCGCCCCGTGGGTGGGGGCCCCGGTGGCCCTGGCCGTGGGGGCCCTGGCCCTCCTCCTGTATCGGCCCCTGGCCCCGGGGATCCTCCACGACGACGGCGTCTATCTCATGTTGGCCCGGGGTCTGGCGGAGGGGCACGGCTACGTCTACCACGGCGTTCCCGGCAACCCCCCGGGGGCCAAGTTCCCCCCCCTCTACTCCGCGGTCCTGGCCCTCTACTGGACCGTCACCGGGGGGGATCTGGCCGCGGTGTCCCGGCTGGCCGTGGCCACGAACCTGCTGGCGCTGGTGGGTCTCGCCGCAGCGCTGGCCCGCTTCGCCCGCATCCACCTGGGGCTCCCCCGCTCCTGGTCCGTGGGGGGCGGTCTGGCCATGGGGCTGCTGGCCGCCCCGTGGAGCTACGCCCTGGTTCCCCTCTCCGATGCTCCCGGGCTCCTGGTGGGAGTCCTCCTTGTAGGGGCGGCTACCCGGCTGGAACGGGCGTCGCCGGAGGAGGGGGGGCGGGCCACGGCGTGGTTCCTGCTCCTCTTCCTGGTGGCCTTCCACCTCCGCACCGCGCTCCTGGTGGTGGGGGTGGCGGGGGTGCTGGGGGTGTGGTCCCGGGGAATGGGGAAGAACCCGGGAGAGGGGATCCGGCGAGGGATGGAGAGGGCACTGCCGCCGGCGCTGGGGGTCCTCCTCCTGGCCCTCCCCTGGTTGATCCTGTCCAGGCTCTGGACGGAGCGCATCCCGCCGGAGTTCAGGGATCTCCTGGGGGGCTATGGCGACTGGCTGGGGAGGATGGCCGGGGTGGGGCTGGGTCCGCTGGACGGGGTGGGGCCCCGGCTGCTCCGCATGGTGCAGGAGGTGGCCGGGGCACTGGTTCCCGGGGTCCCGGCCCCCTTTCGCTGGGGGGTGATCCTCCTGCTCCTCCCCCTCCTCGCCCTGGGGCTGGCGAGCCTCTGGCGGCAGTCCCGCTCCGCCTTCCTGGCGCTTGGCCTCCTTGCCCTCCAGGTGCTTCTCTGGCCCTTCGTGGACCAGAGGATGGTCCTCCCCCTTCTTCCCTGGCTGGTCCTGGCGGTGGTGGTGGGTGGGCATCGGGCCGGCTCTGCCTTCGGGGCATCCCTCCCCCGGAGGGGAACGGTCCTCCCCCACCTGACCCCTGCCGTCCTGGCCGCCTGGATCGCCATCCTTGCCCTCTCCCTGGGGCTCCTGGCCACCCGACCCGGCGGGGTGGTCGGTTCCGGGGTGATGGCCCGTGGAACGGCGCTGGAGGAGGTGGTGGGGGCGATCCGGGAGGAGGTGCCCCCGGGAGAGGTGGTGGGGGCACCGGAATTCTGGGCCGTCCTGCACCTCAGGACCGGGCACCCGGTGGTTCCCAGCACCCGCTTTCGCCCCGGGATGGGAAGGGAGGCGGTGGGGACTCCCGCCGAACAGCACCGGCAGTGGGGGGTGGGGCGGGTGGCGGCGCTGGTGGACGAGGGGGGGCTGCACCGGGAGGCGCTGGAGGCCCTGGCCCAACGCTGCGGTGAGGGGGCCTGGCAGGTGGCCAGGGAGGGGGCGGGGTACCGGCTGATCCTCCTCACCTGGGACGCACCCTGCCGGCGGACCGTGATCCCCGACTGGCAGGAGGGGCGTCCCGGCTCCTGACCCCTCCTACCCCCCGATGAGCACCTGCGGGAACCCCATGACCACCGTCCCGCCGTGGGCGCAGGAGTCTCCCATGCGGACGGCCGGGCGCCCCATGATCAGGACCGTGGCGCTCCCCTTCACCAGGACATCCGGCGGCCCCACGCAGGTGGCCTGACCCAGGGCCACGGCGGCGGGCTGCCCCCCGATGAGCACCGTGGGTGCCCCCGGGGGCAGGATGGGTCCCCCCACGTGGGGAATGGGGGGGACCCCGGGGGTCACCATCGGGCACACGTGCATGTCTCCCACACGGGATGCGGGCTGTCCCATCAGACTCCTCCTCCTTCAGGCCAGACCCCCGACTTCCGGGCCACCTCGATCCCCTGCTTCAGGTACAACTCCAGCCGCTCCTGCATGATCATCATGTCCTCGTTCTTCGCCGCCAGGCAGACGGCCCCAGCCGCCAGCTTCGCCGCCACCATGGGAGGCGCCGGGACGTCGGGAAGACCCACCGGCGCTGTACTCCCTCCCGACAGGAAGGCCGCCAGCGCCGCCAGCGAGGCGGGGTTCGGGTCCTCCACCGCCTCTGCCGCGTCACCCGCAGCCCGGCGGTGCACCTCGGAGGGCTCCGCGATCCATGCCCGGGTGGCCTCGATGCAGGGCTTGAGGTCGTCGGGGACGGGCTCGCCGGCGGCCTGGACGGCACACCCCCACCCCCACCACACCGCCGATCGGGCGGGGAGCAGGTGGGCCAGGACCCGGATGGCGTCCAGGTGGAGCGACTCTCCGGAGAGGCGCTCCAGGAACTCCGGTACGCTCAGCCCGGGGTCCACACAGTCCAGCGCTTCGTCCTCCAGCTCCGCGAAGCGGGCCAGATCGGGGACGGAGGGGATCCTTGAGACAGTCATCATCGTGCCCCGTTCAATTGATCTTCACGGTGCCGCCCTGGATTCCCGCGGCGACTCCACCCTTGACCGTGATGCCCACCCCTCCTTCCACAGTGGTCTGCAGCCCCCCCTTGAGCTTGGCCGTCAACCCACCCTGCAGGTCGATGCCCAGATCACCCTTCACCTTCGTGTTCATCCCCTTCACCGTCACCCCGGAGTTGTTCATGGTGAGTTTGCTCCCCCCGATCTTCAACTCGATCTTGCTGGTGGTGATGGTGAGGCTGGAGCCCCCCACCTTCAACTTGATCTCCGTGGACGCATCCAGGGTGATCTTCCCGCTCTTCGCCTTCATGTCGATGTCGCCGGAGGTCACCTCGGTGAGCTGATCCCCGGTGCCCACCAGGATGCTCTGGTTTCCGGTCTCCACGTCGATGGTGTGGTCCCCGTCGGTGACGATCTCCTGGTGGTTTCCGGTCTCCACCTCCGAGTAGTTGTCTCCCTCCACCACCAGCAGGGAGTGCCCCTCCTCGCACTTCACCCCCTGGGCCTTGTTGATCTCCACGTAGCGGTTGGATGTGACCACCAGGACGTCCCCCACGGGGACCTCCCACTCCCCCTCTTCCCCCACCTCCCCCTCTTCGTCCGGCTCGTACAGGGAGATCTGTTCCTCCCCTTCGATGAGCACTCCCCGAGCCCCGGCGATCATGTGGAGCTGGTGCTTCCCCACGTGGTGCGACTCGTTGTTGAGGACCTTCACCTGCAGGTTCTTCTGGGCGTGCATCCGGATGAGCTCCCGGTCCTTCCGGTCGTCCAGGATCAGCTCGTTGTACCCCCCGCCGTCGGGTGACGTCCGGGTCTTGATCCCCTGGACCAGCCCCTGCTCCGGGAGGGGGTAGGGGGGTTCGTTCGCCCCGTTGTAGACGGCTCCGGTCACCAGGGGGCGGTCCGGATTCCCCTCGAGGAAGGTCACCACCACTTCCTGGCCGATGCGGGGGATGTGGATCATCCCCCACCGGTTCCCGGCGGTGTTGGTCATCACCCGCACCCAACAGGTGGAGGTCTCGTTCCGCTGTCCCAGCCGGTCCCAGTGGAAGTGGACCCGTATGCGCCCGGTGGCGTCCACATGGATCTCGTCGCCCTCCGGCCCCACCACCTCGGCGGTCTGTGCCCCGTGGATCACCGGGACGGGGGTGGTGCGGGGAGGGCGGAAGTCGTTGGGGTGCTGGACCGTGCTGAACTCGTTGTGGTAGTCCGGCTCGGCGGCGTCTCCGGCGGTGTAGCTTCCGTTGTACCCGGTGTGGGTGACGTCGGTGATGAGGTACTCCCCGTTGGAGGCCCGGTCCTCGTGCCCCTCCAGGGTGAAGCGGGTGCCGCTCCGGAACACCCGGGCCACGCCGGTCCCATTCCCCACCACGGCGAACTGCTCCAGCGCCCGGAGGCGGAGGTCCGCATAGCGCTCCAACCCGTCCCGGGTGACATCCAGCCCGGGGTAGTCGTAGAACTCCCCGAAGTCCACCGATTCGGGGTTCGAGGCGGTGACCGATGGGCGGAGGCTGGCGGAGGGGTCCACATGATCGTAGTCCGCAAGCGTCACCTTGCCGCTGTGCATCCGGTGGCTCCGGGTGAAGCGGGTCACCACCTCCCCGCCGGGATCCTCCTCCCCCGGTACGGCAAAGCGGATCGAGCCCCCGTCGACGCAGGGGTCGAAGCCCCCGGCGGAGTCCCCCAGCACCATGGTGTGCCCGGAATCGGTGTGCTCGAAGTAGTAGTGGATCCCCTCTCCCTCCAGCAGGCGGGAGACGAAGTTCAGGTCCGACTCCCGGTACTGCACGCAGTACTCCCGCACCGGGTAGCTCTTCTGGAGACGGTTGTCGAACGTGATCCCCCGCTCCTGAAGCACCTCCGCCACGATGTCCGGGACGTTCTTGTCCTGGAAGATGCGCACGTCCCGCCGGAGCGAGAGGAACCAGAAGCGGGGCACCACCTCCATCCGGTATCCCGTGAGGTATTCCGCCCTTCGCCCGGTGCGGGTGAAGCTCCGGACCAGTCCGTGGAAGTGGCGGGCCAGCTCCCCCTGGTGGGTGTAGACCTCCACCGTGACGGGCTGCATGAGGAGTTCATCCGCCGCGATGGCCGGGTTCTCGGAGACGGCTTCGACGGAGATCAGGTAGGGAGAGGAGACGGCCTCCCTGGCCGTGAATCCCTGCAGGAGCAGGACGTCGGTTCCCAGGGGGGTGATGAGCCGGAAGGCCCGGCCGTCCTGCGTGAAGTCCGCCATGGAACACCTCGTGGGAGGAACCGGGGGAGGGTCGCTGGACCACCCCCCGAGAGTGTGTTCCCCCGTGCAGCTCCGCCAGCCCCTTCAGCGCCACGCCCCCCCCGGGGAGGGGGCGCGCGGCCGCCGAGAGGCCGACCAGGGGGAGCCCTTCTGTTCAAGCAGGCGACGAATCCGCCCCATGCACCTCATAGGAGAAGTCGCCACCCTCTCCGATCCCCACATGGATGGCCCGGGGCTTCCCCTCCGCCACCATGGACTCCAGGAGCAGCCGGGAGACCGTGGGGAGCAACGTGTTCGTAAGGATGTTGTCCACGTTCCGGGCGCCGCTCTCCACCTCGGTGCAGCGGGCGGCGATGGCCTCCAGGACGTCGTTGTTCCAGGCCAGCTCCATGCGATGCGCCTCGTGGAGCCGCCGCTTCACCTTCCCCAGCTTCAGGGTGATGATCTTCTTCAGCGCCTCGTCCCGGACGGGGAAGTAGGGAATGATCACCGTCCGCCCAAGGAAGGCGGGCTTGAACACCTCGTCCAGTTCCGGCTTGAGCGCCTTCACCAGCCCCTGGGGTCCCGGCGTGGTCTCGGGATCCGCGGTGAGCTTCATCAGGGTGGCGGTGCCGGCATTGGAGGTCAGGATGATGATGGTGTTCTTGAAGTCGATCTCCCTCCCCTCGCCGTCGTCCATCCGCCCCTTGTCGAAGACCTGGAAGAAGAGCTCCAGCACGTCCGGGTGGGCCTTCTCGATCTCGTCCAGGAGGACCACCGAGTACGGGCGCCGCCGCACCGCTTCGGTGAGGACCCCGCCCTCGCCGTAGCCCACGTACCCCGGAGGGGATCCCTTCAGGGTGGAGACGGTGTGGCTCTCCTGGAATTCGGACATGTTGATGGTGACGACGTTCTTCTCGCCGCCGTAGAGCATATCCGCCAGCGCCAGTGCGGTCTCGGTCTTCCCCACGCCGGAGGGACCCACCAGGAGGAAGACGCCGATGGGCTTCTGCGGGTCCTCGATCCCCGCCTTGGAGGTCCGGATCCGGTGGGAAATCGTCTCCAGGGCGTGGTCCTGCCCGATGACCCGGGCCCCCAGGTGCCGCTCCATGTCCAGCGCCACCTGCAGGTCGTCCTTCATCATCTTCCCCACCGGGATCCCGGTCCATCCGGAGATGACCTGCCCCACCAGGGTCCCGTCCACAAAGACCGGGATGAGGGGGGTCTCCCCCTGCAGCTCCCGGAGGTCGTCGGTCTTCTCCGCCAGCTCCCCCCGGAGGGCGTCCACATCGGTGGAGGGGGCGCCTTCCCCTTCTGCGGCGGCCTCGGCACCCTCCACCGCTACGCCCTCCGGCGCCGTTCCGTTGGCACCGGCATCCCCCAGGACCAGCGCCTCGATGCGGTCCCTCAGCTCCCGGATCCGCTGCACCAGGTCCCGCTCCGTCTCCCACCGCTCCGTGAGGGCGGCCAGGTGGTCCCGGAGGCGCCCCTCCTCGGCGGCGATGGCCGCCAGCCGTTCCGAGTGATCAGCCCCGGTGGCCTGCTCCCGGGAGAGGACCCGGGTCTGTACCGCCAGGTCATCCAGCCGCCGCTGGGTGTCCTCCACCGCCGCGGGGGTGGCGTTCTGCCCCAGCGACAATCGGGCGCACGCCGTGTCCAGGACGCTCACCGCCTTGTCCGGGAGCTGCCGCTCCGGGAGGTACCGGTGGGAGAGGCGCACGGCGGAATCCAGCCCGTCATCCAGGATCCGGACGTTGTGGTGCTTCTCCAGAGCGGGGACGATCCCCCGGAGCATCACCACACAGCTGTCCTCGGAGGGTTCTTCCACCTTCACGAGCTGGAAGCGCCGGGCCAGCGCCGGGTCCTTCTCGAAGTACTTCTTGTACTCGGACCACGTCGTGGCGGCGATGGTGCGGAGTTCACCCCGGGCCAGTGCCGGCTTCAGGAGGTTGGCGGCGTCGTTCTGCCCGGCGGCGCCCCCGGCGCCGATCATGGTGTGGGCCTCGTCGATGAAGAGGATGATGGGGGTCTCCGACGACTTCACCTCCTCGATGAGCCCCTTCAGCCGGTTCTCGAACTCCCCCTTCACCCCCGCCCCCGCCTGCAGGAGCGCCAGGTCCAGCGTATGGATCACCACGTTCCGGAGCACCGGGGGGACATCCCCCTGGGCGATGCGCATGGCGAAGCCCTCCACCACCGCGGTCTTCCCCACCCCCGCCTCCCCCACCAGGATGGGGTTGTTCTGCCGGCGCCGGGTGAGGATGTCCACCACCTGACGGACCTCGAAGTCCCGCCCCAGCACCGGGTCGATCTTCCCCTCCTTTGCCCGCTGGGTGAGGTTCACCGTGTACTGGTCCAGGTTGGGGGTCTTCCCCCCGGGGCGGGGCTGTCCTCCTCCCCCGCCCCCCCCTTCGCCGGAAGGCACGAAGCTCCCGATCCCGTCGGACTCCCCCGACGCCCCCACCAGGTCCAGGAGGTCCTTCCTCAGGGCATCCGGGGGGATCTTGCTGAACTCCCGGCTGATGTCCTTGGCCATCCGGGCCAGCTCATCGTTCCCCAGCAGCGCCAGGATGACGTGGCCGGTGCGGACCTTCTGGGCGCCGTACTCCAGCGAGGCCAGCGTCCACGCCTCCGTGAGGAGCTTCACCAGGTGGGGGGAGAGGGAGGGCGTGCGGGCATTCCCGGTCTTCAGGCGGTCCAGCGCCTTCAGGAGATCGGCAGAGAGGATGGACCGGTCCACCCCGTAGTGCTTCAGGAGGAAGACCGGGTCTCCGTCATGGAGGTCCAGGAGCTTCGACAAGAAGTGCTCCACCTCCACGTCGTAGTGCGTCCGGGAGAGGCAGAGACCGGCGGCGGCTTCCACCGCTCCCCTGGTCTCATGATTCAGTTTCCCGATGAGGGACCTGAGATTGACGTTCATCCCCGTTGGCTCCTGGAAGGTGTAGGGTGCTTCAGAGTCTCATGATCGTGTCTTCGGGATCCGTCTCCGGAGGCCGGGTCACCACCCAGGTCGCCCAGGACAAAGCGACGGGAGTGTCTCCGCCGATCCGGATCCCCCGGACCTCCTCCCTGGAGAGGACCAGCTTCACCTCGGCGTCCACTCCGTCCCGACCGAAGAAGCGGACCAGGCGTCGGAGCGACTCGTGGGCGGCTCCCCCGGGGAGGAACGCGTCGTAGCCCCCCCGGTCCAGGGGACCGATGCGGATGCGGATCCGGGCGGAGGGATCCCAGACCTCGTCCCCCACCACCGCACCTCCCCCCAGCACCGTGGAGGGGATGTCCTCTCCCACCCGGGTGAGGTCGGACCCCTGCAGGCGATACCACCCCCCGGCGAAGGACTCCACCTCCACCGGCACATCGAAGTAGTCCCCGAGGAGCTGCTCCAGCGCTACGGCGCTCCGGGCCGGGGGGGCCAGGAGTCCGGCGTAGAAGACCAGCGTCTCCGGGTTGATCCCCGCCGCCTCCCGCCCCGCAGGAAGCCCCACTCCCAGCAGATCCTGGATGTGTCGTGTCAGGATGTCGTGGCTCCCGCCGTACTCCACCGTGAAGCGGAACTTCCTCCACGCCCGGTAGAGCAGGGAGAGCATCCGGTGGTGGAAGAGGTCCAGGAAGTCCCGGGGGGCGGTGTCCCGATCCCGGACCCGGTCGGCGACCATCTGTGTGTACGCCAGGGGCATGACCCCCTGGGGGCCGGTGAGCCCGAAGGCGTACACCGCCATCTTCGCCGGGCCCTCCACCTCCATGTCCAGCGACGCGATCTCCCCCGGGGGGAAGTGGAGCGCAGGGGGAACCGAGAAGCGCACCACCTCGTCCGCCGGATCGGCAAAGCCCCCCACCGGCGCCCGATGGGGGCGGAGCAGTTCCAGGAGGCGCACGGCCTGGAAGAACTCGAAGGAGGCCGCTTCCTCCTCGAGCTCCCTGGCCAGCCCCTCCAGCCCTACAGGAGGGGTTTCCATCCGGCCCTCGGCGGCCACTCCCGCACGATCTCCCGTCGCTGGCGGGACCGCATGGAGAGCCTGGTGAAGCTGTTGATGGAGGCGTACATCCCCAGGAAGCTCTCCAGGACGGAGGCCATCAGGTACGCACTCCCCCCGGTGTACTGCTCCTCGTCGAACTCCAGCTCCACCCGGTGTCCCCGGGCATACCCCATCCCATGTTCCGCCTCCACCATGGCGTGGGCCGGCGAACTCTTCAGCGCGGTGATCCCCTGCACCTGCCGCTCCCCCACCGAGCTCCCCTCCGCATTGAAGTCGTGGACCCGGAGGAGTTCCCGGAGGGGCTCCACCCCCCCATCCGCCAGCGACTGGTAGTTCAGGGAGAGCTGCGAGATGAGCCGCCAGAGGAGGGGCTTCCCGATGGGGGGCTCCAGGAGGGGGGTGGGCTTCACCAGCGCCACGATCTTCCGGAAGGGGCCACCCCCTTCCAGTTCGAAGTCCCCGGCGGGGTCGCCGAAGGGGAGCCGGGAGGGGAGCTGCCCGTCATGGCAGGTGACCCGGGCGGTGGCGGCGTCCGCCCCGGGGCGGACCACCCGGCCGGAGAGGTCCACGAAGCTCAGCATGAGCTCGCTGGTGCCGTCGCTCCGCCCGGCCGCCGGGCGGCGGCGGGTGTACCAGAAGGCGGGGCGTTTCCCAGGCTCGCGGCCGTGGCGGAAGCCATAGAAGGGCTCCAGCCGGAGGACCTCGTTGGCCCCGGGGGTCACCACCGACACGTCGTCCACCGAGAAGATCCCCGAGGTGTCCCGCCGGCGGATGTCCGACACCACCGGGTACTCGTGCCGGGAGCCGGTGATCAGGACCGGCTCTGCGGTCCGCTTGTAGAGGTTGATCACCGGGGTACACCCCAGCCGGAGGGTGTCGGCCCGGACCCCGGTCTCCAGGTTGGCCTTCCGGTCCGCCCGCTCGAAGGAGCGGATCAGGAAGACGATCTCCACCTTCTTCTGGAACCCGGCGGGCTTCAGCGCCTGCAGCCCCCCCAGCTCCATGAAGGCGAACTTGTCCGGGAAGGTGAAGTACTCCTGGAGGAGCCGGTAGCCCAGGAAGGACCGGCGCTCGTAGGGGATCATCCCGTCGTCGGCGGCAAACCCCACCGGGGTCAGCGACGAGGCGGGAAGGGTCAGCACCCGGTCCGGCCCCCCGTTCATCCCCGCCTCCCGGAGGACGATCCCGGTGCATCGGCTTCCCAGGAGCTCGTGGAGCGTCCACACCACCGACGCCTCCCCGGCCAGGTGGAAGCGGAGCTTCTCCAGGGGGAGCGACTGGAAGGACACGTCCGGCAGCGTCTCCACCTGCACCGCCAGGGCGCCCACCGCGTCCCCGGAGCGGAGGGGCGGGGAGAGCTGGTGGGGGGCCGTCCACCGCACGGAGCTGATCCGCAGGGGCCAGATCGTGGTGTCGTAGCAGGTGCGGAACCGGCTGGGAATCCCCCCCACCGGCCGTGAGAAGAGGGTCGACCCCCGGGGGATGGCCAGCCCCGAGGTGAGCTTCCCCTGGTCCGGGTCCGGGTGGAACTCCACCAGCGACATGCTGGGGATGGGGCGCACATAGTGGGGATACACCACGTTCAGGAGCGCCTCGATGACCTCCGGGAAGTCGTCGTCGATGCGGAGGTGTACCCGGGCGGCCAGGAGGGCAAACCCCTCCAGGAGCCGCTCCACGTGGGGATCCTCGCACTTCGTGGGCTCCAACTGGAGGCGCCCCGCCACCTTCGGGTAGCGGGCGGCGAACTCCGCGCCGGAGCGCCTCAGGAAGGCCAGCTCCCGCTCGTAGTAGGTCAGGAGGTCGTCACGCACGTCCACCCCCCTCGTTGATGCGGAACTGCCCGCTCCCGATCTCCAGCACCGTGTCGAAGGAGACCCGCACCGGGCTGGGGTCCAGCTTCAGGAGCCCCTCGATGACAAAGCGCAGGCTCCGGTGATCCTCGTCCGGGGCCGTCACCAGCGTCACCCGGGTGGCCTCCAGCCGGGGCTCGAAGACCCGGAGCGTCTCCTGCACCGCCCCCAGGAGCGCCTTCCGGGTGTTGGGGTCGTCAGCGCTCATGGAGGTGAGGTCCGGCAGGCCGTAGTTGAACACCGAGTCCCGGAGTTCCGGATGGCTGTTCCCGGCGGGATCCATGATCCGTCGGGAGTTCAGGAGCCAATCCAGATCCCGGAGCACCCCCAGCCGAAAGTCCTCCACCGTCTGGCTCCGGGAGAGTTCACGGTCCCGGGAGACCCGGGGCTCCGTGTCGATGAGCCGGTCCAGGAGGGACGGCGTGACCGGTGGCCCCCCCTCCTCACTCCGCGCCACTGCTTCGCGCCCCGAAGGTGATGGCCTGCATCGGGTCCAGCCGACAGACCCTCAGGTAGAGCTCCTGCATGTTGCCTTCGTCGTCTCCCAGGATCTCGATGGCCCGGTAGAGGAGCCCCAGCGCCCGGGCCACCATCTCTCCCGACTCCCACTCCTCCAGCCGGTGCTCGTCCACCTGGGTGAGCATGTCCCGGAGGATGGGGCGGGCCACCGGGGCCAGGCCGTGGTCCAGCATGATCTCCGCCGCCTGCATGCGCCGGAGGAAGCGGGCCCGGGGGCTCTTCTCCTGCGCCGACTCCCGCATCAGCAGCTCGATCCCCTTCTGGGGCTGCCCCGCCTTCACCCGGTCCAGGGCCAGGGCCAGGAC
>CAYQVI010000070.1:0-16150 GCA_964420725.1 uncultured Gemmatimonadaceae bacterium | reverse complement strand
GCTTGCGCCCGCCGGTTTTCAAGACCGGTGCATTGAACCGCTCTGCCACCCCTCCTCACCGTCAAGATGACGACCCGGCCACACCGCCTCAACCCGGGGCCCGGTCGTGGGGTCCCGTCAGTGCCGGAACAGCCTCCGTCCGGTGAAGACCATGGACATGCCGTGCTCGTTGGCGGCGGCCACCACCTCCTCGTCCCGGACGGACCCCCCGGGCTGCACGATGCACCGGATCCCCGCCGCCGCCGCCGCGTCCACCCCGTCCCGGAAGGGGAAGAAGGCGTCGGAGGCCAGCACGGCGCCGGCCACGTCCAGTCCGGCCTCCCGGGCCTTCTCCACCGAAAGCCGGGAGGAGTCCACGCGACTCATCTGTCCGGCCCCGATCCCCAGGGTGGCACCATCCCGCGCCAGGAGGATGGCGTTGGACTTGATTCCCGCCACCGCGGCCCAGGCGAAGCGCAGATCCCCGGCCTCGGCATCCGAGGGGTGGCGCTCGGTGACCACCTTCCACGCATCATCCACCACCCCGTGGAAGGGCGGAAGCGGGGGGCTCTGTACCAGGACGCCTCCATAGATGCCCCGGGGGACCCGACGGGTGGGAAGCCGCCCATGGGCGGCCAGGAAGCGGGAAGCGGCCCGGTGCTCCGGGGTGGCTCCGCTCCACCAGGAGGGGGGCGAGAGGTTCGGAGGCAAGGCCCCTTCGGGGACGCCGGCCCCGGGAAAGGTGAGGAGCCTCACATTCTTCTTCCGCGTGAGGACCTCCAGCGCCTCCCTCTGGAAGGCCGGTGCCACGAGGCACTCCACGAAGAGTTCCGAGAGCGCCTCCGCCGTGGCCACATCCACGGTCCGATTCGTGGCGATGACGGAGCCGAACGCACTCACCGGATCCGTGCGCAGCGCCTTCCGGTAGGCCTCTTCCAGGCTCTCCCCAAGGGCAAGCCCACAGGGGGTGGTGTGCTTGACGATGCAGACCACCGACTCCTGGGAGAGGGCGAAGGGAGCCAGGGCCAGGAGGGCTCCGTCCAGATCCAGGAGGTTGTTGTAGGACAACTCCTTCCCGTGGAGCTGGCGAAGGGCGGCCACCCCGAACCGATCCCCCACCGGGGCGTAGAAGGCGGCCGCCTGGTCCGGATTCTCCCCGTAGCGAAGGGAGGAAACCCGGATCAGGGTGTCCTCGAGGACCGGGGGAAGATTTCCCTCCCCGGCAGGGAGTCCCACACCGTCCTCGCCCACCCCCTCCAGATAGCCGGCAATGGCCGCATCGTACCCTGCCATATGCCGGAAGACCTTCCCGGCCAGCGTCCGCCGGAGCCCGGGGTGATCTCCCCTGGCATCCATGGCCGCCAGCACACGGGGGTAGTCCGAAGGGTCCACCACCACCCAGACGCTCCGGTGGTTCTTCGCTGCCGCACGGATCATGGTAGGCCCACCGATGTCCACCTTCTCCATGGCCTCCCCCACCGGCACCCCCCCGGGGGCCACGGTCTCACGGAATGGGTAGAGATTCACCGCCACCAGATCGATGGCCCCGTACCCGGCCCGATCCATGGCCTCCTGGTCCTCCTCCTGCTCCCGCCGGGCCAGGATCCCTGCGTGGACCGCCGGATGCAACGTCTTGACCCGCCCCCCCAGCATCTCGGGGTGACCGGTGACCTCCGCCACATCCTTCACGGGGAGTCCAGCCTCCCGGAGGGCCTGCGCGGTGCCTCCAGTGGAGAGAAGCTCCCAACCCCGGTCCACCAGGCCCCGGCCGAACTCCAGTAGACCGGTCTTGTCCGAAACGCTGAGAAGAGCCCGCTTCATGCTCATTGGATCTCCAGGGAGGCGCGTAGCCGCTCCTGGAGGCGTTCAACGCCCCCGGGAGGAAGTGTGAAATGCGGGCCGGCGGCGGCCATGGGAGGAGGGGGCGTATCCCGGTCCAGATGACGGGCCACGTGATCGAGCACCAGGGGGTAGAGGGCTCGCTCCACTTCCTGGACCCGGGCGGCCAGCGCCTGGGGGGAGTCGTCGGGGAGCACCGGGACGGGCCACTGGGCCATGATCAGCCCACGATCGTACTCCTCGTCCACCAGGTGCACGGTGGTCCCGGAGACCCGGGCCCCAGAGGCCAGAACGGCCCGGTGCACATGGGCTCCGTACATCCCCTGCCCACCGAAGGCAGGGAGGAGCGCCGGGTGGACGTTGAGGATCCGTCCAGGAAAGGCGGCGACCACGGCGGCCGGAAGGAGACGAAGGTACCCGGCCAGGGCCACGAGGCCGATGCCATGGGTCTGCAGGAGTTCCACCGTCTCCCCCGCCACCTCCTCCTGGGGCCGCCCCGAGACCGGGATCACCCGGGTCTCCCGGCCTGCGGAACGGGCATGCTCCAGCGCCCCGGCGCCTTCCCGGTCGGACACCACCAGCGCCACCCGCCAGGGCGAGGACGGGGTCTCCGAATCCAGGAGTGCCCGGAGGGTGGACCCCGCTCCGGAGGCGAAGACGGCCAGCACCGTCACGCCAGTTCACCCCCCGTCACAGGAGCAATGAAGGGGTTGTAGCGCCGCTCGTGCCCCACGGTGGTATCGGGGCCGTGGCCGGGGAAGAGACGGGTCTCATCCGGGAGGGTGAGGACGGCGGACCGGATGGAGGTCATGAGGAGCCGGAAGTCGCCTCCGGGGAGATCCGTTCGACCGATGGATCCGGAGAAGACCACATCCCCCACGAAGGCGATGGCGTCATCCGGGGCGTAGAGGATGACATGGCCGGGAGCGTGCCCGGGAGCGTCCCGGATCTGGAACTCCATGGGGCCGAAGTGGAGCGACTCACCACCCACAAGCTCGGCATCGGGGGGGGGGAGTGGCGCCAGCTCCATCCCGAAGGAGGCCGCCTGAAGCTCCACCGACTCATAGTGTGGAAGGGCGTCCCTGTGCAGGTAGACCGGAGCCCCGGTCACCCTCTTCAAGACGGCGACGCCATCCACATGGTCCAGGTGGGCATGCGTCAGGAGGATTGCCCGGACGGTGAGCCCCGAGGAGGCGAGGAAGCGGATGAGGTCCGGAGTCCCGGCCCCGGGATCCACCACCACCGCATCCTGGGCGCCGGACCGCCACACCAGGTAGGCATTCTCCCCGAAGCCGCCTCCGGGGAAGACCTTCACCTGCATGGAAGACGGCGTCCGGTCCGAAGCGTGATCAGGCACACCCACAGCCCCGGGGACGGACCCCGGCCAACTCCAGCGACTCTTCCTCGGCGGTCTGCGTCGAGGGAGCCCAACCACCGGACAGATCGAGCATGCGCCGCAGGGAAGCCTCGGCCCGGACCCGGATGTCCTCGTCCAGGAGGACCTCATGACGTCCATGATCCAGCGACCAGGCCAGCTTGGCCAGGGTGTTCAGCTTCATGTTGCCGCAGATGGCCGCCCCCGAGAGGGGCACGAAGGTCTTGCCGGGGAAGCGGTTCCTCAACTGGTCCACGATCCCCCGCTCGGTCCCCAGGATCAGGGCCTGGTTCTCCTCGGCCATCCGTACCATACCGGAGGTGGACGTCACCGCGTCGGCGGCATCCAGTAGCTCCTGCCTGGCCTCCGGGTGCACCACAACCAGCGCCTCGGGGTGGGCCGCCCGGGCTCGCTCCAGTTCATCCAGCACCAGGTCGTCGTGGACGTAGCAGTAGCCGTCCCACGCGACGATGTTGGTCCGGCCGGTCTTCTCCGCGGCGTATCGGGCCAGGTTCCGATCGGGGACGAAGAGGATGGTCCGGTCGGGATCGATGGACTCCACCACCTCCACAGCGTTGGACGAGGTGCAGCAGATATCCGCCTCCGCCTTCACAGCAGCGGTGGAGTTCACATAGGCCACCACCGCCGCTCCCGGATGCTCGGCCTTCAGACGCCGGACGGCATCCCCGGTGGCGAAGTCCGCCATGGGGCACCCGGCCTTCAGGTCGGGCATGAGAACCGCCTTCCCCGGGGAGAGGATCTTCGCCGTCTCCGCCATGAAGTGGACGCCACAGAAGACGATGACGTCCGCGGGGGTGGAGGCGGCCTCCTGGGAGAGCCCGAGGGAGTCACCCAGGAAGTCGCTCACCTCCTGGATCTCCACCCGCTGGTAGTTGTGACCCAGGATGACGGCGTTCAGCGCCGCCTTCCGATACTGGATCCTCTGGGTCAACTCCTCCCGGGAGAGGGCGGAGTAGTCCAGCGTGGTGGGAAGGGCATCCGCCGAGGGCTTCAGCGACGAAGCCGGACCTGTCGCCGAGGGGGTTCCCACGCCGGGGAGGGAGGCGTGGGGGAGGAGGGGAAGAGGCAACCTCCCCACCCCCGGAGCCTTCACCGCACCATCGATGGAGGCGGCCACGTCAGACGGTGAAGGAACTACCGCACCCGCATCCACCGGATGCCTGCGGGTTGCGGAAGGTGAACCCAGAGCCCATGAAGCTCGTGGAGTAGTCGATCTCGATCCCCTCGAGATACTGGGCGCTGAAGGGATCCACGAAGACCTTCACACCCTCGATCTCGAGGATCTCGTCGTCGCTCTCCGGCATGTCCTCGATGTTGAGTCCGTATTGGAATCCTGAACAACCACCCGGCAGGACCGCCACCCGGAGACCGGACGACTCCCCGGCTCCCTGGTCGGCCATGAACCCCCGCACCTTCTCGATGGCACCCGGCGTAACGATCAGTTCCATTCTCGGTCCTCCTCGTGAACCATGACCCCGGCCTGTGTCCCTACTCTTCGGACGATACCCGCCGGTTCCTGAACTCCATTCTACCCTGACCCCGCCCACCGGGTCCGCACCGGCATCACGCGGAGTTGGTCGAAGCTACCCACGGGGGGAAGGGCAATCAAGAACCGAGGATGGCCCGGGCGGCGGCCAGGAGGTCGTCCACCACCAGGGTCCCATCAGGGACACCGGCTTCATGCTCCCGCCCGTACCCGGTGCGCACCAGGATGCCGGTGCCCCCCAGCTCCTGAGCCGGCAGGACATCGCTCACCCGATCGCCGATGAAGAGGGATCGCCGGACATCCAGCCCGAGCTCCCCGGCGGCGGCCCGGTGCATCCCGGTGTTCGGCTTCCGGCAGGGCGTCTCCCCCAGACGGGGGTCATCCGGACAGTGCCAGGATCCATCCAGGCGGATCCCCTCCGAAGCCAGCACCTGGTCCAGGCGGAGGCGAACCGCGTGGTAGTCCACCTCGGTGTAGAGCCCCCGACCGATCCCCGACTGGTTGGTCACCACCACCAGGGCGTACCCGGCGTCCCGCAGGCGTCGAAGGGCCTCCGCCGTTCCGGGCACCAGTTGCACCCCGTCGGGGTCCGCCAGGTACTCCCGGTCCACGATGATGGTCCCGTCCCGGTCCAGGAAGGCGGCCGGTCGCCCCCCGGTCATGGGCTTCCCTCCCCGGAACCGATCCGGATGACCCGGGGGCGGAGCCACCCCGAGCCCCCCGATGTGGTACCCAGACGGAGCGCGGCACCCGTATCTGGAGGCACCCCCCCCGTGGTATCGCCAACGGCGGCCGTGTCCGGAGGCGTGATGGTGTCCACCGCAGGCACCACGATCCTGCCATTCCCCCCTCCTCCCGTGACCCCACTGAGGTTGGTCACATTCTCCACCTCCAGGAGATACGCCTGGCCAGGGGGAAGGGGAGTGGAGAGAGGGAGGAAGAGGGTCCGCCCGGGGAGGGGGCGCCCATCCGGTGTGGTGGTCCGGGGGCCCTGCCCTGCCGGTCTCCCGCCAGCCAGGGGGGGAGGCTCCTGGGGAGCCGTCTGACCGGCCGCCTCCCGGTCGGCTTCCCGGAGGCTGTCCAGCGCCGCCGGATGGTAGATCCCCCGCCCCAGGAAGAGGGGGATGGAGTCCACCTCCCGGAGGAGGGTCCACTCGATGTCGTCCGTGGGGGCCTCGGGATTCAGGGGATCGTCGAAGGTGAGGCGGATCGCGAGGGAATCCATGAGCTCCGCCGAGACCAGCACCGCCGGGGTGGTGTCCGGGGCCAGCACCGGAATGCTCAGCAGCACGGTGTCGGTGGCGGTGAGCCCCGCCCGCTCCACCCCCCGGGCTTCCATGGAGTCCAGAGAGCGGTTCCGGTTCCGGTCCAGGAAGGCGGTGACGGTAAAATCCCCGGGAGGGAGGTACCGGAGGGTGAAGATTCCGGTGGAGTCGGTGCTGGCCACATGGACCAGGGTCGAATCCCCTGCCGCCACCGCCTGCACCCTGTGGTCCCTGAGCCCTTCCCCGGTGATCCGGTCCCATACCAAGCCGGCCAGGACCGCCTCGTCGAACTCCGGGCCGGTGGAGAAGACCAGCTCGAAGGGGTCCAGCATCACATTGCTGAAGAGGTCCCGCACCACGGGCTTCAGCGAAACCCGGTAGACCCGTCCCGGGAGGAATCCACCCTCCGGCCGGATCTCCAGCGACTCACGGCGGTGGCGGACCTCCACGGGACCGCTCTCCGGGGAGATGGTGACAGCATCGGCCCAGCTTCCGGCGGCGGGGCGCTCGCTGATCCGCTCGGAGAAGCCGAAGACCACCGGTCCGTCCCACTCGTCCACGATGGCGAAGGTGTCGGGGGAGGTGACCACCAGGAAGGGGGGAAGCTCGTCCGGAGGCCCCCCGGGAGGGGCCGAGGCCCGGGCGCACCCCAGGAGGAGCGTCCCTGCGGCCAGGGCGACGACCAACGACCGGGAGGCCTCCGCCCGGCGGGACCGGCGACTCATCCGGTGGTCAACTCCCCGAGCCTGGCCATGAGGGAATCCCTCTGGGTCCTGAGGGACTCGGCCCGCTGTCTCTCCTTCTCCACCACATCCGCCGGGGCCCGCTCCACGAAGCCGGAATTTCCCAGCTTCCCCTCCGAGGCCTTGAGCTGACCCTGGAGGCGATCGATCTCCGCTCCCAGGCGCGCCCGCTCCCGGTCCAGGTCGAGGACCCCCTCCAGGGGCAGGAAGAGCTGCGACCCCGAGGCCAGGACGGCGTGGGCTCCGATTCCGTCGCTCCCCTCCCCCTGGGGCTCATTCACGGACAGGGACTCGATCCGCGCCATCCGTCGGAGGGAGCCAGCCTCGTCCCTGAGGAGCACCGCCACCTCGTCGGGGACACCGGTGAGGCGGGCCTCGATCCCCTGCCCTTCTCCAACCCCGTACTCCTTCCGTAGACTCCGCACCTGGGTGACCAGCTCCTGGAACTCCACCATGGCCCGCTCCGCACCTTCGTCCGTCCAGGCCGGATCCGCCTGGGGCCAGGAGGCCACGATGAGCGCCTCGGGGCGATCCACTCCCTCCGGAAGGGGGAGTCGCTGCCAGAGGGCCTCGGTGACGAAGGGGATCATGGGGTGCAGGAGGCGGAGCACTCCGTCGAAGACGGTGACCAGGGTGGCTCGTGCCGCCTCCCGGCTCTCCTCTCCCCGGTCTCCCCTGAGCCGCCCCTTCACCAGCTCCAGGTACCAGTCGGCGAAGTCCCCCCAGAAGAAGTGGTAGGCCAGTTCGGACACCTCGTGGAAGCGGAACTTCTCCAGCTCCCGGGTCATCCCCTCCGCCGTGCCGGAGAAGCGGGAGAGGATCCAGCGGTCCACCGGCGTGAGGTGGTCCGACACCGACTCCAGGGAGGGGACGGGGTCGTCGCCCACGCTCATCAGGGTGAAGCGACCGGCGTTCCAGACCTTGTTGGCGAAGTTGCGCCCGGGGGCGAAGGCCGCTTCCAGATCCTCGTGGTCCAGATGGATGTCGGTCCCCACGCCGCACATGGAGAGCACGGTGTAGCGGAGGGCATCGGCCCCGAACCGATCCACCACCTCCATGGGGTCGATCCCGTTCCCCAGCGACTTGGACATCTTCCGCCCCTGGGTATCCCGGACGGTCCCGTGGAGGAAGACCCGGGTGAAGGGCGCCTCTCCCATGAAGGCATACCCGGACATGATCATCCGGGAGACCCAGAAGAAGAGGATCTCCGGGGCCGTCACCAGGGCGTGGCCGGGGTAGAAGGCGTCCAGATCCTCGCTCTCCTCCGGCCACCCGAAGACGGAGAAGGGCCAGAGCCAGGAGGAGAACCAGGTGTCCAGGACGTCGGGATCCTGTACCAGTTCTCCGCTGCCGCACCCGGGACATCCATCCGGGTCCTCCACCTGCACGATGACCCGGTCGCACTCCTGGCAGGTCCACACCGGGATCCGGTGCCCCCACCAGAGCTGCCGGGAGATGCACCAGTCCCGGATGTTCTCCAGCCACTCCTCGTAGACCTTCGTCCACCGGTCGGGGGTGAAGGTGATGGTGCCGTCCTTCGAGGCCTTGAGCGCCGGCTCCGCCAGGGGCTTCATCCGGACGAACCACTGGTCCGAAAGGCGGGGCTCCACCACCGTGTCGCATCGGTAGCAGTGGGGGACGGCGTGGCGGTGGGGTTCCACCCCCGCCAGGAGCCCCTGCGTCCGGAAGGCCTCCACCACCCGCTCCCGGGCCTCGAAGCGGTCCAGTCCCCTGAACTCAGCCGGAACCTCGTCGTTCATCCGGGCGTCCGGGGTCATGACGTTCAGGAGGGGGATGTCCCCACTCCGCCGGGCCATCTCGAAGTCATTGGGATCGTGGGCGGGGGTGACCTTCACCATCCCGGTGCCGAAGGATGGGTCCACGAAGTCGTCGGAGATGATGGGGATGACCCGCCCCGTGACGGGGAGCAGGACATCGGCCCCCACCAGAGAGGCGTAGCGCTGGTCCTTGGGGTTCACCGCCACCGCCGTGTCCCCCAGCATGGTTTCCGGGCGGGTGGTGGACACGGTGAGGGCCCAGCCACCGTCGGGCAGGGGGGAGAGACCGAAGCGCCCCTCCTTCTCCCCGGCCCCGTCCCCGGTGTCCCCATCGGTGAGGGGCTCCTCTGCCGTTGTTGGCCGGGCGGCCGCCTGGCGGGCATGGGCCTCCGCCGCAGCCTCCCACGCCTCCTCCCCCAGGGGGTAGCGGAGATGCCACAGGCTCCCCTCTCCCTCCTCCGCTTCGGCCTCCTCGTTGGAGAGGGCGGTGAGGCAGCGGGGACACCAGTTGATGATGTACTCCCCCCGGTAGACGAGCCCCTGATCGTGGAGCCGGACAAAGGCCTCCCGGACGGCCCGTGAAAGCGCCGGATCCAGGGTGAAGCGGGTCCGGTCCCAGTCGCAGCTGGCGCCGATGGACTTGAGCTGGTCCAGGATCGTCCCCCCGGTGTCCCGGACGAAGGACCAGACCTCCTCCACGAAGGCCTCGCGACCCAGCTCCTCCCTGGAGGTCCCGGCTGCGGCCAGGCGCCGCTCCACCACGTTCTGGGTGGCAATCCCGGCGTGATCGGTGCCGGGGATCCAGAGGGCCGCCCGACCCTGCATCCGCCGCCAGCGGATGAGGACGTCCTGAATGGTGTTGTTCAGGCCGTGCCCCATGTGGAGCACCGCCGTGACGTTCGGCGGCGGGATCACGATGACGTAGGGGTCCTGCCCCACATCCACGGCCCCTGCAGGCACGTGGAAGTGCCCCGCCTCCATCCACTGGCGATAGAGGGGGGGTTCGATGGTGGACGGTTCGAGGCGGGACGGCAATTCGCTGGACAAGGAGATCTCCTGGAGCTCCGGATCGGGCCCGGAGGGAGGCCCCGTGCGGAGCCTCCACGACAATCGGGGGGGGACCGCAGGACCTGGGTGGGAACGGCTCGAAGTCTACCCGGAACGCCGTGGGAGAGTCAATTCACCGGGGCCCCGGGGGGGCTCCTCACTCCACGTCACCCTCGATCCACAGTCGGTTCACAACGGTCCTGACGCCAGGTACCTGGGCGGCGGCGGCCAGGAGTCCCCGGCTCTCGTCGGGACCCGAAACCGTACCCACCACCTCCACGATGCCGGGGGCCAATACCCCCACCTGGACGGCGGCTCCCCCTGGAAGCCGGCCAAGGCGGCTCAGGAGGAGGTGCGGGTCCACCTCCGGAGGCGTCCGGCGCTCCATCCACTCGGACCACTCGTCCCTGAGGCCGTCGCCGAAGCTCTTCCAGGCGGGCGGGGGAGCGGAGGCCCCGGAGCGCTTCGGGCCTTCCGGCATGGCGGCTCTGCGGGGGGCGGGTTCCGGGTCCTCCTCCGGGACGGTTGCGCCCCGACGTCGCCGCCCGGGACCCAGGAGGAGGAGGGCCGCAAGGGTCAGCGAAGCCCCGGCGGCCAGGAGGAGGAGTCTCTCCCGGGTCTCCCGGGTCATCGCCCCCCTCCCGGCGGAAGGGTGTCCCTGCGCTCGGCCTCCCTCCGGGCACGGATCTCCCGGATCCGTTCCTGCTGGGTCTGGTAGAGATCCTGCTCGATGGCTCCACGGCGGATCTCTGCCGACTCCCATCCCCGGCGCTCGATCTCGTCCCGGAGCCCGGGGGGCGTGGCGAATCCCAGCGGGAGGGGGAGTGAGAACTTGCCCAGGTGGATCCGACCAGGGGACACCCCCCAACGATTCCCCTCCTCGTCGGTGTAGGTCCAGTCCGTGGCCCGGGCGGCCCGTTCCATCTCGGTACGCACCGAGTCCTGCCACGCCTCCAGCCTCCCGGCGAGTTGCAGCCGGTAGCGCTCTTCCTCGGAGAGGGGGGGGAGCTCCATGTCGCCGAACAGCGCCGGGTCCAGGGTGCCGGGGCGGAGCAGTTCGGCGGCACTCCGCCGGGCGGGCTCGCCGGGAGTCCCCGCCTCCTGGGGTGCCCCCCCACCCCCCGTGGCGTCCGGAGCGGCGGGCTGGGACGGCACCATCGGTCGGGGCTCGTCGACCTCCTCCTCCGGCTCCTCCTCCCGGAGGGGCTCCACAGGAGGCTCAGGGGCCTCGGCACCGGCGGGAAGCTCCCGGAGGGCCATGAGCTGCAGACCCCTCTCCACGGGAGCGGAGGGCTCTCCGGAAGGGGGTAGCGTGCTCCCCCCGGGAACCCCCACGAAGGGCTGGTACAGGAAGAGGACCAGGAGGTGGAGGAGGGCGGAGATGGCCAGGCCATAGCGCAGGGGGCGCGATGACATCCGCCGCCGATCCCGGAGGGAGGTCGCCGGGCCGGGCGGTGTGGCGACGGGAGATTCCGGGATGGCCATGGCCTCTCCTAACCCCAGGGAAGGAGCCGGTTCCCGGCTGCCCCCCCGTGGAAGGGGCCTGCCGCCCACCTTCCCGGCGGATTCAGACTTGTGCGGCTTCCACGACGGGGTTCCGGAGGAGGGAGATCCCCAGAAGCTCCACCTCCACCACGTCCCCCGCCACGATGGGCCCCACACCTTCCGGCGTTCCGGTGGCCAGCAGATCACCAGGCTCCAGCGTCATCACCCGGGAGAGCCACGCGATCACGAAGGGGATGGAGTAGGCCATCTCATCCACCTGACCACGCTGCCGCTGGACCCCATTGACCCGTGTCACCACGGTGAGGGCTTCGGGATCCACCTCCTGGATGGGCGTCACCGGCCCCACGGCGCAGAAGGTGTCGAACCCCTTGGCACGGGTCCACTGGGAGTCCTTCCGCTGCAGGTCCCTGGCGGTGACGTCATTCACCGGACAGACCCCCGAGACATGACTCCAGGCCTCCGACTCGGAGATGTTCCGGGCCCTCCGGCTGATGATCACCCCGATCTCACCTTCGAAGTCCACCCGTCCCACGTCCCCGGGACGGAGGATGGCATCCCCCGATCGGATCAGCGACGAGGGAGGCTTCATGAAGACCAGGGGTTCCGGGGGCACCTCCCCTCCCAACTCCGAGGCGTGGGCGGCGTAGTTGCGCCCCACGCAGAGGATCTTGGAGGGAGCCAGGGCGTCCGTCACTCCCGGGACCGGGTATGGATGAGGGTACCCCCCACCGCTCCCATGGCGGCGATGGCCAGGAAGACCCCGATCACGGACCACCAGAGGACGACGTCGGGAGCGTCCATCGCCCGCCCCGTTCCCGCCCACCGGAACGCCAGGAAGGAGAAGACCAACCAAACAGCACCGACGCCAAGACCGAGAATTCTCTTCATGACCGGGGAGTCCGGGGTCCAGGTGAATTCCCGGGAGACGGCCTCCCGGGCGGATGGATGGGCGGAATCTACGGACTCCGCCAGTCAGGACAAGTCCGTAGGTGAATCATCGGGCCAGGTACCGTCCCGTCACGTCCGTGAGGGCAGGCCCCGACAGCAGCCTGAACTCGTCCTCCCCGATCAGGGGGTCGTCCCTCAGGGCCAGTTCCAGACGGGTGCGCCGGGAGAGCCGCTTCACGAAATCCGGCTCCCGTTCCAGGATGTGGAGTGCCACCTCGGGGTGCACCCGGATCTGGATGGTCTTCTCGCTTCCCGCGGCCGCCGTACGGTTGAGGCTCCGCTCGATCCTCCGGACGATGGTGGCGGAGGTGAAGAGCCGGCCACTGCCGTGGCAGTGGTGACAGGGGGAGGTGAGCGCCTGGAAGAGGGAGGGGCGGACCCGCTGGCGGGTCATCTCGATGAGCCCCAGTTCGGAAACGGCGTAGGCCCGGGTCCGAGCCCGGTCCCGCCCCAGGTGGCTCCGGAGTTCCTGGAGCACCTTGTCCCGGTTCCCCTGCGACTCCATGTCGATGAAGTCGCACACGATGATCCCCCCCACGTCCCTGAGCCGGAGTTGCCGGGCGATCTCCTTGGCCGCGTCGAGGTTCGTGCGGAGGATCGTCTGCTCCGGGTCCTTCTTCCCCTTCTTCCCGGTGAAGCGTCCGGTGTTCACGTCGATGGAGACCAGCGCCTCGGTGGGTTCGATGATGATGTACCCCCCGGAGGCCAGATCCACCCTACGTTGGAACGAGCGCTGGATCTCCTCCTCGATCCCGTACTTGTCGAAGAGGGCCTCGGGCTCCTTGTAGAGTTGCACCCGATCCAGAAGCTCCGGGTCCACATTCTCCACGTACTGGACGATCTCCCGATGGGCCTGTTTTGCATCGACGATGAGGCGATCGAACTTGTCCGAGAACAGGTCCCGGACCACACCGCTGATGAGCTTCGCCTCCCGGTGGATCAGTGCCGGCGCCTTGGAGGAGTCCGCACGGCGCTTGATCTTCTGCCAGGTGGCGGAGAGCCGCTTGTACTCCCCGTCGAACTTCTCCCGGGTGAGCTCCTCGCCCACCGTGCGGATGATGACCCCCCCGGCGTTCTCCTTCGGGAGGATCTCCCGGGCCAGCGTCTTCAGCCGGCTCCGCTCTTCCCGGTCGTCGATCTTCCGGCTCACCCCCACGTGGGAGGAGAAGGGCATGAAGACCAGGAAACGGCCGGGGAGGGAGACCTGTGCCGAAAGGCGGGGGCCCTTGGTGGAGATGGGCTCCTTGGTCACCTGGACGATGACTGTGTCCCCCCGTTTCAGGAGGTCCTGGATGGGGGGGAGCTTCCGATCACGGCGGCGCCCGTTCCCGCCTCCGCCGCCTCCCTCCTCGTCATCATCGTCTTCCTGGACGAGATCGGAGATGTGGAGGAATCCGGCCTTGTCGGTCCCGATGTCCACGAAGGCGGCCTGGATGCCGGGAAGCACCGCGTCCACGCGGCCCAGGTAGATGTCCCCATTCAACCGGTCCTGATCGGCCCGGTCGAACATGAGTTCAACAAGCTGTTCGTCTTCCATCAGCCCCACCCACGTCTCGTGGGACGAGGAGCTGATCAGGATTTCCCGCTTCAAGTGGTCTCTACTCCGCGTTGGCCCATATCGGATGTCCTCCCGGGGCACCCAACGGCGAACTACACCCCCGCATCCGACCAGTCGTCGGTAGGGCGGAGTCATGTCTGTTCCCGTGGATCACCCCGGCTGTCGGACCCGGGGGGCGTAATGTCAGGGGGACCGGGAGTCCCCGGAAGACCGTCAGTCTCCCATCATCTCCCGGACCAGATGGCGCCCGATGACCAGGCGCTGCACCTCGCTCGTTCCTTCCCCGATCTCGCAGACCTTCGCGTCCCGCATCATCCGCTCGACGGGGTACATATCCGTGAACCCGGCCTGGCCCAGCAACTGCACGGCCCGGGTGGTGGTGCGCATGCACAGTTCGGAGGCATACAGCTTCGCCATGGCCGCTTCCTTTCCGAAGGGGCGGCCCTGGTCCTTGAGCCAGGCCGAATGGTAGGTCAGGTGGCGGGCAGCCTGGATCTCGGTGGCCATGTCCGAAAGGACGAACTGGACGGACTGCTGGTCCACCATCGGGGTCCCCCCCCGCTTCCGCTTCGCTGCGAAGGCCAGGGCCACATCGAAGGCACCCTGGGCCAGTCCCAGCGAGAGGGCGGCAATGCCGATCCGACCGGCATCCAGGGTCTTCATGAAGTTGACGAAGCCCCTCCCCTCCTCCCCGAGGCGATTCTCCTCCGGCACCCAGGCATCCTCCAACAGGAGCTCCCGGGTGTCGGAGGAACGCCACCCCATCTTGTCTTCCTTCTTCCCCGCCCGGACGCCCTCCACCGGGTCCAGCGAGTCCAGATGACCGAAGCCCAGGGAGCGGGCCCGCTCCACATCCACCGTGGGCTTCGTCACGATGAAGCTTGTGATCCCCTTCGTCCCCTTCTCCGGATCGGTGACGGCGGTGACGGTGAAGATCTCCCCGACCCCTGCATGGGTGATGAAGATCTTGGACCCGTTGAGGCGATAGCCCCCGTTCTCCCGCACCGCCCGTGTCCGACTACCCCCGGCATCGGAACCGGCTCCAGGCTCCGTGAGACCGAATCCCCCCAGCACCTCGCCCCCGGCCAGAGGGGGGAGGTAGAGACGCCTCTGATCCTCGTTTCCGAAGTGCAGGAGGGGGGATGACCCGAGGGTGGTATGGGCAGACACCGTGATGGAGTGGCTCACATCGTATCGGGCGAGTTCCTCCACCACCAGCACATAGGAGGTGTAGTCCAGCCCCATTCCGCCATACTCCCGGGGGATGGGGACACCCAGCCACCCCCGCTGGGCCATGCCCCGGACGGTCTCCCAGGGGAACTCGGATCGCTCGTCCATCTCCCGGGCCACCGGGACGATGTGCTCCCGGGCGTAGTCCCGCACCTGGGCCTGGAGAGCGACGTGTTCACCTGTGAGATACCGATCCATTCGTCCGGATTCCCCAGAACTGTGGTGGGAGGGGCGGGCAGGCACACATCGTCCGCGCAAACCACCCCGTGGATTTCGCCGCTTCAAACCTACCCTTCATGGGGCGCCGATTGAAGGGGCAGCCATTCGGGAGTGCGCCGCGCCAGGGAGGGTCCGGCCGTTCCGCGACAGCGGTCACAACGTCCGCACCACGGGGCTGCCCCTTCACCGAAGTACCTGAGCAGGAAAGCCCGTCGGCACCCGCGGGTGGCCAGATAGGCGGCCACGGCCTCCAGCCGATCCGACTCCCTGGCACGGGCTTTCTGGAGACCCGACAGGGGGGGAGTCCCTCCGGCCAGCCGCTGGAGGACCAGGGTGGGGAGAGGGGGTGGGGCGACGCCCTCCAGCGCCTCCTCCTCCGGATGGGGGAGTCCCCCGGGGGAGACAACCCGCAGCGCGCCTTCCTGCACCAGATGGTTGAGCACTCTGAGGAGGAGCCCCTCGTCCCGGGACAGTCCCACCCGGAGCGCCAGGAGCTGCAGGGAGACCGGTGCCACCCGTCGATCGCCTTGAAGGGAGGAGAGCGCCCCCCAGATGCGCCGCACCAGGGCCGGCTCCGGGTACCCCCGATCCCGGAACCCTTCGTGGATGGCCAGGTCCCCCGGACCGTGGAGGACCACGCAGTGCCCTGCCCCCCCGTCCCGACCGGCTCGCCCCGCCTCCTGGTAGTAGGCCTCCAACGACCCGGAGATCTCCGCGTGCACCACCAGCCGTACATCCGGCTTGTCGATCCCCATCCCGAACGCGTTCGTGGCCACCACCACCCGGGCCCCACCGGACATGAACCGATCCTGGACCCTGGTCCTTTCCGGGCCGGAGAGGCCGGCATGGTAGGCCTCCACAGGCCACCCCAGCGCCGCCAGTCGGCTCCTCAGCCCCTCCACCCCCTTCCGGGTGGCTGCGTACACCACCGCCACCCCTCCGGAGAGCCCCCTGAGCAACCCGTGGAGGCGAGGCACCTTGTCCACCCGGGAGGGGAGATCCACCACCGCCCAGCTCAGGTTGGGGCGGTCGAAGCTCTTCACCACGGTCACAGGGTCCCGAAGACGGAGTTCCCGGGCGATCTCCTCCCTTACCCGTGGGGTGGCCGTGGCGGTGACCGCCAGGACCGGCGCCTGGACCCGGTCCCGGATCTCCC
>CAYQVI010000069.1:2353-16185 GCA_964420725.1 uncultured Gemmatimonadaceae bacterium | reverse complement strand
CAGGAAGGCGTGGGTGGCCAGGGCGGGGGCTTCGTCGGTCCAGGTGTAGAGGATGCGGGGAGGCTGGCTCACGATTCATCTCGTCGATGGGGGGTCGGGGCGTGGCCCGGAGGCGGGAGGCCCGTTTGGAGTCCTCCGGTATTCTACGCCTCCCGGGCGATCTGGCCAGCGGGGCGGGGGAGCGGGGGCGCCGCCGGGGAGCAGACCGGGACCGGGGGGGCAGGCGGTCACCGCCGGAAGGGGTCCCGGGGCCGGCCGGTGCGCTGGAGTTCCCGGGCCAGCTCCAGGGGAGGTCGTCCGTAGATGGGGAGATGGGGATCCGTGGCCCCGGTCCACCAGCGGTCTCCATCGGACATGCGCCGGACGTCCGAGCGGGTGAGCCCCACCACCGACACCCAGATCCGCTGCAGGTCCTGGATGGGGAGGAGCATCTCCCGGAACCGGTCCACCGCCAGCTCCACGTCGTCGTCCGCCGCCACCAGCACCACGTCCATGTCGCTCTCCGGGAGGTCGTGCCCCCGGGCCACAGCGCCGTACACCCACACCGAGAGGGGGGGAGGAGTCACGGTGTCGGCGGCGTCGGCCAGGGCGTCCATCACCGTCCGGAACCGGTCGAACTCCGCCTGGAAGAGGGAGCCCAGCGGGAGGTAGAGGGGGTGCCCCACATCCGCCCGGTAGAGGCGGCTGCGCCCCTCCCCCAGCCCCTCCACCAGCCCCCCCTGCATCAGTCCGGCCAGGGCATTCCGGACGGTCTGCGGGGTGAGGAGCGTCCCCTCCGCCAGGGTGCGAACGGCCACCGGTCCCTCGGCGGAGAAGAGCTCCCGGAGGACCCGTACGGAGCCGGGGGTGGCCAGGAGCGTGCTGGTGGGGAAGCGGAGGAAGCTCTCGGGCTCGGCAGGGGTTCGCATGGGTTCCAGCACTGGATGAAGGAAGGGAGGAGACGGGGCTTTCTCGCAAAACAATTTATGCCTGTGCAAAAGATTGTTTGCAATAGCGTGCGGCGCAAGTGCAGGGAAGCCAGCAATGGCGCGGCTTTGACGCTCCTGGCCCTGTTCGTGGCCATTCCCGACCCGGCCCGGGGAGCGGAGCCTGCCGGAATGGCCGGCGCGAGGCCGTGGAGGGGGGCGTTACCTTTCCCCCGGCAGCGGTGGATCCCCCCCTTCTCCCCTCCTCGAGCCCCCCGGATGAGCCAGGACCGATCCCCCCGCGCCATCCTCATCTTCTGGATTCCGCTGGCCCTCCAGTGGGTGATGATGGCGCTGGAGGGACCCTTCCTTGCGGCGGTCATCGCACGCCTGGCGGACCCGGCATTCAACCTCGCCGCCTACGGTGTGGCCTTCGCCTTCGCCATCCTGGTGGAGTCCCCGGTGATCATGCTCATGAGCGCCTCCACCGCCCTGGTGGAGGACCGCCACAGCTACCTCAAGCTCCGGCGGTTCGCCCTGGCCCTGAACCTCCTCTCCACCGGTCTCCTCCTGGTCATGCTCATCCCCCCGGTCTACCGGGTGGTGATGCTGGGACTGGTGGGGCTTCCGGAGCCGGTGGCGGAGCTGGCGTACGGGGCGCTGTGGCTCCTCCTCCCCTGGCCGGCGGCCATCGGCTACCGCCGCTTCCTCCACGGGCTCCTGATCCGCTCCGGGCGCACCCGGCGGGTGGCGTATGGCACGGGGATCCGCCTTCTGGGGATGGCGGGCACCGCCCTTCTCCTTGCGGGCACCGGGATCCCCGGGGTGTGGGTGGGGGCGGCGGCGCTGTCGGCGGAGGTGGTGCGGGGGCTGCTGGCGGACCCCGCAGGGGGAGGGCAGCCCTGGGGCGTGAGCCCGGTGGGAGTCGGCCAGGAGGCGGACACCCCCCTGGACTTCCGCTCCATCGCCCGCTTCTACTACCCCCTGGCCCTCACCTCCCTCATCGGCCTCACCACCCAGCCCCTCCTGACCTTCTTCATGGGGCGATCTCCCTTCCCGGTGGAGTCGCTGGCCCTCTTTCCGGTGGTGATGGGGCTCACCTTCCTCTTCAACGCCCTGGGGCTCTCCTTCCAGGAGGCGGCCATTGCGCTGGTGGGGAAGCGGGGGGAACACGCCCGGGAGTTGGCCCGGTTCGCCACGGTGCTGGCGCTCTTCGGTTTCCTCTCCATGGCGGCCCTCACCTTCACGCCGATGGCGGACGTCTGGTTCCAGCGGGTGGCGGGGCTCCCTCCGGAGCTGGCCCGGCTGGCGGTGACCCCGGCCCGGGTGGCGGTGCTCCTCCCGGCGCTGGCGGTGGTCCTGGCCTTCCAGCGGGCGCTGCTGGTGCAGGCCCGGCATACCCGCCCCATCACCATGGCCACGGTGCTGGAGGTGGCGGGGATCGCCCTCCTCTTCCCCCTCCTGGGATGGGGGCTGGGGTGGATGGGGGTCACTGCCGCCTTCTCGGCGCTCCTGGCAGGACGGATCCTGGGGGTCTCCTTCCTCACGGTCCGGGCCTCCAGGGTCCGGACCCGGGCCGGAGGGGTGCACAGGGGGTGATCCCGGGGGTGCGGGGCCCACGTCGGGCTGGACCGTGCCGCCGTCGGACCCGTAGGTTCCCGCAACACCTCGTTCCAGCTCCACTCCCCGTGCCCCCGTTGCCGTCCATGCTCCGACGCAATCTCGTCCTCGCCCTGACCCTCCTCCTCCTTGGTGGCTGTTCCGGGGGGGGGAGCTCCTCCGGTGAGGTGGCCGCCTGGGAGGCCCGGGCCGCCAACGTCACCATCATCCGGGACAACTGGGGGGTGCCCCACATCTACGCCCCCACCGACGCGGATGCGGTCTTCGGCCTCATGTACGCCCAGGCGGAGGACGACTTCCCGCGGATCGAGGAGAACTTCCTCAACTCCCAGGGGCGGCTGGCGGAGGCGGAGGGGGAGGAGGCCATCTGGCGGGACCTCCGGATGCAGCTCTTCATCGACCCGGCGGAGATGCAGGCGCTGTACGCCGAGGCCCCGGAGTGGCTGCAGGCGCTGATGGACGGGTGGGCGGACGGGCTGAACTACTTCCTGCACACCCACCCGGAGGTCCAGCCCCGGGTGCTGACCCGCTTCGAGCCCTGGATGGCCCTCACCTTCAGCGAAGGGAGCATCGGCGGGGACATCGAGCGGGTGAACCTCCGGGAGCTGCAGGCCTTCTACGAGGGGATGGACGAGGCCCGGGGAGCGTTCCGCCCGGGGGGTTGGGAGGGACTCCGGGTGGCCTCCGCGGAGGGGCCGGGGGTGATCGCCAGCGCGCTGCTGACCCCCGACCCCGAGCTGGAGCCGGTGGGCTCCAACGGGATCGCCATCGCCCCGGAGAACACCGTCAACGGGAACGCCCTCCTCCTGATCAACCCCCACACCTCGTTCTTCTTCCGTCACGAGGCCCAGGTGGTGAGCGACGAAGGGCTGAACGCCTACGGGGCCCTCACCTGGGGGCAGTTCTTCATCTACCAGGGATTCAACGAGACCGCCGGCTGGATGCACACCTCCAGCTCGGTGGACAACATCGACGAGTTCCTGGAGACGGTGGTGGAGCGGGACGGGGGGCTGCACTACGTCTACGGCGACGAGGAGCGGCCGCTGGAGACCCGGGAGGTGGTGATCCGCTATCGCACTGCCGAGGGGGGGATGGGGGAGCGGAGCTTCACGGCGTACCGCACCCACCGGGGTCCCATGGTGCGGGAGGTGGATGGGCGCTGGGTGAGCGTGGCCCTCATGGAGGAGCCCCTCCGGGCGCTGATCCAGTCCTTCTCCCGGACCAAGGCCGCCAACCTGGACGAGTACCTGGAGGTGATGGGGACCCACACCAACTCCTCCAACAACACCCTCTTCGCCGATGCGGAGGGGAACATCGCCTACCTCCACTCCAACTTCGTCCCGGTGCGGGATCCCTCCTTCGACTACAGCCGGCCGGTGGAGGGGACCGACCCCGCCACCGACTGGCAGGGGGTCCACACCCTCGACGAGTCCCCCAACTCCATCAACCCCTCCACGGGGTGGGCCTTCTGCACCAACAACTGGACCTGGTCCGCCTCGGGCTCCGCCAGCCCCCGGCAGTCGGACTTCCCGTCGTACATGGATCGGGGGAGCGAGAATCCCAGGGGGATCCATGCCCTGATGCTCCTGGAGGGGGCGGATGACTTCACCATGGAGGGGCTCAGGGCGGCGGCCTACAGCAGCTACCTCCCGGCCTTCGCCCAGATGGTCCCCCCCCTGGTCCGGGGGTGGGACGGGCTCCCGGTGGGGAACGACCTGAAGACCGCCACGGCAGAGCATGTGCAGCTCCTCCGGGACTGGGACTTCCGGTGGGGCACGGAGTCGATCCCCACGGCGCTGGCGGTCTTCTGGGGCACGGAGCTCCTGGGGCGGATCCAGGGGGATGCCCGGGAGGCGGGGGTGGACGTCTACGAGTACGCCGCCACCCGGACCACGGCGCAGGAGCGGCTGGAGGCGCTGGTGGCGGCTTCCCAGCGGCTCACGGAGGACTTCGGCGACTGGCGGACCCCCTGGGGGGAGATCAACCGCTTCCAGCGCCTCACCGGGGACATCGACCACCCCTTCGATGATGAAGGGGTCTCCACTCCGGTGGGCTTCACCTCCGCCCGCTGGGGGTCGCTGGCCTCCTTCGGGGCCGCCCCCCGGAATGACTCGAAGAAGTGGTACGGCACCAGTGGGAACAGCTTCGTGGCGGTGGTGGAGTTCGGCGAGCGGGTGCAGGCTGTGGCCGTCACTGCCGGGGGGCTGAACAACGACCCCGCCTCCCCCCATTTCAGGGACCAGGCGGGACGCTACGCCACCGGCAACCTGCGGCCGGTGCGCTTCTACCGGGAGGACGTGGAGGCAGCAGCCCAGCGGACCTACCGCCCCGGGGAGCGCTGAGATGGGCGGCGCCGGGGGGATCTGGACGGCCCGGATGGCTGGAGTGGCCGGGGTGGTGCTGGCGCTGGTCCTGCTCGCCTCCCCCACCGACGCCCAGTGGACCAACCGCTACCCGAAGGTGGATGGGTACGGGCACCATGTGTACCTGGAGGGCTATGAGCTCCCCACCCTCTCCACGGGGATCATGGATCCCGCCCCGGCGCCGGACGGCCGCCGACTGGCCTTCTCCTCCCGGGGGTGGATCTGGGTCCTGGAACTGGAGTCGGGGGTGGCACGGCGCCTCACCCGGGGTGAGCACATGGACTTCCGTCCCCGGTGGTCCCCCGACGGGAGCCGCATCGCCCTGGTGCGGGACATCGGGGCGGAGACCAGCGTGGTGGTGGTCAGCGCCACGGACGGGTCGGTGCTCCGCACCCTGGATAGCCCGGCCATCGAGCTGGACCCGGTCTTCTCCCACGATGGAGGCACCCTCTACTACAGCTCCGCCCGGGCTGGGACCCCCGACCTCTGGGCGGTGGACCTGTCCACGGGGGCCGAACGCCGCCTCACGGAGGAGCGGGGGGTGCAGCGCCTCCCCCACCCGCACCCTGACGGGGAGCACCTCCTCTACCTCTCCAAGGCGGGAGGGCGGGATCAGGTGCGGATGCGGAACCTGTCCACCGGGGAGGAGCAGCTCCTCCTGGAGTCCAGCATCGCCAGCCAGGCGGCCCCGGCGCTGAGTCCCGATGGTGGGACGGTGGCGGTGAACTGGCCCACGGCCGACGCCTGGGAGTTGCGGCTGATGGACGTCTCCGTCCCCACCCTGCCGGTCCTCCTCACCCGGGGGGAGGGCCTTCCCCTGGCCCCCGCCTGGAGCCCGGACGGCGGCTCCGTCTACTTCTCCCACTCCACCCCGGAGGGCTCCATGGCCCTCTACCGGATCCCCTCGGCGGGGGGACGGGCGGAGCGGCTGGAGCCGGCGGTGTGGGAGTGGGGTGAGCCCACCGGGCGGCTCCGGATCCGCACCACCACCTCCGGGGGAACGGGGGCGGTGGCGGCCCGGCTGAACGTGCTGGATGGCCAGGGTCACCCGGCCCTCCCGGCACAGGGGCAGCCCCGCTTCGACGGGGAGAACGGGGTGGTCTTCTTCTACACCCCCGGGGTGGTGGAGGTGGAGCTTCCCGCCGGTCCCGCCACGGTGACGGGTGTCCATGGCTTCGCCACCCCCGCCGCCCGGCGGACGGTGGAGGTGGCACCCGGAGGGGTCACGGAGCTGGTCCTGGAGATGGAACCCCTCTGGGCGGGAGGGGAGGGCGGGTGGATGAACGGGGAGCACCACTTCCACCTGAACTACGGGGGCCCCTTCCTGAACGCCCCCTCCACCCTGGATCTGCAGGTGGAGGCGGAGGGGCTGGACGCCGCCACCCCCCTGGTGGCCAACCTCCACAACCGATTCCTGGAACAGGAGTTCTGGGGGCGGGGGATGTCCGGGCGGGCGCCCTTCGTCGCCTTCGGTCAGGAGGTGCGGTCCCACTTCCTGGGGCACATCGCCCTGATGGGAACCCGGGACCTCTTCTGGCCCTGGGTGTGGGGCCCCGGGTACCAGGTCTACGCCGGGGACGACCGCCCCAACGCCGAGCCGCTGGAGTTTGCCCGGGCCCAGGGGGGGATGGGGACCTATGTGCATCCCGTCTCCGGCCGGAGTCCCTTCGCGGAGGGGTCCCAGGGGATGATCCCGGTGGGCTTCATCCCCGATGCGGTGCTGGGGACGCTGGATGCCATCGAGCTGGTGTGCCTCTGGACCGACGACCTGGGGACCGCCGAGCTCTGGTACCGGATCCTGAATCTGGGCATCCCGCTGGCCGCCAACGCCGGCTCCGACGTCATGACCAACTTCTACCGGACCATGGCCGTGGGCTCCACCCGGGTCTTCGTGCAGATGGAGGGGGCCACCGACTGGGGCACCTACCTGGCGCATCTCAGGGAGGGGCGGAGCTTCACCAGCACCGGCCCCTACCTGGACGCCACCTTCGCCACCGACGCCGGAGGGGAGCCGGAGTGGCGGGGGCCGGGGGAGGTGATCGCCCCGGGGGAGGTCCGCTGGCGGATCGATCTCCGCTCTCCGGTGGCGGTGGACCATGTGGAGATCGTGGTGAATGGCCAGGTGGTGGAGCGCCTCCTGGGGCTGGCCGGGCCTGGCGCCCGGGTCCTGGAGGGGACCGTCCGCCTGCCCGCCGGAGGGTGGGTGGCAGCCCGGGCCCACGGAGGACGGCCGGCGTGGCCCGTGATGGCCCAGTATCCCTTTGCCCACAGCAGCCCCACCTGGATCCGGGAGCGGGGGAGCACGGACCCGGAAGCGCTGCGCCGCTCCGCCGGGGAACTGCTGGAGGCCCTCCGGCTGGCGGAGAACCGGGTGAGGATCGGTTACCAGGGCTACGAGATCCCCCGGCTGGAGGCCCGCTACGCCCAGGCCCGTGCCCGCCTGGAGGCGCTGGCCCGGTAGTCGGGGCCGGGGAAGGCGCCACGATCGTCCTTCTCGTCAACCCGGCCGGGGGGCTTCCGGGAACCCGGGGGGGGAAGCGTTTCCCTCTCCGGGTCTTCCCCCCCCACCTCTCCGCTGGCAACTTCAGGGCCTTCGCCCACCCATCGTCATCACCCCCCCTCCGCTGGAAGGGGAGGGTGGGCCCCCGAAGCCCGGACACCACCCCATGCCCACCACTGACGCGCCGCCCGGAGTTGGGGGGAGCCTCCTGGATCACCTCGAGGAGGTGCGGCGCCGCCTCTTCTGGGTGGCGGGGGCCGGGCTCCTGGGGACGGTGGTGGGGTGGGTGCTGGTGGAGCGATACCGGGCGCTCCGGATCCTCTTCGCGCCGCTTAGGGAGGCCTACGGGGAGGACTTCCGTCTCATCTACCTGTCTCCCACCGACCCCTTCTTCGTCACGCTGAAGCTGGCGGCGCTGGTCGGGGCGCTGGTGGCGGCTCCGGTGGCCCTCTTCCATCTCCGGGCCTTCCTCCGGAAGCGGATGGACCGGGGAGGGGTGGGCATCCTCCCGGTCATCCTCTTCGCCGTGCTCCTCTTCGCGGCAGGGGTTGCCCTGGCGTACTTCCTGGCCATCCCCCTGAGCCTCGCCTTCCTGCAGGGCTTCCAGACCGAGTATCTGGAGGGGATGATGGAGGTGCAGGCCACCCTGGGCTTCGTCATGGGGCTGATGCTGGTCTTCGGGCTGGTCTTCGAACTCCCGGTGGTGGTGATGGTCCTCTCCTCCCTGGGGATTGTGAACCCCACGTTCCTCAGGAAGAAGAGGCGGCACGCCTTCGTGCTGGCTCTTGTCGTCTCCAGCATCCTGAGTCCGGGGGACGTCATGGTGGTGACGATTCTCCTCATGGTCCCCCTGGTGCTCCTCTATGAGGTGAGCATCCTCCTCTCCGCGGTGATCTCCAGGAAGCGGATGGCCGCCGCCGGGGAGAACCACGGCCTCCCGGACTCCATGGGGGCTGCAGAGGGGCGAGGCTGACATGGAAACGGGGGCTCCGGGATGATCTCCCGGAGCCCCCGCGCCCCTCCTGGACCCCTGGCAGGTCCGGTCCAGGGAGCCCCGACGGGGCCCCCGGTCCCTACTACCGCATGGACCCGTTCATCTCCCGGATCACGCCGGCCAGGAGCACCCGCCGCCGGGCGAAGTCACCCTGACGTCCGGTGCCCACCGCCGCCAGCGCCTCGGCCTCCAGCTCCCCCGCCGTGGCGACGAGCCGGTCAAAGGCCGTTCCCCGAGCCCCGCCGGTGGCTCCCTCGGCGGCGGTCAGCTCCGACTCCACACGCCGGGCCATGGCCGGCTCCATGTCGCCGTCCCGGACCAACTGGTCCACGTAGGCCCGGGCCACCACCCATGTGGCAGGCCACACCAGCTTGGGCTGGTGCTGGGGGTTGAACTCCTCGAAGTGGACCAGCCGGGCTGCCTCGAGTTCGTTCTGGGTGAGGTGCTCATTGGGGAGGAGCTCCAGGACGTCCAGCCCCCGGGCCATCTCGGCTCCGTAGATGTACCCGTTGTACCAGTAGGAGGACCACTGCCCTCCGCTCTCCATCGCCTGGGCGCTGATGGGTCCACGATCGAAGAAGGCGATCTCGTAGACGTTGCCGGGATCGGTGAAATCGAATACCGAGATCCCCCCCTGGTACCAGGCCTGCACCTTGATGTCCCGCCCGGGGACGGGAACCAGCGACCCGTTGTGGGCCACGCAGTTCTCCATGGAGGTCTGGGGCACCGGGAGCTTGTAGTACCCTCCCAGCCGCATCTTGCCGTTCACGATCCGGAAGATGGCATTCGCTCCCCAGGTGGGGGGATCGATGTCCCGGCACCGGGGTGAGCTTCCGCCCCCCCACTCGTCCGTGAAGAGCACCGTTGTGCCATCGTTGTTGAAGGTGGCGGAGTGCCAGTAGGCGAAGTTGGGATCCACCACCTCGTCCACCCGGGTGGGCTGCACCGGGTCGGTGATGTCGAAGAGGATCCCGTTCCCGGAGCAGGCCCCGCCGGCCATCCCGATTCCCGGGAAGGTGGTGATGTCGTGGCAGGCCGCGGTGCGGGAGGTCCGCTGCGTCCCCTCCCCGTGATCGCCGCCCCCCCAGAGCCCGGCGATGTCACCGGTGACCGGGTCGGCGAACACCCGGGGCTCGTTCACCACCCGGGCCGCGGCGGGATTGGACAGGGGGACCTGGATCACCTCGATGCGGAAGAGCGAGGTGTTGGGGTCCTGATCGGGATCCAGGTCCGAGCAGCCGGGGAGCTCTTCCGACGGCCGGGGGGAACTGGTCCCCGACACGTAGACGTAGATGTTCTGATCGTCCCCCGGCCGGGAGACCAGGGAGTGGGTGTGGGAGCCCCGGCAGGTCTGTACCGCGGCCACCTGCACCAGGTTGTCCAGGTCCGTCATGTCGAAGATCCGGACCCCCCGGAAACGCTCGGGGCTGACCTCCTCCGGGATCCCCTCCGTCCCGCAGTCCAGCCGTCCCGAGGCCGCCTGCACGGAGTGGAACAGGAGGTTGCCATGCACCGAGATGTCCCCCTGGTTCCCCGGGCAGAGAACGGAGAGCCGGCTGGTGGGGTTCCGGGGGTCCGAAACGTCGTAGACGTTGAACCCGTTGTAGTTCCCCATGAAGACCAGGTCGCCGCTGAAGGCCAGGTCCGAGTTGGTGGAGAAGCCCTCGGGGCGGGGGAGGTTGGCCACCAGACGCATGTTCCAGCTCGCCTCACCGGCATCGTGGAGTCCCGCCCGGAGGCCGATCCGGGGGTCGCTGGCGTCCCATTCCCATACCGGCCCTGCGGTAGCGGCCGACTCGGGGCGCTCCTGGGCACCCAGCGGGGCCAGTACGGCTCCACCCAGGAGGACGATTCCCGCCAGCACCGGGAGAGCGCCTTCCATCCGCGGCATTGCAGACTTCCCTGTCTTCACGGCATTGACCTCATTGGATAGGGGGGGAGTCGGGACACACCGGTGCCCCGACTCAGCGCATCGAGCGCAGCATTCCCTGCATGCGTCGGATCTCGATGTCCTGGTCCGCCTCCACATGGGAGGCGAAGGTGAAGATCTCCTCTTCCTGCCCTGATCCCGGACTGGCAAAGAGCTCCTGGACCATGACAATGGCGCCCTCATGGTGCTGGATCATCCCCTGGAGGAAGAGCCGGTCGAACTCGGCTCCCCTGGCTCCCCGGAGCGCCTCCAGCTGCTCCTCCGAGAGCATGCCGTGCATGGGGGCTTCGGTGGCCGGAGTGCCGTGCATTGCGCCGTGTCCGGCATGGGGGTCCGGGGCGGGAGCGGGGTGGTGGCCCATGGCCCCATGGTCCATCGCTCCATGGTCCATGGCCCCCGAAGTGGTCGGCACCTCCGCACCCCTTTCCTGGAGCCACCGCTCCATGAGGAGCATCTCGTCCCCCTGGGAGAGCTCGATCCGCTGGGCCAGGAGGCGGATGTTCTGGGATCCCGTCCGATCCGTGACAAGGGCGGTCATCACCATGGCCTGGGCATGATGGACCAGCATCCCCTGCATGAAGAGGATGTCCGCCTCGGTATGGGAGGGGTGGGCCACCTCCGCCAGTTCGGCTGCCGTCAGTGCCTGGGCGGCTTCTCCAGGGGCCCCGGGGCGGACGGTCCGGGTTTCCGTCTGGGCCTCCAGCACTCCCAGGGGAAGGCCGAGGAGGACCGCCACCAGAAGGGGGCGATGCAGGGGGAGGGACACGGGGGGGAGCCTCATGGTTCAGGACAGGACGAATGGGATGGAACGGAACCGGCCGGTGCTTCCGCCGGGAGTACGCGGTCTCGACTTCGTGGGGGCGAAGGGGGCGACCCGGGACGCTCGGTGGTACCCGGGGGCGCCATGAAGGATGCCCGGGGTCCGGAAGGGAGGGAGAAACTACGGGGGAGGGAGACCGGGGGGCAAGGCATCCCCGGAGCGGGAGGGTCAGGGGACGGCAGGCTCCGAGGAGCCGACTCCGGAGGGGTCCGGAGGTGCAGGCGGTCCCGGGATGGGGATGAGGAGGCGGGGGAGCAGCCGGTGGGGTGCGGCGGGGGGGCTCCCTTCCGGAAGCCCCCCCGACCCCGTGGTCAGCGAATCCGGTGGTAGCGGGCGTGGGTCACCGCAGTGATGCGACCCTGCTCGTCCATCCGGACGTACTCGTTGTTGATCATGTTCAGGTCCGGGGTGAGCGTGTTGATGATCACCTGGGTCACCCGGCCGTTGCGCTTGTTGGTGATGCGGGTGCTGAACTCGTCGATGAACTCCACGGCCGTCTCGGAGTTCTCCTGGCCGTGCACCGGCCGGAAGACCCCGTCGAACATGGTCATGTACCCCCACCGGGTGGTCTCGCCCCGGGCGTTGGTGGCCTCCACCGTGACCTGCATCCCCCCGTCGCCGGCGGGCTCGTAGGTCATGATGTTGAGGAAGGGCGGAGGATTGGTGGACTCGATACGCCATACGCCGTAGCGGGTGTCCGCGCTCTGGGCGGCCACCGCCGAGGCACCCAGTGCGGTGAGGGCCAGCAGCATCAATCCGGTGGTGACGTGCGCTCTCTTCATTCCTCGTCGCTCCTCTTGGATGGGGTCCTGCCTGGGTGATCCGGGGCCGACGGCCCTCCTCACCACATCCGATCGTACCAGCCTGTGTCGTACAGTCCTGCATCCGCCCAGGGATCCGTATGCCAGAGGGCGTCCAGGGCTCCGCCGCCAAGGGGCCTGGCTCCACCGGTCCACCAGGCATCGAGCCAGGAGGGAGCCGGCTGTCCGATGGGCGCCCCGGGAGGGGCCTCCGGCACCGACATCCCCGCACCGGTGGGGAGTTCGCCCTCGTCCAGGAAGAACTCGATGTCCCGGACCAGGAGGGCACGATGGGCCAGGTCGGCCTCGCTCATCCCCTCCTCCTCCTCTTCAAACTCCTCCTGCCAGTGCTCCAGACGCATTCCAGCCAGCGCCCGCACCTGGGGCATGGGGGCGGTGGCGGCCAGCCGCATGACCCTCTGGATGGCCATCCGCTGGATCCCCCGGGCCACCTCCGCCTGATAGGGGTTGGCCACCGGCGCCTCGAAGACCGTCTGCAGCACCCGGTCCATGACCTCCCCCAGCCCCGGCAGCGACGGGTCCACCGCCGCCTGTTCCACCATCCGGGCGGCCCTCTGGGGATCCAGGATGTTGGCGACGGTCCAGTCCGCCGCCACCATGGCCGGGGAGATGACATCGAAGGTGGAGCCGGTGAAGCGGGGAAAGAGCTCCCGGTTGCTCCCGTACCCGGTGGGTCTGGGGGGGAGACCGTTCACCACCGAGGGGGGGAGCACCAGCTCGGCGGGCGCCAGGGTCCGGAGCAGTGCCTCCAGCGCCGCCTCCTGGGCCGCCGCCGGCACCCGGGTGAAGGGGGTGCGGGAGTCGCCCCGGAAGGCGTAGACGTAGTCCTGCCCCCCCAGCGCCGCCGCCGTGGCCTCCACCTGGTAGCGGTGGTGGAGGTAGAGGGGAACCAGCACCTCCTCCATGAGCGCCAGGGGCATTCCATTCCGGATGGCCCGCTCTCCGAAGCGGTCCAGCGCCACCCTACGGACATCCATCATCCGGTTCAACTCCACGGCCGGGTCCGCCCCGTTGGCCCACTGGTGCACCCGGGGATGGGCCGTCATGTCCTGGTTCGTCAGGTACCGGACATCCCGATCCCAGGCCTCGTCCAGGATCTGCTGGAGGGCGGCCTCCTCGTCGGTCCCCTCCGGGAAGTCCTGGTAACCGTACGCCACCGCCACCGAGTCCCAGGCCCCCAGACCGTCGTTGTAGGCCCGGGAGATGTCCAGCGTCCCGTCGTCCGAGAGGGTCACCCAGGGGTGGGGGTAGTCCATCACCGAGATCCACCCCAGATCGCTGTAGTAGAAATTGTGGCCCAGCCCGATGGTGTGGCCGATCTCGTGGGCGGAGAGCTGTGCCACCCGGGCCAGGGCGAACTCGGCGATCTCGTCCAGGACCTCGTCCCCCTCCACGTAGGGGGAGAGGAGACCCTCTGCCAGCAGGTAGTCCTGCCGGACCCGGAGGGATCCCAGCGTCACCACCCCCTTGATGATCTCTCCCGTCCGGGGGTCGGTGACGCTCCCCCCGGTGCTCCACCCCCGGGTGGAGCGATGCACCCAGTTGATGACGTTGTAGCGGATGTCATGGCTGCTGGCCCCCTCCGGGAGGATCTCCACCCGGAAGGCGTTCCGGTAGCCGATGGCTTCAAAGGCGTCGTTCCACCACCGTGCCCCATCCAGGAGGGCGGTGCGCACCGGCTCCGGAGCTCCGGGATCCAGGTAATAGACGATGGGCTCCACCGCGTCGCTCACCGGGGCGGAGGGATCCACCTTCTCCAGCCGGTGCCGCCGGATGAAGCGCTGGGTCATGGGCTCGTGGAGGCCCACGGCGTAGTCCTGGAAGCTGAAGCTGCCGTACCCGGACCGGGCGTCGTAACGGCGGGGAGTGTAGCCGTCGT
>CAYQVI010000069.1:0-2343 GCA_964420725.1 uncultured Gemmatimonadaceae bacterium | reverse complement strand
CGTCGTCCGGAAGCTGGATGAGGGAGTGGTGCATCCGGAGGCTGGCGGCCTCCGGGGTGGCAGCCACGTTCCCCACCCCTTCGAAGAACCCGCCGCCCCCGCCGCCGCCCCCCGGCTGCTGGACGTAGGTGAGCTCCACCTCCATCTCGGTGTTCTGGGGGAAGTTCATGGTCATGGGCCGGTAGATGGAGCTCCTACGCTCGTCCAGGCGGTAGCTCCCCGGGCGCAACCGCTCCGCCATGTTGGCGTCGTCCCGGACCAGGAAGGGGGTCATGTCCACCAGCACCCGGTCCCCGGTGCGAGCTCCGATGTCGAAGGCCCAGAGGACCGATCGGGCGAAGGCGTCCTCCACCGCCCGCACCTCTGCGGCGTTGTCGCTCCGGGCGCGGAACGTGTAGTTGGGCTGCACCATCAGCACCCGGGGTCCCGCCCGCTCGAACTCCACGATCCGGGAGCCCATCAGGCGCCCCCGGTCCAGCCCGATGTCATTGGACCCCAGCCCGGACGCCAGACCCCGGGCGTAGAGGATCTCGGTGTCGAACCGGGAGATCTCCATCCAGAGCTTCCCTGCATCCTCGTCCCAGTGGAGGGGGAAGTAGCCGGGGAGCTGCTGCATCCCCGCCGTGTGGGCCTCGATGGTGGGGAGTTCCCCGCCGGTGGCCCTGGCCTGTCCCTGTGCCGCAAGCGGGGCGAAGAGTCCTGCCATCAGGAGAAGGGTGCCCACCACCGGGCTGCCCCCGGACTTCACGGCCTGCGGGGCGTGGAATGGCATTCCCGTCATCGATGGTTCTCCTCAGGGTGGTCCGGGCTCCGGCTGCGCTGGAGTGCTGATTATTGAGTGAACGGGGCCGTGAGCGCCAGAACCTTGTCCCCGTGACCCGCAGATGGCCTGTTGATAACTCATTCCCGATTGGTGCGTCGGGCCCGGGCCAGGGGGGGGATCGACACCCGCCGGAGCCCCCGGAATAAAAAAAACGTTGACATTTCTATGTCAGGACAGGTAGGAGTGGAGGGATTGGGCAGCACCCGGACCCCTCCGGAGACTGCCCCGACGGCCCTCAACGGAGGAGTCAACATGCCCCGACCTTGTCAGAACGTACGTCCCACCATGTCCCGGGGGGGTACAGGATGGATCCTGGCCCTGCTCGGTCTGATGGTGGCTGCCCTTCCCGCCTCGGCGCAGCAGGGCGCTGTCCAGGGCCGGGTCGTGGACCAGAACTCCCTGCGCCCCATGAATGCCGTGCAGGTCTACGTGCAGGGACAGAACATCGGGGGGGTCACCGACGCCCAGGGGCGGTTCCGCATCGAGGGCGTGGCCGCAGGCGAGGTCACCGTGATGGCCCAGATCATCGGGTACGCCACCGGGACCACCGTCGTCACGGTTCCCGCCGGCGGAGTGGCGGACGTGGACTTCCAGCTCAGCAGCCGGGCCATCACCATGGATGACATCGTGGTGACGGGAACCGGGGCTCCCGCCCAGCGCCGGCAGTTGGGGCAGACCATCAACTCGGTGAATGCCGCCGATCTGGAGCAGTCCCCCATCACCACCGTGGCCGACGCCCTCCAGGGCCGGGTCCCGGGGATCGGTGGGCAGGCCATGGGCGAGACCGGTGCGGCCACCCGCATCACGCTGCGGGGTGTGGCCTCACTGAACACCTCGCTGCGGAATGAGCCCCTCATCTACGTGGATGGGATCCGGATGGACAACCGGACCTTCGGCGTGGGGGGTGTGGCGGAGAACCGGCTGGGGGATATCAACCCGGCGGACATCGAGCGGATCGAGGTCATCAAGGGGGCGGCGGCCGCCACCCTCTTCGGCACCGAGGCCTCCAGCGGGGTGATCCAGATCTTCACCAAGCGGGGTGCGGCCCAGGCCCCGGTCTGGACCTTCGGCATCGACCAGCAGGTGATCCACCTCCCCAGCTCCCGCTGGCCCCTCCAGGCCGGGTACAACCGGGACCTGGGCCAGGTGGTGTCGGAGCGCCCGGCGGACTCCTGGGTGGACCTGGGCTACCACCAGAACTACACGCTGGCGGTTCGGGGTGGCTCGCCGGGGATCCAGTACTCCCTCTCCGGTCGCTTCATGGATGAGGACGGGCATCTCCCCAACCACTACACCAACAACGCGTCGGTGCGCTCCGGCTTCGACTTCACCCACTCGGAGCGGCTGACCTCTGCAGTGAACGTGTCGGTGGCCCGGAACACCCTGGGGGCTTCGTGGCCCTCGTGGTCCTCCATCGCCTCCGACTTCCTCCTGGCCAACCCGGCCAACGCCCGGGACCGCTTCGTCCACGGCGAGTCCGAGATGCCCATCGAGGACCGGCTGAAGATGGAGGACGAGGC
>CAYQVI010000068.1:0-16187 GCA_964420725.1 uncultured Gemmatimonadaceae bacterium | reverse complement strand
GCCTGCCGAACCAGATCCGCGTCGTCCATCCCGCCCGATTCACCCATGGAGACACCGCAGGCCTCCACCATGTTGAAGTTGGACCACGTGCGGGTGCGGGGTCGGGGCCGCACATCCAGCACCTACCGGCCCGGTCGCCGCGGCAACAGCGGCAGCAGGGCCTCTCGCTGCGCCGGCGTGGTGATCTCATCGAACCGGGCTCGATGGGGTGCTGTGACCTCCTGCACCCTCTGCATCACCGTTCGCATCGCATCGCGGTTCCCCCCGCGGGCTCCCTCCGCCCCGCCCCTTCCTCCCCCGCCCCGCAGTACATCCAGTTCCTGGCGGTGCGGCTCCAGAGCCCGGTCCACGTCGACCCTGAGCTCCGACAACCGCTCCACCTCCTCCCCGGAGAACCCCAGCGTCTCGCGGTTCTGAAGGGCCACCTCCAGCACACGCCCCAGGTCGGCCATCATCATGCCGCCCCCGGCCTGTCCCTGGCCGCCCCGTCCGCCGGGGCCCTGGGCCTCGACTCCGGAGGCACCCGCAACCGAAACCAGCGCCAGAAGGACCAGTGTCCACACCCTGCCCATTCCCCACCTCCTGCTCAAGGCTGGAACCAGGGCGGAGGCCCCGGCCAGTGACAGGACGACCGGGCGCGCCGGAACGTTAGCCACCCGGGGCCGGTCCCGCACGTCCACCCCGGGAGGAGTGGTTCAGCCGGCACCCACTGCAGGTCCGGTGATCGGCTCGACGGGGGAATGGGGGAGGCGGTGGGGATCGGGGGGTGCACGGTCGGGACCGGTGCCCCCGTTACCCCCGCCGGGAACGGGGAGACGCACGAAGCCCCTGCCCCCGACAACGGGGACAGGGGCTCCGGTCCGGCCACCTGCGGGTGCTGCGCTCCTCAGCCTGCGGCTCTCCAGCGGCCGTAGGGGAGGGTGGGGGTGGGACGCACCTTCCCACCCCAGATGAAGGCGGAGATCCTGGGGGACTCCACTCCTCCACGCACAACATCCGCGATTACGATCCCGGGAACCTCGTCACACCCGGAACTTCCGCCTCTACGACCCTCCGGCCCCTTCGTCATCGCTGGTACCTCCATCTATCTCGCGCACGCCCCGGGTGGGCGCCACCTTGAATCCATGGACGTCCCTCAGTGGCATCGAACGTGCCACAGCGTTGTGACAGGATAATGGCGAGAGAATCCACGGTTGTGCGGGGATTTTTCGACGGGAGGCCTCCCGGTGCCGGGGAGGATTGTCCTCGGGCCGGGACGCCGTGCGTGTCACATCGACACGCCCACCCCCCTCTCCCGGACCATGCCCCGCCGGACGGCGGAGGGGCGGACGGGGGTGTGCGGCGGGCGGAAGTGGGATGAGGGAGTGGGGGCCGGTCGCCCCCAGGCGGGGCATCGCCCCTCGGGGGATCAGGACACCGGGGGAAGCGCGTCGGTGAGAAAGCCCTGAAGCTGTTCCTCCGAGAGTTCGTCCAGCCCCCGGGCCACCACCAGCCGCTCCACCATCTCTCCCGATCCGATGCCCGCCCCATCGTCCTCCCGTCGGAACTGGAGGAGGAGGAGCGGGGCGCCACGGTCCGGTGGGGTTCCGGAGAGACCCCGGCCCCGGACCCGGACGGTCCAGGGCTCCCCCAGGCCGTCCATGAAGCCCAACTCTTCAGGATGCCGGGGAGCCGGAGCCGTGGGGAGCTGGCTTCCTGGACCAACTGCAGGCTCCGGCGAACGGGCCAGGGGGAACCCCTCCCGGGCGGAGCGGAGCCCCCCATCAGGCCGGCGCTCCCCACCCCCTCCGGGGTCGGCGGCGGCAGGCAGGCTCATGGCCGCACCTCGCCACCCAGGGTGTCCGCCTGGGAGACCCTGGATCGCTCCAGTCGCGCGGTCCCGGGGATCCGCCCCTCGAGGCGGCTCCAGAGCCAGAGCACCTGATTCTCTGTGGATGGTGTCATCTGATCGGACTCCACTTCCGGAATCACCCGATTGAGATCCTGCTGGTCCAGCGACGCTGACCAGGGTAGCCCCACCCCACTGGAGCGTCCAGTGGGGTGGGGTGCGTCCCGGGCAGGATCCAGTGTAGTGGAGCAGACTAGGGCTCCGGCGTCAGCAGAGCGAAGTAGTTGTCGATGTCGAAGCCCGCCGGGTCCACCTCGTAGTACTGACCCCGGGCGAAGTGACCGGTGGTGGGAAAGTACGGAGGGGGGTTGGTGGCGGCACAGGCATCGTAGGAGTACCGCTTCAGGTACCCCGTTCCCACGCCACTGCTGAACAGGGTTCCCACCGCTCCACGGGTCCGCTGGATGATTCCCCCGGTGAGAAACATGCATCCCCGACCGAAGGGGGTCCCCTGGCACGCCTGGGCGGCTGTGGCGCCGGTGTCGAAGTTCTCCACCGTGAAGTTGTTCAGCGCCAGGACCACCGCGTGGAAGAATTCGTCCCCCGAGTCGTCATAGGTATACCAGGTGCTGCTGGTCCCTCCCTGGAACGCGGCGTTCAGGGTGTTGTTGGATACCACGACGTTCGTTCCGGAGAACACCCCCATGATGTCCTGGCAGGTCCCCAGGCCAGGGTCGGTGACGTACTGGATGTCGTCCGCAAAGATGATGTTGTTCGTGGCGGCCACCGTCACCCGTCCACGAAGGCGGCCGGAGAGGGCCACCTTCCCGTCCACGAAGATCACGCCCTTGAAGTCGGGGTTCAGCCGCCGGGTGATGGGGTGCAGGTACGACGCCTGGGCCGGATCCATCCCGGCTGCGGTGAGGGCCGGCCCCACCCGGGGATCCAGGGCCCCGCTCCACTGTACCCAGGACCCCGTAGGCTTCGCGGGCCCACCCTTCGGGTCGCTGGCCGAAGGGGTGTTGGCCTGGAACCCATTGGGGATGTTGAGTTCGTCCGCTCCCCCCAGATAGCACCGCCGGGTGGCGTTGGTGACCCGGTTCTCCCAGTTGGCGTTGTTCGTGGAGGCCGCGGTGCGGAACACCCCACTGACAGGACGGCCGCAGTTCCAGGAGTTTCGAAGGTCGGCGGCCCCCGCAGGAGGCTTGGCCACCACCCAGGCCGGATTTGCGGACTGGTAGACCTTGATGAAGCCCTCGTCATCGCCGTTCGTGCTGCCGTCCCCGTTCAGATCCAACGCCACGAACTCGATCCGGGTGGTGGCCTCGCCGGCCAGCCCGTTGTTCGTGGAGATGAAGTGGGTGTTCCCGATCTGTGCCTGCACCCGGAGACGGTCCAGCTCTGCCGTCTCGGGCATGGGGATGGGGGGAACCTCCTCTTCGTACCCCCGCATGAAGGTCCCGAAGGAGGATCCCACCACCTGCCCCGCCGTACGGGCCTCGTTGTGGAAGGTGGCCCCCGACGCATAGATCTTCAGGTCGTCGTTCGTGTGGACCGGCCCCCAGATCTGGTCCCCTCCACCGAACGCGATGTTGGAAGGTTCGATATCGGTGAAGTAGGCGTACTTGGCGAAGCTCTCCTGGAAGATCTGCGAACGGCGGATGGACACACCTCCACCCCCATCCTTGACCACGGAGACGATGGACCCGAAGACCCCGTACTGCCCCGACGTGACGCCGGAGGGGCCCACGTAGATGGAGCGCTCCACCCCGGGCAGTGCATTCCCGGAAGCATCCAGCACCGGGGCTCCGTCTTCCAGGATGGTATACCCATCGTCCGGATAGAGCGTCCGGTCTCCGTTCAGCAGGGCACGACCCAACTCCACCCCGGCTTCGGCAGCGGAGTCCAGCGTGCCGCTCCGCTCATGGTAGCGGCTCACAAGGAGCTGATTCGATCCCACCACGACGGCTCCGGAGGCAAGGGCTCCGATCGCCAGGACCACCAGAAGTGTGAGGACCAGGGCGAAGCCCTTCTCGTCCCGCGGATATCCCATCATGGTCGTCTCCATCTTCACATCCCTCACGGAACCAGCACGGTGACGGACGTCACCAGCGAGGAGAGGGTGGGGGTGCAATCCTGGGCGGCCACGGCATACTGATAGCTGCCCGGGGCCACCGAACTGTCTTCGTACAGGTAGGACGGCTGACCGGCCGGAATACTGAGGAGCGGTTCGCCCCAGTCGGGGGCACCTCCGGGCCTGCGCCAGACCACGTACCGGACCACGTCCTTCTCACCGGCCGCCTCGTCCACCGAGGGGCTCCAGTTCAACTCCACCGCCGGCCGCCCGTCGGCCGTCACCACCTGCACTGCCGAGAGGCCGGTGGTGAGAATTGGCTCATCACCGCAGGTCCGGATCAGGGAGAGTCCGGCGTTGGGGAGCCGCACCACCCGGGTGAGGTAGGACGTATGCTCGTAGTCCCCCTCCAGCCCGTTGGTGGCTCCGAAGGAGACCCGCACCGCACGGACACTGTCCGACAGCGCGGAGCGTCCGGTGTCGGCGGCGGATCCGTGCCTGGCCGCCACGTGGATCAGCGGAAGGTCGTCGTCCGGGATGGAATCCAGCGCCGGATTCGCGCTGGCGAAGTTCCGGCGGATCAGATAGCGGAAGAACGGAGCTTCCGGGTCCCGGAGGAGGTTCTTCGCCAGCAGCTCAGGCGGCTGGTCGTTGATCTTCCTGAAGAGGACGTAGTCGTCGGTGCGGGTGGTGGACGAATCCGGCCGGAAGAAGAACATCAGCAACTCCGCCGGGCTGTTGGTTCCCGCGGTGGTCTCGTACCGCACCGTCGGCCACGAGTACGTGGTGTTGGGAATCACCAGCGGCGCAGTGGGCGCCATCACCTGACCCGAAGGGGCCTCAGGGAGGGAATAGACGGCGAAGATGTCGTTGGGCGTGTTGGAGGCGTAGTCCGCCGAGAAGGCCACCACGTCCTCCCCGGCATACACCAGGGGCGGCTGGTCCGGAGGGAGGTTGGTCCCCAGGGTCCGGAGGTCGGACTCCAGCATCCCGGCGGCATAGCGCAGGTTCTGGATGGCCTCCATCCGCTCCGTGCCCCGCCGGAACGCATCGTTCTGGGAGGCCAGGAACCCCATGGCCCCGGCAATGATGACGCCGAACACCACGATGGAGATCAGGAGCTCGATGAGGGTGAAGCCCAGCCGCACCGGATTCCCGGACGGGTTGCGGTTCCCCCTGCTCATGGTGCCCCCACCGTCACCGAACGGGAGTAGGGAACCCGGATGGGCCCGCCGCTCACCGTGACGGTGATCTCCCGATAGTCGACCATACGCCCCCCGGTACCGGTATTCCGAATGTGCTCCACAGCCGTGACCCTGGACGCCCCCTCCAGCCCCGGGACGACGCTCTCGGTCCCGATATAGCCGTCGATATCCGAGTAGGTCGGCTCCAGGGCCACCAGGGCCAGCCGGTCCTCCACGGCCTGCTGCGCAAGACTCTCCATCTCCGCCTCCATGGCCCGGCGCACCAGGGTGGCCGACGATGCGCCCATCCCCAACACCGCCACGGAGAGGAGAAGCAGGGCCACGATGATCTCCACGAGGGTGAAGCCGCGCCGATCGTCCGCCCTCAACATCCTTCGCGCCATCCGTCTGATCCGTTCCTGAAGCAGGAGACGCGGCCTGTGGCGCGGCTCACCGCCACCGCCCTGGTCTCCTGCGGGAAGGCGCCGGAACTGGCCGAGCGCCCGGAGGTGATGTAGAGCACCCCCTCTTCCGTCCCACTTCCGTTTCTCCGGAACGCGAAGGCCGGAAAGTCGCCCTGGGTCCTGGTGAACGTGTGGGCGCCCTCCTGGTCCGAGGAACCCTCCAACGGGGTAGCGCCCCCACGTCCGAAGGTCACACCCTCTCCCAGGGGCACCCATCGGATGGACTCCCCCTGGTCGATGATCCCGTCGTTGTTCTCGTCGTTGTGGATCCGGTAGCGATCCCCTTCCAGGTCCAGGGCGATGTTGATCGTATGGCCCCGAAGGACCGCCATCCGCTGAGAAGCCTGAAGGGTGGAGAAGAGCTCCAGCACCGACGAGTCGGTTCGATAACGGGCGATATTCACCACAGGCACGGCGATCCCGGCCACAATTGCGGCCATCACCACAACCACCACCAACTCCACCAGGGTGAAGCCGGACCGCGAAGCCAGTTCCACGGTCTGCGTCCGGCGGACTTCTTCAACTGATGTCATAATTCATCCACTGCCGATGGGGTCGCGGAAAATTCTTCCCCGAACGTTCCTTCCGTGTTCTTTGCACGGGATGTGCCACAAGATGAAGAGGCAGGAATCCGACAGGCAATCACCCTTCCCACCGCCCACCGCGGCCCTCGGTGGATCCGGGTTGCCTCGGTACCTCGCACGCGTGGTGCGGCCGCCACGGCACGAAGTAGGGGAATCCGGTACTTTCTGTCCGGTTTCGATACCTCCGTTCCTGCCAGACCCGGCGACTTCCGCCCCTCTGCATGGAAAACCGGCTGCCGGCAGGGTGGAGCGGGAGTTGCATCGTGGAGAAGGGTGGTGCAACCTGATCTGGAGAGGATGCGGTGGGCAGGCCGGGTGACCTCCGCCTCCGGGGTATACATTCCCTCTGCAGCTCCGGTGGGGGAGGATGGCAACCGGCGAAGAGCCGGGCCTCCGTTGCCCACAGACCGGAGCGGAGACCACGACGAGAGCGACGACACCATGGGACGGTACGACGATATTCCGCCGGAACAGATCCGAGCGGACCTGATCCGGTTCGCCCGCCTCCTCCTCCGCCTGGACGAGGAGGGGCGGCTGCTTCACTCCATCCCCCATGTCCAGTCCCTCCTGGGGGATCTGCGTCAGAAGCTGTTCGCCCACGAGGTCCGGGGAACGAGGAATCTTCCCGGCGCCGAGACGGAGGAGCACTCCGAGGAGGACACCGATTCCATGGGACTGATGGAAGCCGTCGAGGACACCGGGATGCGAGACTCCCTCCGGATCGTCCGGGAGGCGCTGGCGCGACAGGAGGAGGCCGCCGAGGAGTGGGGGAAATCGGAAGATGGCTCGGTGGATGACACCGACTGATCGCCCCTCCGGCCCGCCGGGAATCGCACCCTTGCCCTCTTCCCTTGCGGTGGGGCCTCCCCCTCCGGCACCGGCACCGGGAGAGGGCCCTCCGGCGTCTCTCCACGGGGGCGGGACGGCCTCCGGGGCTTCGCCCGTGGCGCACCCCGGCGACCGGGAGATGCTGGACCTGCTGGCTGCCCATGAGGGAATCGAGCTCCGGCTGGACGTGATCCGTCGGGAGTTGGACGGGCCACTGCTGGGGGATCTCCTCCGGGAAGCCAGGATCCGCAGGGGGGTGGATGCCGCCGGCATGCTGGGGGACGTGCTCCATCATGTGGAGCAGGCCCTCCGGAGCCTCAAGATGCTGGAGGCGGAGCTGATCCGGGAGTTGAACGTCCCTCCCGCCACCTTCACCCAGGATGGCCTTCCGGAGCTTCCCCCTGCCATGACCCGCTTCCTCGAGGAGCGCTCCGAGTCTCCGGGGTTCACCTGCGAGGTGGACCAGGATCCGGTGCGGGGGTGGGTGATCCGCTGGAAGGAGTTCACCGCCCAGGGCACGGTTCGGGGGGGAGGGCAGGTCCACGAGCGTCCCTACGCCTGGCTGGACGAGTAGGACGGTCCCCGGAGCCCTCAGCCCCGGGGGTCCAGCCGGATCCCGGTGCCCGGTGCCACCTCCACGATCCCGTCTCCCGACGCCCCGTCCCGGACCTCCGGTTGCAGGATCGCCTGCAGCGCGTCCTCCCCGTAGAACATCGCGATGTACTTCCCCTGCACCGCCGTGACCCGCCGCACCGCCCAGACCAGGTGCACATAGTTGGGCTCGGCGGGGGTGCGCAGGAGGGGGAGTCCCGCCTCGCCGGGAAGCCGGTCCCCCTTCCGGTTGTTGCAGGGGGAACAGGCGGTGACCACGTTCGACCAGAGGTTCTCTCCCCCCCGGGACACCGGGAGGACATGGTCCCTCGTGAGGAACTGACGCCCCCGCAGTTCGCTCCGGTGCCGCCCGCAGTACTGGCAGGTGTAGTCGTCCCGGGCGAAGAGGAAGGTGTTGGTCACCTGCCGCCGGAACCGCCGGGGCACGTGGACGTAGCGCACCAGGCGGATCACCGACGGACAGGGGAGTTCCTGGTCGATGGAGCGGAAGGCCCGCCCCGGGTCCACCTCCAGGATCTCGGCCTTGCGATCCAGTACAAGCCGGATCGCCCGCCGGGCGGGGACCATCGTGAGAGGCTCGAACGAGGCGTTCAGGGCCAGGCAACCCATGGAGGCCATTCCTCCGGGAGAGAGCCGGGACGGGTGCACATCCCGACGGATGGTTCCCAGTCCCCTGGGCGGGGGCACCCGGAACACTCCACAAGATACGGGGGGTGGGGGCCCCGATCAACGCGGCATGTGACCCCAGGCGTAACAGGGTGGTTCCAGCCGTGCCGCTCCAGGTCCCCCCCGGCGACCCCTCCCCATGGGGCGAAGCAGAAGCCGGGGTGAATCGAGCCCCCCGGGTCACCGCACCAGAGTTCGCCGCTCTAGAGCAGGGCCACGGGATCCCGATCCAGGGCCAGTCGGATGTCCCCCGCCGGGGGGGTGAACCCGGCGCTGAAGCCCCGGAGCACCCGGCCCAGGGGCCCCGCGGCTCCCGCCCTCAGGAGGAAGTGCCAGCGCCACCGGTTGTGGAGGCGCTCGATGGGTGCGGGGGCGGGACCCACCACCTCCACCTGCCCGGTGGGGTCGTGTCCCCCCCGTGCGGCGGACCGGATCCGGGCCCGAAGCCACGCCGTGGCAGCCTCCGCGGCGCCGGCGGCCAACTCCGGGTCGGGGCTGCTCACCACTACGTTGGCCAACCGGGCCACCGGTGGATAGGACGGACTCGACCGCTCCCTCAGCTCCCGTTCCGCGAAGCCGGCGTAGTCGTGGGTGAGGGCACACTGGATGGCGTAGTGATCCGGAAGGGAGGTCTGGATGATCACCTCCCCCCCCAGCGTCCCCCGTCCCGCTCGCCCCGCCACCTGGCTCAGGAGCTGGAAGGTCCGCTCGCTGGCCCGGAAGTCCGGCAGGTGGATCCCCACGTCGGCGTTGATCACCCCCACCAGCGTCACCCGGGGGAAGTCCAGCCCCTTGGCGATCATCTGCGTGCCCAGGAGGATGTCCACCTCGCCGCGCCCCACCCGCCCCAGGATCTCGTAGTGGGACCACTTCCCGCCGGTGGTGTCCACATCCATCCGGGCGATCCGGGCCCGGCCGAAGGTCTCCCCCACGGCCCGCTCCACCTGCTCCGTGCCGATCCCCCGGAACGACAGGTCGTCGGAGCCGCAGCGGATGCACCGGGAGGGGGAAGCCTCCTCGTGGCGGCAGTGGTGGCACACCAGGCGCCCGGTCCCCCTGTGCCAGGTGAGGGAGACGGCGCAGTTGGGACAGCTCCGCACGTCGCCGCAGGCCCGGCACTGGACGAAGCTGGAGTAGCCCCGGCGGTTCAGGAGCAGGATCACCTGCTCCTCCCTCTCCAGGCGTCGCTGCACGGCCTCCACCAGGAGGGGCGAAAGGATCATCCCCCCCTCTCCGCCGGCGCTGGAAGAGGGGTCCCCCCGGGTGGTCCCCACCTCCGGGCGGCCCCGCCCCCCCGTCCCTGCCGCAGCACCCCGGGGGGGTGCCGGAGCCCCTCCACCCGTCCGGTCCGCCTCCCGGGCGGCGGCCCCCGGTCGCAGGGCCCGGAGGTCCACCACCGTGACCCCGGGAAGCGCCCCCCCGGTGGCCCGGAGGGGGAGCGTCACCTTCACGTATTTGTCCTGGAGGACATTGTGCCAGCTCTCCAGGGAGGGGGTGGCGCTCCCCAGCACACACACCGCCCCCTCCCGGGCCGCCCGCACCACCGCCACGTCCCGGGCGTGGTAGCGGGGGGCCTCCGACTGCTTGTAGCTCCCGTCGTGCTCCTCGTCCACAACGATGGCACCGAGGTTGCGCACCGGGGCGAAGATGGCGGAGCGAGCCCCCACCGCGATGGTCCGTTCCCCGCTGTGGAGCTGCCGCCAGGCGTCGTAGCGCTCTCCGTCACTCAGGGCGGAGTGGAGCACCGCCACACGGTCGCCGAAGCGGGCCCGGAAGCGGCTCACGGTCTGGGGGGTGAGGGCGATCTCAGGAACCAGGACGATGGCCCCCTGCCCCCGCCGCACCACCACCTCCTCCAGGAGATCCAGGTAGACCAGGGTCTTCCCCGACCCGGTGATCCCGTGGAGGAGGATGGGGCGCCGCTCCGGGTCGTCCAGCGCCGACAGGAGCACCCTTGCCGCCTCCGCCTGGGCGGGGGTGGGTGAGAAGACCGGGGCGGGCTCCGCGGGGATGTCCGAGAACGGGTCCCGCATGATTTCCGCATCCACCACCTCCACCAGCCCCTTCGACGCCAGCCCCGCCACCACCCCCCGGCCGAACCCCTTCTCCTCCAGGCGGGCCACCTCCTCCTCCCCTCCGGCGGCCTCCAGCGCCTCGTAGCACTCCCGCTGACGGGGGGCCCGGCGCCCCAGCGCCTCCCGGTCCTCCAGCGTCCCCAGCCACCGGTTCACCCGGGCCACCTTCCGCACGAGGACCGGGGCGCTGCGGGCGGCGTCGGAGAGGACGGCGGGGAGGGCACTCCGCAGCGCCAGCCCCCGGGATACCACATAGTAGTCCGCGATCCAGGCGGTGAGCTCCAGGAGCGCCGGGGGGACGGAAGGCTCCGCCTCCAGGACCTCGCTGACCTTCCGGAGCCCGGGGCGGTCCACCGGATCCCCGGGGCCCAGGACCCACCCCACGATGGGGCGCCCCCGGAAGAGGACCCGTACCCGGGTGCCGGGAGCCGGGGCGGGAGCATCCACCGCGTAGGTGAAGCTCTGGTCCAGGGGGAGGGGGAGGGCCACCTCCACCCGGGGGAGTCCGGCCATGTCGGGGGGGGCCGTCCTGGCCTTCTTCTTCTTCGGCGGCGTCTCCTTCCCGGGGACCGGATCCCCGAAGAGGTCCCGGTTCACCATTCCGTCATCCTTCCAGCAGCCGGAAGATCTCCCGCTGGGGATCGGGGGTGGTCACCTCCGGACCCTCCTCCCCCCAGTAGACATCCACCTCGCTCCGCACCCCCAGGTCATCGGGGAGGTAGATCCCCGGCTCCACCGAGAAGCCCACCCCGGGGATGAGGAGCCGGTGGTCCCGGGTCTCCAGGTTGTCCAGGTTCGGCCCCGACCCATGGAGATCGGTATCGATGGAATGGCCGGTGCGATGCACGAAGAAGTCTCCATACCCCCGGTCGGTGATGACCCAGCGGGCCACGTCGTCCACCTCGAACCCCCGGATGGGGGTGCCGGCGGCGAAGCGTTCCTGGAGGAAGGCCAGCGCCGCGTCCCGGGAATCCCGCACCGCCTCCCAGACCTCCTGCACCCGGGGGGGGACCGTGGAGTCCAGGATCCCCATCCAGGTCTGGTCGGCGGCCACGGCGGAGGCCGTGGGCTTCCCCCAGAGGTCGATGAGGAGCACCTGACCGGCGGCGATGGTCTCTCCCACCTCTCCGGGCTGGTAGTGGGGATCGGCGGCCCGGGGTCCGATGGCCACGATGCACCCGGAGTCGGCCCCCTGGCCCTCCTGGTCCAGCGTTTCCAGGATCCAACGGGAGAGGGTCCCCTCGGTGAGGGGAGCCCCGGCACGGACAGCGTCGGCGGCCCGGCGGAAGGCCTCCCGGGCCACATCCTGCAGGACAGCTGCGCTGGTCCGGTGCACCCCGAGCTGCTCCGGCGTCCACCGGGCATGGAACCGGGTCACCAGATCACCGGAGCCCACCGGCTCCACCCCCAGGCTCCGCAGGAGCTCCAGCAGCCCGGCGGGGATCCGGTCCAGGGTGGGGACTGCGGAGCCGGGAGAGATCTCCATGGCCAGCCGGGGGCGCCCCGCCACCAGCACCCCCAGGGCGGCCTCCATCTCCCGCCACCCGGCATAGCGCCGGGTCTCCCAGGGCCAGTGCCGCCACGAGGACCCCTCGATGGCGTGGATCAGCGCCACCGGGTCCCCGCTCCGGGGGACCAGGACGAAGGATCGCCGGGTGTTCCACCCCAGCCCGGTGAGGGAGGCGGCAATGGGGTTCTGCCCGTGGAACTCGTAGAGGAGCCAGCCGTCCAGCCCGGCCTCCTGGAGGGCGTGCTGGATGTCCCGCACACCTTCGGCGGTGAGGACGACGGGGGTTTCACTCACGGATCGGCTCCGCACTGGGGTGAGGGGTTGGCGGCGTCATCGGGAACAGCGGGCGCCAGGACTTCTGCAGGGGACCGTATGCGGGCTCGGGCTCGGGCTCGGCCTCCCCGAACACCAGGAGCGGAGGCAGGACCCGGATCGGGACGAGGGTGCGCCAGGGAGTGGACCACATGGGACGACTCCGGTACAGGACCCGGAGCGATCACGTCTCGGGCCTTCCCTGGGTGAAGAGGGGAAGGCCGCTCACATCACGGGGGGGCTGGGGTCCGGGTCCGGAAACCCCACCGTCCCGCGGCGATTCAGGTGCCCCCTCCTCTTCCCCGTCCGGCGACAAGGGCGCCCCTCCCCCCGCTTCAGGGGGGACCTCTTCCGGCGGGACGTCCTCGGCCTCCGGGGTCCGTCCCACCAGGAGCGCCAGCCCCAGGATCCGTTCCCGGGTGAGGAGTCGGTGCACCTCGGCCTCCCGGGCCACGGCGGTCTTCACCCCCTGCCACCCCCATCGCCCCCACGCCCGCCGGAGGATCCCCAGCTTCTCGGGGAGGGAGAACAGTTCGGCAAAGTCCGGGAAGGGCTTCACCCCCTGGGGGCGGAAGGCGGTCTCCTCGTCGGACCAGTCCTCGGTGTGGAGTTGACGGATCCCCGCCAAGCGTAGGAGCCGCTTCCACTCCACCAGCATCAGGGGGCGGGCCCCCATGTGGCGGGCCAGGATCTCCCGACGCCCCGGGTCCACCGGGGCCTTCCACACCAACTGGACCAGGGCGATCCGACCCCCGGGGCGAAGCACCCGCACGAGTTCCCGGATGGCGTGGTCCTCGTCGGTTCCCACCGCCAGGGAGAGTTCTCCCACCACCACGTCGAAGATGCCGTCGCGGTAGGGGAGATCATGGGCCGATGCCACCTGGAAGGTGGCCCGGTGGGAGAGTCCGGACTCCCGGACCCGGGCCTCGGCCCGCTCCACGAGGATCGGGTCCGGGTCCACTCCGGAGGCCCGGGCGCCCCGGTCCCGGACGAAGTACTCCGCGGTGATCCCGGCACCGCACCCCGCCACCAGCACCTCGGACTCACCGTCCATCCGGGTGAGGCGGGCCACCTGCCTGTAGAGTTCCTGTCCTCCGGGGGGAAAGAGAGCCCGGTGGCTCAATCGCACCAGGTCCAGCATGGACGGAGCCCCGGGGGGCCCGGTCCCGCCGATGTCGCCACTCAGAGGATCGGCTCCTCGAGTGCCTCCATCTCCCGCATGGCCGCCTGCACCCGGGCGCGCTCCACCTCCGACAGCACCGGCCGCTTCGGGGTGGGGATGACCCTGGCCCGCCGGGACTTGACCTGCATGAAGAGGAGGAAGAGCCCCGCCACCCCGAAGGCCAAGCCCACCGGAGGACCCAGCCAGGCCCAGAGACCGTTCCCCTCCGCCTTCGGAACCGCCCGATAGATCTCACCGTGGTTGCCGATCATCCACTCCACCAACTGGGCGGTGGACATCCCGTCCCGGGCAAGCATCTGGATGCTGTCCCGGAGGGCCGCTGCATCGGGAGAAGGACAGATCTCCAACATGAAGCCGGGGCAGTAGGGGGACTTCAACTCCGCAATGGCCCGATCGGCTGCCGGGTGTGAACTCCGGGGTTCCAGGGCGGGGGTGATGGTGGTCTGGGCTCCCAGGGAGGACGTGCCGAAGATGAGGCCCAATACCATGAGTCCAGGAACCCAGCCCTGCCTGAGCGACCGGATCGCTCCCTTCTGTCCTTTGGACCTGTCCATCTTCACCACTCCTCTTCCCGCGTGGACTGCACCGCCGGAAAGTCCGGCACCGGTGCACCGCTGAGCCCCCTGATCACCGCGACGGCTCCCTGCCCGGTCCTGGACGGATTGTATCCCCCTTCCAGCAGGGCCACCACCCTTCCACTGCATACCTCGTCGGCCCACTCCACCAAGGTCCGGGTCATCTGGTGGAAGTCCGCCGGCTCCAGGAGGAGACTCCCCAGCGGATCCCCTGCCAGCGCGTCAAACCCGGAAGAGACCAGGATCCAGTCCGGCTGGAATCGCTCCCGGATGGAGGCCATGGCAGCGTGGAACCTGTCCAGATACTCCCCCCGGGGCGTCCCGGGTTCCACCGGAACGTTGAGGGTCGTTCCGGTGCCCGCCCCCGTTCCGCTCTCGTCGGCCGCGCCGCTGCCGGGCCAGTGGGGGAACTGGTGGAGGGAGCAGAAGAAGACGGAGGGGTCGTCGTAGAAGATGTCCTGGGTGCCGTTGCCATGGTGGACGTCCCAGTCCACGATGAGGACCCGCTCCGCCAGCTTCTCCCGCTGCAGCCAGCGGGCCGCCACCGCCACCTGGTTGAACAGGCAGAACCCCATCGCCCGATCCGCAGTGGCGTGATGCCCCGGAGGGCGGGAGGCCACGAAGGCCCGTCGGCACTCCCCGTCCGCCACCCCCCGCAGCGCCCGGAGAAGGGCACCGGTGCTCCCGGTGACCGCCTCCCAGGAGGCCCCGGACACCCGGGTGTCGGCGTCCAGCGCCACGATCTCGTTGGAGGCCGCCGCCCGCTCCACGGCGCTCCGGACCCGCTGGATGTGATCCGCCGTATGGACCAGCGAATACACCTCCGGATCTGCGTGCTCAGCCTCCCATTGGAGCACCCGGTCGTGGAGGACCATCATGTCCTTCCCCACCGTGGAGGCCAGGGAGCGCATCCGCCCCTGGTGCTCCGGGTGCCCCCACCCGGTGTCGTGGAGGGCGGCGGCGGAGTGGAGCAGGAAGGCGGTGGTGGCGGGGTCCCTCACCTTTCCGGTGTCACCCACGGGTGGGAGCCGCCGTCTCGGGGGTCCGGACCACCCGCTCCTGGAGGCTGGTGACACGGTGGACATCGTTCCGCAGAGCCTCCACCCCTCCAGCGGCGGCGGCGGTGGCGGACATCGTGGTGAGGTAGGCCACCTTGTAGGTGATGGCCGCCCGGCGCATGGCGTACTCGTCGTAGATGGCCCGCTGCCCCAGGGGGGTATTCACCAGCAGCTGCACGGCCCCGGAGGTGATCCGGTCCACGATGTCCGGCCGCCCCTCCCCCACCTTGAAGATCCGCTCGCAGGGGATCCCCTGCCGCTGGAGGTGCTCCATGGTCCCCCGGGTGGCGATGATCCCGAACCCCTGGGCGTGGAAGCGACGGATGAGGGGGGTGACCGTGGCCTTGTCCCGGTCATGCACGGTCACCGCCACGATCCCCTCCCGGGGGAGCGGGTTCCAGGCCGACGCCTGGGCCTTGGCAAAGGCCATCCCCAGGGTGTCGTCGAAGCCCATGACCTCCCCGGTGGAGCGCATCTCGGGGCCCAGAACCGTATCCACATCGAAGCGGTTGAAGGGAAAGACCGCCTCCTTGACGGCGAAGCCCGGCACCGTCGGCTCCTCCGGAACGTCCATGTCCACCAGACGCTCCCCTGCCATGACCCGGGCCGCCAGCCGGGCCAGCGCCACTCCGGTGGCCTTGCTCACATAGGGGATGGTCCGGGAGGCCCGGGGGTTCACCTCGATGACGTACACCACCCCGTCCTTCACGGCGTACTGGACGTTCATGAGCCCCACCACCCCCAGCTCCAGGGCGAACTTCCGGGTGAGATCCCGGATCACGTCCAGCGATTCGACCCCCAGGGCGTAGGGAGGGAGCACGCACGCGGAGTCGCCGGAGTGGATCCCGGCGCTCTCGATGTGCTGCATGATCCCCCCGATGACCACCCGCTCGCCGTCGCACAGGGCATCCACATCCACCTCGAAGGCATCCTCCACGAAGCGGTCCACCAGGACGGGGTGGTCCGGAGAGGCCCGGAAGGCCCGGTCGAAGTAGCCCTTGAGCGTCTCCTCGTCGTGGACGATCTCCATGGCCCGTCCCCCCAGCACGTAGCTGGGGCGGACCAGCACCGGGTACCCGATCTCCCTGGCCACCCGGAGCGCCCCCTCCTCGCTGGTGGCCACCCCGTTCTCCGGGACCCGGGCCCCGATCCGGGTGCAGACCTCGTCGAAGCGCTCCCGGTCCTCGGCCCGGTCGATGGCGTCCACGGAGGTCCCCAGGATGGGCACCCCGGC
>CAYQVI010000067.1:0-16379 GCA_964420725.1 uncultured Gemmatimonadaceae bacterium | reverse complement strand
CCCGGCCGTGGCGTGTGGGGCTCACCGGGAATGTGGCCTCCGGAAAGAGCACCGTTGCCCGTCTGTGGGCCGAGGCGGGGGTGCCGGTCGTGGACTCGGATGAACTGGCCCGGCAGGCGGTGGAGCCCGGATCCCCCGGTCTCCAGGAGGTGGTGGAGGCCTTCGGCCCGGAGGTGCTTCAGCGGGATGGGACGCTGGACCGGGGGGCGCTGAGGGACCGGGTCTTCCGGGATCCCGCCGCCCGGCAGCGGCTGGAGGGGATCCTCCACCCCCGCATCGCCGCCCTCCGGGACGTCTGGCTGGAGGAGCAGGGGCGGGTCGGGGCTCCCCTGGTGGTGCTGGAGATCCCCCTCCTCTTCGAAGCCGGGCTCGAGGACACCGTCGACGAGATCGTCCTGGTGGATGCCCCGGCCTCTCAGCGCCTGGCCCGCCTGGAGGAACGGCGGGGACTCGCTCCCGGCGAGGCCCGGAGGATGATGGACGCCCAGATGGAGCCGGGCCTGAAGAAGGAGCGCTCGGACCAGGTGCTGGAAAACGATGGAACGGTGGACCGGTTGCGGGAACAGGCCGCGGATCTTCTCCGGCTGCTCATGACCCGGGCCGGGAAGGGGGGCGCTTGACCGTCTCCCCCCCGCCATCTAGCCTTGGCCCACCCCCCACTTCCCGGACCCTTCGTTCCCCGAGCCCGGAACACTCCGCACCGTGACGGATCCAGTCGCACCCCACCGCCTCTCCGCCATCCGGGAACTGCTCCCGGTCCTCAAGGAAGCCCAGCGGGTCGTCCTGACCACCCATCTGAACGCCGACGGTGACGGCACGGGGTGCCAGGCGGCCCTGGCCTCCTGGCTGGCTGCCATCGGACGGGAGGTCCTCATCGTGAACCCCACTCCCTTTCCCGAGACGCTGGCGTTCCTGCTGGAGGACCGGGGGGTGGTGCTGGAGGTGACGGCGGAGGACGTGGGCGACAGGGTCGCCGGTGCGGATCTCTGTGTAGTGGTGGATACGGGGGAGGTGCCCCGGATCGGGCGGGTGCATCCGCTGGTGAAGGGCCTTCCCACAGCGGTCATCGATCACCATCCGCCGGGGGACCGGGCCATCGGGGGGATCTCCTACCGGGACTCCACCGCCGCCGCCACCGGGGAGCTTCTCTACGACTTCTTCCGGGAGGCGGGGGGGCCCTGGACCCAGGCCATGGCGGACGGCCTCTACGTGGCGATCCTCACGGACACCGGCGGCTTCCGCTTCTCCAACACCACGGCAGGGGCGCTCCGTGCGGTGGCCGGGCTGGTGGAGCGGGGGGCCTCCCCCGAGGGGCTCCACAAGCAGGTGTACGGGACCGCCCCCCTCCGCCGCCTGAGACTCCTGGCCGCCTCCCTTCCCACGGTCCAGAGCGAGGACGGGGTGGCCTGGATCGTGGTGCCCCGGGACGCCTTCGAGGAGCTGGGGGCCACCTCCGAGGACCTGGAGGGCTTCGTGGACCAGCCCCGTTCGCTGGAGGGGGTGGAGGTGGGCCTCCTCTTCCGGAGCATCGGGGACGGGGGGGTGAAGATCTCCTTCCGTTCCAACGGGCCGGTGGATGTGAACGAGGTGGCCAGGAGATTCGGCGGGGGAGGGCATGTCCGGGCCGCCGGCGCCGTGGTGCAGGGGGATCTCCAGGAGGTGCTGGACCGGGTGGTGGCGGCCGTGAAGGAGGCCGTCCGCGCACTGGAATCCGGAACGTCCGCCCCTGGAGAGCGGTAGAGTGTCAGGTCGGGGCGACCCCGGGGTCCCCGATGCCATCGGCCGGGCCGGGCGTCTTCTCGGAGAGCGGGTGTCGGTGGATCGCCTGGATCGCCTCTGGGTGTTCCCCCCCAGCCGGCTGGGTCGGGTGGAACGGGGGCTGCTTGTGGCCTCACTCCTCCTGCCGGACGATCCGGACCGCCGCCTCCTGGTGACCCTCCGCTACACGTCGGAGGAGACGGGGAAGGGGATCTCCTTCGACCCCGTCCTCCAGGAAGAAGGGGTCGCTCCGCCGGATCGCCTCCCGAGGATCATCGCCGGGGTCGTGCGCAGGAGCGGGATGGAGGCGGGAGACCCCACGGAGGTGTCCGTGGGAGGGAGTCAGGATACCTATAGCCACTGGTTGGCCCGCGTGGAGCAGGCCGCCAGGGAGGACAGATCTCCATGAAGACCGCACCGTCGGTGGCGCCGTTCATCCGACTCTTTGGCCGGTACCTCCGGGACCAGGGGCTTCCTGTCACCAGCCAGCGGGAGGTGGTGGCCGAGGCGGTGTTCACCAGCGATGGGCACCTCTCGGTGGATGACCTGGAACACGAGCTCCGGAGGCGGGGAGAGCGCATCGGAAAGGCCACCATCTACCGGACCCTGGACCTCCTGGTCCGGAGCAAGCTGGTGGAGGAGCACGACTTCGAGGAGGGCTTCAAGAGGTACGAGCATCGCCTCTCCAGGGAGCCCGTCCACGCCCACCTGGTGTGCACGGAGACCGGGAACATCCTGGAGTTCCGGAGTCCCGAGGTCCAGCAGATCATCGACGAGGTGGCCCGGGAGCACGGATTCCTCCCCACCCACCACAAGCTGGTCATCTTCGGTCTCTCCCGTCAGGCCCGGGAGGAGGGTGCCACGGTGCGGAACGAGGGACTGACCTGCCCCATCGAGACGGTCTGATCCTGGTGTTTCCCGGGGCCCCCCGTGACCCCTGATTCCTCGGGGCATTCCGCCCCCCTGCCGGCGTCCCAGATCCCCCTGTGGGGGCGCGCCCTTGACCGGGCCGCAGGCTCCCCCCGCATCGACGGCAACCTGGTCCGCCTCCAGTTCGACGGTCCCCTGACCTTCGATCTCTGGCTGGAGGCCATCCAGCAGGCCCGCCGTTTCATCCACTTCGAGAACTACATCCTCCGGGACGACGTGGTGGGGCGCCGTTTCCGGGACGCCCTCATCGCCCGGGCCCGGGAGGGGGTGCAGGTCCGGGTCCTGTACGACTTCGTGGGGTGCTGGGCCACCCCCCGGCGCTTCTGGAAGCCCTTCCGGGAGGCCGGGGTGGAGCTCCGGGCCTTCAACCCCCCCTCCATCCGGGACCCCTTCGGCTTCTTCCAGCGGGACCACCGGAAGCTGGTCTGCGTGGACGGCGAGGTGGCCTATGTGGGGGGGATGTGCGTGGGGGTGGAGTGGGCGGGGACCGCGACGCAGCCCCCGTGGCGGGATACCGGTGCGGAGCTCCGCGGTCCCGCCGCCGCCGCCGCCGCCCGTGCCTTCGAGCGGATCTGGGCGGAGCGGGGCTCCCCGGTGTCTGCCGACGCCTGGAGCGATCCCGACCAGGTGGAGCCGGTGGGGGATACCCCGGTCTGGGTCATCGAGGGGGTGCCCTTCCGCAGTCGGGTGTACCGCGTGGCGCAGCTCATGGCCACCGGTGCCCGGGAGCGGATGTGGATCACCGACCCCTACTTCGTGGCCCCCCGGCCGGTGGTGGAGGCCCTCACCTCGGCGGCCCGGGATGGGGTGGATGTGCGGATCCTGGTTCCCCAGCACAACAACTGGCCCTGGGTGGGCACCCTCTCCCGGGGTGGGTACCGGTTCCTTCTGGAAGCGGGAGTGCGCATCTTTGAGTGGCAGGGCCCCATGATCCACGCCAAGACCGCCGTCACCGACGGGATGTGGAGCCGGATCGGGTCCAGCAATCTCAACGCCGCCTCCCTCCTGGGGAACTGGGAGATCGACGTGGCCGTTCAGGATGTGGACCTGGGGCGGCAGATGGAGGGGCTCTTCCTGGCGGACCTGGCCTCCTCGGTGGAGATCGTCCTCCCGGGGAAGCGGTCCCGCGGGAGGCTGCCCGGGGAATTCCCGGCGGCGCCCCGGACCTCGCCGCTGGATCCGGAGGGGACGCTGGGGGAGCGGCTGGAGGAGGCCATTCGGCACCCCCACGGGAATTCGGGGTTCCGGATCGGGGATCTGGCCCGGCTGGGAACGGCGCTGGGAGAGGCCATTGCCGGGGAACGGGTGCTGGGCCGTGAGGATCGGACCGCCCTGGGGACCTCCGCGGCCATCCTCCTCACGCTGGCGGCCCTCATGGCCATCTTTCCCAGGACCACCGCCTGGACGTTGTCCGGGCTCCTGGGATGGTTCGGACTGGTGGTGGCCGTGCGGGCCTTCCTCCAGGCCCGGCGGGCCAGGAAGATGGAGATGGCTGGTGCCGAGCTTCCACGGGTGGAGCCGGGTGAACCGTTGTCCGGAGAGGCGGGACGATGACCGAGGTGACTCTGCTGGTGGCGTTCGGGGCAGGGCTGCTCTCCTTCCTGTCGCCCTGTGTCCTCCCCCTGGTTCCCAGCTACCTCTCCTTCGTCACGGGGATGAGCCTGGAGGATCTCCAGGAGGGGCAGGACAAGAAGGCTGCCCTCCTCCACGCCGGGCTCTTCGTGGCGGGGTTCAGCCTGATCTTCATCCTCATGGGGGCGTCCGCCTCCTTCCTGGGGGCGTTCTTCCGCTACTACGAGGTCTGGATCGCCCGGATCGGGGGGGTGGTCATCATCCTCCTGGGGCTCCACCTCACCGGGGTCCTCCGCTTCACGAAGCTCCTCCGGGAGAAGCGGGTGCATGTCCGGGACCGGCCGGCGGGCTACCTGGGGACCATCGGGGTGGGGGCGGCCTTCGGGGCGGGGTGGACCCCCTGCATCGGGCCCATCCTCGGCTCCATCCTCACCGTGGCTGCCACCCAGGAGGGGATGTGGGGTGGGGTGGGGCTTCTCACGGTCTACTCTGCCGGGCTGGCGGTGCCCTTCATGGTGAGTGCCGTGGCCATGGAGAAGTTCCTCTCCAGCTTCAAGCGCTTCCGGCGCTTCCTTCCCATGGTGCAGGTGGCCAGCGGAGTCCTCCTCATCTTCCTGGGGATCCTCCTCCTCACCGGGAGCTTCACGGTGCTGGCGGCCTACCTGAACCGGTACACACCGGAGTTCCTCCTGGAGCGGATCTGACGGGAGAGCGGTGATGCCGGGTCAGTCGGCGGCGGGCTCCTGGACCGTGTCCATCTCCTGCTCCAGGAGTTGCCGGCGGAGGAGCCGGGCGTAGACCCCCTCCCGGGCCAGCAGGTCGGCGTGGGTTCCCCGCTCCACGATCCTCCCCCCCTCCAGCACCAGGATGAGATCGGCGTGCATCACCGCCGTCACCCGGTGGCTGATGATGAAGGCCGTCCGGTCCGCCAGGGTGGTGCGAAGGTCCTCCAGGATCCGGGCCTCGGTCTGGGTGTCCACCGCCGAGAGGGCGTCGTCCAGGATGAGGATCCCCGGGTTCCGCGCCAGCGCCCGGGCCAGGGTGGCCCGCTGCTTCTGACCCCCGGACAGGTTGATCCCCCGCTCCCCCAGGGGGGTGTCGTACCCCTTCGGGAAGTCCTGGACCGAGGCGTGGAGTTGCGCCGTCCGGGCCGCCGCCTCCACCCGCCGGAGTCGGGCCTCCCCCTCCTCCTCCTCCCCCTGCAACCCCTGGGCCGCATCCATCCCCAGGGCGATGTTGGCCCCGATGGTCTCGGAGAAGAGGAAGGGGTCCTGGGGCACCATGCCGATCCCCCTCCGGAGCTCCCCGGGATCCACCGAGGCGATGGGGACCCCGTCCACCAGGACCTCCCCCGAGGTGGGGTCGTGGAGCCGCACCAGGAGGGAGACCAGGGTGGACTTCCCCGAGCCGGTGGGCCCCACGATGGCCACGGTGGTTCCCGGGTCCACCTGGAAGGTGATGTTCTCCAGCACCGGTCGGGGAGAGCCGGGGTAGGCGAAGGAGACCCCCCGGAACTCCACTCCTCCCATGACGGTGGGGAGCGGCACCGGGTCCGCTGGCGGGGCGATCCCCGGGTCGGTCTGCAGCACCCGGTTCAGCCTCCCCATGGAGGCCTCCCCCCGCTGGAAGAGGTTCACCACCCACCCCAGGGCGATGAGGGGCCAGGTGAGGAGGTTGAGGTAGAAACCGAAGGCCACGAAGTCCCCCAGGGAGATCCGGCCCGCCATCACCTCCAGCCCTCCCAGCCAGAGGACCAGGATCATGGCCCCGCCGCTCAGGAGCCCCAGGGTGGGGTGGAAGATCCCGGAGGCCTTCACCAGCGACATGTTCCGGTCCAGGTACTCCCGGTTCAGCTCCGTGAAGCTCCGGGCCTGGTCCTCCTCCTGGCCGTAGGCCCGGACGATGCGGACCCCGGTGAGATTCTCCTGGGCCGCCGTGGAGACCCGGGAGAACTGCTCCTGGATCTGCTCGAAACGGCGTTGGATGATGCGCCCGAACCCGATCACCACCGGGGGGAGGGCCAGCATGGGGAGGAGGGCGAAGAGGGTCAGTCGCGGGGAGATCAGCGCCATCAGCACCAGGGAGAACAGGAAGGTCGCCGCGGTGTTCACCAGGTACATGATCGCGGGGCCTGCAGCCATCCGGACGGCCAGGGTGTCGTTGGTGGCCAGGCTCATGATCTCACCGGTACGGTTCCTGCTATAGAATTCCGCATCCAGGGCCAGCAGGTGCCGGAAGAAGGTCATGCGGAGGTCGCACTCGACCCGGCGGCTGAGGCCGTTCAGGATCTCCCGCATCCCGTACTTCGCGGCCCCGCCCAGGAAGGCGGTGAGGACGATGAGGCCCGCATACCAGGCCAGCACGGAGGGGGTCACATCCGGGTCGTCCAGGGTGTCCACGGCCAGCTTCATGAGCCAGGGAGCCAGCACGGTGAAGACGTTGGTCACCACCACCAGCACCAGTCCCCAGAGATAGCCCCTCCGGTAGGGGCGCAGGTACGGCAACAGAGTCCGGAGGTGGCGCATGACGAGGGAATCCAGGGTTCAGACGACGGATCGGCGGACCGGGCCCGCGATGTCGGGGTCTTCCAGGCTCCATGAGCCCGGTGATGGGGTGCTCCGGGTCGATGGCGGCCATGGAACATACCATGGAGGGGGGAGTGGGTTGCACACCAGCCTCCCCTTTCCCTCACAACTCCTGATGCTGCTGGTCCTCTTCCTGGCCGCCTGCGGAGGGGATGTCCGCTCCGAGGAGGGTGGGGGTGAACGGCTGGTGGCTGAGGTCCCGGCAGGGGACACTCCGGAGCTTCAGCCGTCCCCGGAAATGGACACCCCGGTGGAGGAGGTGACGGTGCCGGAGCCCCCCCCGGTGGAGGCCCGCCCCCCGTCTCCGGCGGCGCCCGCCCCCGCACCCCGGCCTGCGCCCACCCCCCGGGTGGAGGAGGCACCCCCGGCTCCGGCGGGCCCCCCGGCGGCGGCCAGTGTGGCGCCCCAGCGCACGGACGTGGACCCGCCTCCCCTGGATCGACCGGTCCCCGGGGAGGACCTCCCCCCGGCCATCCCCGCCGGGACCGAGGTGGTCACCCGGCTGACGGCGTCGCTGGAGACCGGTGTGAACCACGCGGGAGACCGCTTCACCGCCCGGGTGGACGAGGATCTCCTTGCCGCCAACGGGATGGTGATGATCCCCAGGGGGAGCGAGATCCTGGGGCGCGTGGTGGAGGCCAGGGAGAGCAGTGGTCCGGATGACGCAGCCGTGATCCTCTTGCAGGTGGATGCCCTGGTGGTGGACGGGGTGGAGATTCCGGTCCGGGCCAGTGTGGTGGATGCGGAGGTGGAGACCTCGGTCCGGGACTCCAGCACCCGCACGGCGGCCAAGGTGGCCACCGGGGCCGCCGCGGGGGCGGCCCTGGGGCGGATCCTGGGTCGGAACGGTCGCTCCACCGCGGCGGGAGCGGTGGCGGGGGCGGCGGCGGGCACCGCGGTGGCGCTGGCCACCCGGGATGGGCAGGCGGTGATGGCCGCCGGGAGCCGCCTTGTGATCCGCTTCGACGAGGCGGTCCCTCAACTGGACCAGTGAACCGCTGGAGCGGGCCCCGGCCGGGGCCCGCTCCAGTGTCAGTTGGCTGTGGAGGGAGGGTTCCGCCGGGGGTCGGATACCGGCTGCAGTTCGCCTCCCGCCAGAACCCCGATGGCCTGCACCTCCCCCGTGGGCTCGGTGCGCTCCACCACCCGGTGTCCCAGCGCCTCCAGGGTGGCCACGGTGCCGCTGTCCAGCCCCCCCGGCTCGAAGAAGATCTGATCCGGGAGGTGCTGGTGGTGGATCCTGGGGGCGGCCACGGCGGTGGGGAGATCCATTCCGTGGTCCAGGACATTGGAGATCACCTGCAGTACGGTGGTGATGATGGTGGATCCACCGGGGCTCCCCAGCACCATCAGGAGCTCTCCGGCGGGGTCCATCACCAGTGTGGGGGTCATGGCCGAGAGCATCCGTTTCCCCGGCTCCACCGCGTTTCGCACCCCCTGCACCAGCCCGAACTGGTTGGGGGTTCCCGGGAGGACCGCGAAGTCGTCCATCTGGTTGTTCAGGAGGAACCCCGCCCCCGACACCATGACCTTGCTCCCGAAGCTGGAGTTCAGGGTGTAGGTGAGGGCCACCGCGGTCCCCTCCGCGTCCACCACCGAGAGATGTGTGGTGTTCACCCCTTCCCGGGGCAGGCCCTCGGCGGCGGGGAGGACCTCCTGGGAGGGGGTGGCCCGATCCAGACTGATCTCCCCCCGGCGACGGGCCCCGTACTCCCGTGAGATCATCCGCTCCAGGGGGAGCGGCTGGAAGTCCGGGTCGGCCAGCAGCTCGTTCCGGTCCGCGTAGGCCCGCTTCGCCGCTTCCGCCAGGAGGTGCACGGTCTCCGTCGACTGCCACCCCAGGGTGCGGAGATCGAACCCCTCCAGGATGTTCAGCATGGCCGCCAGGGTGGCTCCCCCCGAGGAGGAGGGGGGCATGGAGAGGATGGTGTGCCCCCGGTAGATGGCCACCACCGGGGACCGCCAGACCGCCCGGTACTCCTCCAGGTCGTCATGGCCGATGATCCCGCCCCCCCGCTCCATCTCCGCCACGATCAGCTCCGCCGTCTCCCCCCGGTAGAAGCCGTCGGCGCCGTCGTCCCGGATCCGTCGGAGGGTGGCGGCCAGCTCCGGCTGCAGGAGGATGGATCCCACGGCCGGCACCTCCCCCCCGGGGAGGAGGACGGAGCGGGTCCCCTCGAAGAGCCCCAGGGCCCGCCCGTGGGTGGCCAGCGCGCGGGCCAGCCGCTCCGTCACCGCCACCCCCTCCGCCAGGGCGACCGCCGGCTCCACCACCTGCTCCCACGGCAGGAGGCCGAACCGCTGGTGCATGTCCCACAGCCCCCGCACCGTCCCGGGGACGCCGGAGGCCAGGTGCCCCACCATGGAGCGCTCCGTGAGGCCCCCCTCTTCATCCAGGAACATGTCCCGGGAACTCCGCTCCGGCGCCGTTTCCCGGAAGTCCAGCGCAATGGAGGCCCCGTCCCCCCGCCTGAGCACCACGAACCCGCCACCTCCCAGATTTCCCGCCTCCGGGTCCACCACGGCGAGGGCAAGGGCTGTGGCCACCGTGGCGTCCACCGCGTTGCCTCCCTGCGCCAGGATCTCCAACCCCACCCCGGAGGCCCGACTGTCGGAACTGGCCACCGCCCCACCGCTCCGGGGCGGTGCCGCATGGACCTCGGGGTACCGCCATCCGGGGGGGAAGAGAGGGTGGGAGGAGGGGGATGGGAGGACCCTGCTCACCGGAGGCCCTGGGACCGCCAGCCCCGGATCCGGCTCGGACACCGTGGGGGCCGGGGGGGGAACGGAGGTGTCGGGGACGATCCTGGCCGGACTCCCGGTGCCGGCAGGTGGGGGAGGGAGGGGCTCGCATCCGGCACCGGCGAGCACCAGCATCATCAGTACCGTCAGGCCAAGGGTCTCTCGGGCGCTCCGCAATGGGGGGGCGGGAGGAGCCATGGGCGGGTCTCCGCGGAAACGGGGTGGCGGGGGCCCCGGGTTCACGGGCGGGCGGGGGTCACGGCGCTGCCGCGGCGAGGGATCGGAGCAGCCTCCGGGCTCCCGCCACCAGTGCGGCCGCCCCCAGGGGGAGGACCGACTCGTCGATGTCGAAGCGGGGGTGGTGATGCTCCCGCGGCTCCGGGAGGCCGGCCCCCACCAGGAAGAAGGTCCCGGGAGCAGCCCTCCCCAGGAATGCGAAATCCTCCGCTCCCATGGTGAGCTCCGCCTCCTGCACCCGGTCCGCCCCCACCAGCTCCACGGCGGCCTCCCGGACCAGCGCGGTGATGCGGGGATCGTTCACCACGGGAGGATATCCCGGGCGAATGGTCACCGTGGCATCCCCGCCCATGGAACGGGCCACCTGGAAGGCGCCCTTCACTCCGTCCTGAAGCCGGTGCCGCACCTCGTCACGGAAGTAGCGGAGGGTACCGTGGAGGTGGACCCGGTCCGCCAGGACGTTGGGGGCCACCCCACCCCGGATGGTGCCCAGCGTCAGGACCCCCTCGTCCAGGGGGGAGATTCCCCGGGACACCACGGTCTGGGCCGCCATGACCCCCTGGGCCGCCAGGACCACGGCGTCGACCCCCTGGTGGGGACGGGCGGCGTGGCTGCTCTTCCCATGGACCTCCACAAGGACCTCGTCGGAGCCCGCCAGGAGGGGCCCTTCCCGGAAGTAGAGGATCCCGGCGGGAAGAGAGGACCACACATGCAGCCCGATGACGGCGTCCACACCATCCATGGCATGGTCGTCCAGCATCCGCATGGCGCCGCTCTTCCCCTCGGGATCCATCCCCTCCTCCGAGGGTTGGAAGAGGAGGCGGATCCGGCCGGGGGGCATCCGTCCCCGGTCCCGCTCCTGGACCAGGAGGCGAGCCGCTCCCAGCAGCCCGGCGGTGTGGGCGTCGTGGCCGCAGGCGTGCATGACCCCGGGTACGGTGGACCGGTACTCCTGGTCGCTCTCCTGCTGGATGGGGAGGGCGTCCATGTCCGCCCGGAGCGCCACGGTGGGCCCGGGACCGTTCTCGATGTCTGCCACCACGCCGGTGCGCCCCACCTGCGTCCGTACCTCCAGCCCCAGTTCCCGGAGGCTCGCCGCAACGATCCCGGCGGTCCGGACCTCCTGGAAGGAGAGTTCCGGGTGGCGATGGAGGTCACGGCGGAGGGCCACCAGCTCCGGGGCCAGGATGAGGGCGTCGTCCAGCAGGTCGTTCGACATGATCGGGCCGGTGGCGGCAGGGGGCGGTGCCGGGTAGCTTCGCGTGGGGGTGATGGGGCAAGCTAGTGGGGCTCCCCCCATGGCGACAGGTGGGGTCACGGTCGGTGCCATCCCCCCCGGTTTCCCCCCTCCCCTCCCCAGGGTGCAATGACCGAACGACGACTGACCGAACAGCGGAACCCCCGGAGCGAGACCATCGACCGGCTCTCCCCCCGGGAGATCGTGGATCTCATCCAGGCGGAGGACCGGCGGGTTCCCGAGGCCGTGGCGGCGGAGGCTCCTGCCATCGCCCGGGCCGTGGAGATCGTCGCCGGGGTCTTCCGGAGCGGGGGGCGGTTGATCTACGTGGGTGCCGGCACCTCCGGACGGCTGGGGGTGCTGGACGCCTCAGAGATGCCCCCCACCTTCGGCACCGACCCCTCCCTGGTGCAGGGGGTGATCGCCGGGGGGCACGCCGCGCTCGTGCGTGCGCAGGAGGGGGCGGAGGACCATCCCGGTGACGGGGCCGCCGCCATGGACCAACGGGAGGTGGGGCCGGCAGACTTTGTCCTGGGGATCGCCACCTCCGGCACCACACCCTATGTGCACGGGGCGCTGGCCCGGGCCCGGGAGCGGGGGGCACGGACGGGCTTTCTCCTCTGCACCCCTCCCTCCAGGGAGCTCCTGGAGACCCACGATGTGGTGATCGCCCCCCTGGTGGGGCCCGAGGTCATCACCGGCTCCACCCGGATGAAGGCCGGAACCGCCACCAAGCTGGTCCTGAACACCATCACCACATCCGCCATGGTCCTGACGGGAAAGGTCCATGGAAATCTCATGGTGGACCTGCAGGTCACCTGCGCGAAGCTGCAGGACCGGGGGGAGCGGATCCTCATGGACTTCCTGGAGGTGGAGCGGGAGCGGGCCCGGGACCTCCTGGCCGGAGCCGGTGGCTCTGTGAAGACGGGGCTGGTGATGGGAGGTGCAGGGGTGTCCGCGGAAGAGGCCCGACGGCGTCTGGACCGGGCCGGGGGACGGGTGACGGAGGCTCTTCGGGAGGAGGGGCGATGAAGGTCATGGGGTTGATGTCCGGCACCTCGCTGGACGGGATCGACGTGTGCCTGCTGGAGGTGGAAGGGACCGACCCCCTCCGGCTGGACTGGCGGCTCCTGGGCTTTCGCACCCACCTGTACGGGGCCGGCGACCGGGGGCTCCTCCGCAGTGGGATCGAGGAGGGGGATGCGGCGCTCCTCTGCCGGATCCACGGTCTCCTGGCCGAGGGGATGGCCCGGGGGGTCCTGGCGCTCCTTGAAGAGGTGGGGGTGGCTCCGGAGGAGGTCTCCGCCATCGGCTCCCACGGGCAGACCCTCTGGCATCAGCCCCCCACCCCGGAGCATGGCGGGGGGGACGGCCACGAGCCGGCCGCTGGACCCGCCGGGGGCGCCGACATCCTGGTGGGGCCCCCGGGGCGGGGGTTCACCCTCCAGTTGGGGGACCCCGCCACCCTGGCGGAGCGCACCGGGATCGACGTGGTGAGCGATTTCCGGAGCCGGGACGTGGCTGCGGGGGGGCATGGGGCCCCCCTGGTGCCCTGGGCGGATCGGGCCCTCCTCTCCCGGCCGGGGACGGCCCGGGTCCTCCAGAACCTGGGGGGGATGGGGAACCTGGCGTGGATCCCCCCACGGGGCTCCACCGAGGCGGTGCTGGCCTTCGACACCGGTCCCGGGGTGGCGCTCATGGATGCCGCCGTGGCGCTGGCCACCCGGGAACTCCGCGCCTTCGATGAGGATGGGGTGCTGGCCCGCCGGGGGCGGGTGGATTCCGGGCTTCTGGAGAGGCTGCTGGAGGATCCCTTCTTCCGGCAGCCACCCCCCCGGTCCACCGGCCGGGAGCACTTCGGTTCCGCCATGGTGGCCCGGTTGGCGGAGGAGCGGGGGCTGGTGCCGGGGCGGGAGGAGGAGGGGTGGCCCGACCTCCTGGCCACCCTGGCGGCCCTCACCGCCCGGAGTGTGGCGGAGGCCATCCAGGGGTGGGTGCTCCCCCGGCCGGTGGATGAGGTGGTACTGGCCGGCGGGGGTTCGTCCAACCCGGTCCTGGTGGAGGCGTTGACGGAGCTGCTGGCCCCCATTCCGGTGCGGACCGGGGCGGAGGCGCTGGGGATCGATCCCGACGCCAAGGAGGCCGCCGCCTTCGCCCTCATGGCCTGGGCCCACCTCCACCGCATCCCGGCCAACGTCCCCGAGGCCACTGGAGCCCGGGGACTCCGGGTCCTGGGCTCCCTGACGCCCGGGAGGAGGGCTGCACCGTCTGCGGGGAGCCGCCTGTGACGGGGAAGGGGTCCGGAGGAGGCACCGGAGAGACCACTCCCCGGCCCATCTCCCTGCCGGTCCTCCTGGCGCTGGTGGGGCTGATCCACCTGGGGATCCTGATCCCCTTCTTCATCACCGCCGCCCATACCGGGGGGGACAACGCCGGCTACCTATCCCTGGCCAACACCCTCCTGGAGGAGGGGCGCTACGTGGAGGCGTGGGACCCCGGGCTCCCGCCCCACACCAAGTACCCCCCGGTGTACCCCCTGCTGCTGGCCGGGGCCATCCTCCTGGGGGCGAAGAGCTGGACCACCTTCAAGGCCCTCTCCCTGGTGGCGGTGCTGGGGACCGTCCTCCTCTCCGTGGCCTGGAGCCGGAGGCGCCTGGGTACGGCGGCCGCCCTGGGCATCGCCCTGATCCTGGCCTTCTCCGAGGCCTTCCTCTGGGCCTCCAGCTGGATTCTCTCGGAGCCCCTCTTCCTGGTCCTCACGCTGGGGGCGGTGGTGGCGCTGGACCGGGAAGAGGGGGCGGCGCTCCCCTCCACCCCGTGGCTGGTGGCGGGGATGGTCTTCGCCACCCTGGCCCTCTTCACCCGCACGGCAGGGCTCCCCCTGGTGGCCGCCCTGGGGCTCTGGCTCCTGCTTCGCAGGGCCTGGGTCCCCGCCGGGATCTTCGCCGCGCTTTCGGGGGTCCCGTTGCTCCTCTGGAGCCTCCGGGGGCGGGGTCTCCGGGAGGAGGGGTACCTTTCAGAGTTCTGGCTCATCGATCCCTACACACCGGAAGCGGGAACGGTGGGCGTGGGGGGACTCCTCTCCCGGGCCTGGGAGAACCTGCTCCTCTACGGAGGCACCTACATCCCCGGGGGGCTGGTGGGCGTGGGGGGGAGCTGGGTGGCGCTCCTGGGGGTCTCCCTCCTGCTCCTGGCCCTGGTGGGGTGGATCCAGGCGGTGCGGAAGGGGGTGGGGCCGGTGGAACTCTTCGTCCCCCTCTACACCATCCTCATCCTCCTCTGGCCGGCGGTCTGGTCCGGGGACCGGTTTGCCCTTCCCCTCTACCCGTTCATCCTGGTCTACGCTGGTGGAGCCCTGGGGATGCTGGCCCGACGGGTGGGGCGGCCGGTGGTGGCCGGCGTAGGGGGGGTGGCGCTCCTGGCCCTGTTGATCCCTGCGGGGGGAAGCTGGTGGAGCTCCCTTCCCTCGTCGTCCGCCTGTCGGGCGGTGGTGGCCAGGGAGGGACCATTCGCCTGCTACGCCTCCCCCGTCCGGGAGCTGGTGGAGGCTGCCCGCTGGTCCGGGGCCTTCCTGCCGGAGGACGCGGTGGTCTTCACCCGGAAGCCCCGCCTCTTCTTCGTCCTGTCGGCTGGGGTCCGGAGCCTCACCTACCCCCTGAGCCCCGATCCCGACGGCTTCTTTGCCGCAGCGGAGGCGGCGGGGATCCGCTACCTCCTCTATGACCGGTGGGACGCCCTGGCTCCCAGCTATCTCCTCCCGGTGCTGGAGGCCCGTCCTGGACGGTTCTGCTCCCTCACGGGGTGGGGAGACCCAGGGGAGGGGAGGACGGAACTGCTGGGGATCCTCCCTGCCGACGCAGGGCAGGGGGGGGGGAGGAGCAGACCGGGGAGGAGGATGTCATCACCATTGCCCGGTGTGGACGGGATCTGGCCGCAGCCACGCCCCGGGAGGAGATCCCCTATGGCTCTCCGGTGGTTCCGCTGCTGGATCGGTCCCGGAACAGGCTCCGGTAGGCCACGGCCAGAAGCATGCCCCACGCGAGGTGCTCCAGCAGGGAGCGGTCCTCCCGCTGCTCTTCTGCATCCTCCAGCAGTCCACCCAGGACCGGGATGGAGCGGTGGACCCCCAGGGGACGCAGGACTCCCGAGATCCCTCCGAACGGAGCGGCGGCGTAGCCCGCAGCCCCCAGAACCGATCCCTGGACCACCGAGGAGTCCGGGAGGAAGGGTTCCAGGACCGAGGCGTAGATCAGGCCCTCGCTGGCCCCGGAGAGCATCGCCGCCACCAGGTCATCCGTGCCGTCCCCCTCCTCGCTGTCCAGCCCTGCCAGCACCAACTCCCGCAGGAGGGCGGCCGCCGCCCCGGTCCCCGCCGCTCCCAGGAGGGCCCACATGGGAGGACGTCGGGTATCGGTCCACCGCTTCACCAGCCGGAGAGCCATGGTCCCCGTTCCCGCTGCCGCCAGCCCACCCAGGGGGGAACGGGCCAACTCCTCCAGCTTCCCCTCGCCCTCCTCCAGGAGATCCGTCAGTCGCTTCGCCGCACCGGGGCGGGAGCCCTTCCGCCGACGCCCCTTCCCCTTCTTGCGACGGACCTTCCGGAGGGGTCCGGGGCCGTCCCTTTCCCCTGGAAGGACCTGCAGGGCTCGCTCGAGGCCTTCGCCGATGCGGAACCAGAGATCCTTCTTCCCCTTCATGCAGACTCCCCTGCGGCAGTATCGTTATCCATGCGGCGGCACCTCCCGGCCCCGTCCCCACCCCCGATCTGAGGGTGGGCCCCTGTCCCCATCCAGACAAGCCCACGCCCATGACGAGGACCTTGCTCTGTACCCCGGGATCCGGGGATGGGTCGTCTCCGGACCCCGGCTTCCCACTCAACGCTGCCGGTCTCCGTCTCATCCGGGGCGGAGTGGTCCTTCTCGCCCTGCTCCTGCTGCTTCTCCTCCCACCCCCTCCCCTGGCGGCCCAGCTCCCGCCGGATGAGGAGTGGCGCACCCTGGACACCGAGAACTTCCGGGTCCACTTCCCGGCCCGGGTGGAGCAACTGGCCCGGCAGGCGGCGGAGCGGGGGGAGCGGGCCTGGGCTCTCCTGGAGGAGGTCTTCCTGGAGCCCGGGGGGGGGCGGGTGGATCTGGTGGTCACCGACCACCTGGACATCTCCAACGGTTTTGCAGGCGTGACGCCCTGGCGGCGGATCGTGGTCTACGCCGCGCCACCCGTGGACGGGTCGGGGCTGTCCTACTACGACGACTGGATGGAGTTGGTGGTGACCCACGAGCTGGCCCACATCTTCCACCTGGATGTGGCGGGGCGGGGGG
>CAYQVI010000066.1:0-16454 GCA_964420725.1 uncultured Gemmatimonadaceae bacterium | reverse complement strand
CCCCATGCTCCTCCTTCCCCTGGGGCTTGCCCTCAGGGAAGCGTGACGGAGGCGTTTACGTGATCAAGGTCAATCTACTCCCCGGTGGCAGGGGCGCGAAGAAGGGGCGGTTCGCCTTCTCGCTCCCGTCTCGCCAGAAGGGGTCCGGTCCCCGGGGCTCAGCGCCGGGAGGGTCCAGGGATCCCTGGGTCCTGGCCGCCGGAGTCGTGGTGTTGGGAGTGCTGGGGGCTGCCGGGTGGCTCTTCACCGGGACCTCCGGGCGTTCCGGGGACCTTCAGGTGCAGATCGAGGCGGCGGCCAGGGACTCCATCCGCTACCAGGAGCTCATCGCCCAGGCCACGGCACTGCAGGCCCGGCGGGATACGCTGGCCCAGCGGGTGAGCCTCATCCAGGAGATCGACGGGGCCCGCTACGTGTGGCCCCACATCCTGGACGAGGTGGCCCGGGCACTCCCGGACTACACATGGATGACGCAGCTGACGCAGATCACCCCGGGGCTGGAGCCCCGGTTCCGGATTGAAGGGAGGGCCGGAAACACCTTCGCCCTCACCCGCTTCCTCACAAGTCTGGGGGACTCCCCCTTCTTCTCGGAGGTCCTGCTGGTGTCGGCGAACCAGGTGGCCGAGGTGGGGCTGGGAGGACGGTCCGAAGATGTCCAGCAGTTCACCATCGAGGCGGCCTATACCACGCCTCCCCCCGAGTTGCTCCAGCTTGTTCCCCTCTTCGAATCGAGCGCCGCGATGGATGACGCGTTGATGGGAGGAAGGTGAGATCATGGCGCTGATTCCAGATGAACCGCGGCAGAGGGCCGCGCTCCTGGTCCTCTTCATTGCCCTGGCAGGTCTCTACGGGTTCTGGGAGTACTGGTACACCCCCCGGAAGGCGGAGATCGAGCAGTTGGAAAGCCGCCTCGAGCAGTTGGAGGACCGGAATCGACGGGCCCGGGTGCTGGCCACCCGCGGCGTCGAGGAGCTGGAGGAGCGGCTGGCTGTGTTCGACCGGCATCTTCGCCAGTTGGAGACCTTCATCCCCCGGAATGAAGAGGTCCCCCGGCTCCTGGAGAGCATGGCCATGGAGGCCCGCCGCAACAACCTGGGCGATCTGGCCTCCATCAACCCGGAGCCCTCCCAGCCTGGTCCGTACTACACGCGCACCAGCTACGAGGTCTCGGTCATCGGCTCCTACCACGAAGTGGGGCGATTCCTCACTGCGGTGGCCTCCCTCCCCCGGATCGTCACCCCGGTGGATCTGGAGATGACCACCCGTGTGGCGCCCCGGGCCAGGGGAGCGCAGCAGGGCAACCAGGAGCGGGGGGATGTGACGGCCCGCTTCAGAATCGAAACGTACGTCCTTCCCGATGCTCCTCCCCCCCTCCCGGAGGGTGGTGAAGGGCTGCCCGGAGAGTCCGCTGGAGGAGAGGAGTCATGACGAGGACCTTCTGGTTGTTGTTGGCCCTCTCGCTGGCAGGCGCGGGAGGCGTCTCGGCCCAGCCTCCGGCGGGAGGCCCCGAGTCCACCGCTCCTCCCATCGCGGACAGCGTGGATCTGAGACTGGAGAGGGAAGTGTTCTCCTATCCCTCCTTTGCCCGACGGGACCCCTTCCGCCCCCTTGTGGGGGACGACTCCGGTCCGCAGTTCGAGGACCTGGAGCTCCTGGGCGTCATGTTTTCCTCCCAGCAGGGGCAGAGCATTGCCCTGGTGGGGATCGCAGGGGGATCGGTGGTGCGTCCCGATTCCATTCTGGTGGAGAGTGGAGAGGTCCTGCCGGGGGCCGAAGAGACCCGGGCCAGCCGTTCCCGCACGAACCGGATGCGGGTGGGCGACCGATGGGGGAATGTCCGGATTGCAGTGATCGAACGAAACCGAGTGCTCGTGGACGTGACGGAGTTTGGCCTGACGGAGCGGCGGGAACTGCTGCTCCGGCGACCTGATGCGGGAGGCATCCGATGACCTCGATTCTGGCGGCCTGGGTCGGTCTGGCGGGGCTGGTCCCCGGCGGTACCGTGACCGACGTGACCATCCTTCCGGCCAGTGGCCGGACCGAGGTGGTGATCGCCGTGTCAGGCCCAGTAGAGTACCGGGACTTCCTGATGGAAGGCCCCACACGGCTGGTGGTGGATCTGATCGGCGCGACCCTGGATGGCGACGGGGAGGGATTCTCGAATCCGGACCGCGGCGGAATCCGGGGGCTCCGGATGTCCCAGTATGACCAGGAGGTCGTCCGGGTCGTGCTTGAGCTGAACAGTCGGGTGGTCTACGACGTTCAGCCCATGGACGGCCAGATCCGCATCTCCCTGGAGTCCGGGGCTGCGGGGTTCGAGCCCTGGTCCTCCTCTTTCGCCGACCGGGCTCCTGCCCTGGTGGGTGGGGCCTCCATGACCGGTGGATTCCCCTCTGCGGCGGCGGCGCTCCCGGTGAGTTCCGTGGGGAGGATCGTCCCCGGGGCTGCCACACGAGCCCAGTCCCAGGAGCCGCGCCTGACGGTGCAGTTCACGGACACGCCGATCCAGGAGGTGCTCTTCACCTTCGCGGAGTTCTCAGGCCGCTCCATCGTCCCCAGTTCTTCGGTGACGGGGAACGTGAATGCGGAGATCCGCAATCAGCCCTGGGACATCGCGCTGAGGGAGATCCTGCTCTCCCAGGGTCTCTCCGCAGTGGAGGATCCGGAGACGGGGATCATCCGGGTGGACGACGTGGAGAACCTCACCAACCGTGAGGCCTTCGACCAGCTCTTCACCCGGGCCTATCCCATCAGCTATGCCGCGGCCGCCGAGGTCCGGGACGCGGTGGAGCCGCTCCTCAGCGAGAGGGGGCGGATCTCGGTGGGAGCGTCTTCCAACACCCTGGTGGTGATGGACATCACCCGGGTGCAGGACGCCGTTGAGTCGCTGATCCAGGAGCTGGATATCCAGACGCCCATGATCAGCATCGCGGCCAAGATCATCTTCGTGAACCGCACGGACCTGAACGAGTTCGGGGTCATCTACGACCTGAAGGATTCCCAGGGGAACCAGTTGAACCAGGTGACCCCCGGCGCTGCAGATTTCAACGGCGACGGGACCATCAACCTCCCCGAGGAGCAGGTGGATGTGGGGACGGACGTGGTCTCCCTGGGGGGCTCGTCCATCGCGGCCCTGGGGAACGCCAACAATCGGGTGGCCGGCCCCTCCCTCTCACTGCTGACCTCGCTGGTGCTGGGCCGCCACACGCTCATCTCCTTCATCGAGGCCCTGCAGTCGGTGAACCTTTCCGACGTAGAGGCCGAGCCGCAGGTGTCGGTCCTGGACAACCGGGAGGCCCGCATCCTGGTGGGTGAGCGGACCCCGATCCGGGTCATCGATGCCAATGCCGGTGGTGGTGGCGGTGGTGGTGGTGGTGGTGGTGCCGGTGGCCAGCAGCAGGGCTTCGCCCCGCAGGCCACGGTCCGGATCGAGGAGACGGGAATCGGGCTCCGGGTGACGCCCCATGTCACCGAGGGGAACAAGATCCGCCTGACGCTGCGGGCCGAGCGGTCCGCTGCCGAGATCGCGGAGTCGGACATCGGACTGATCTTCCGGACCCAGGAGGCGGAGTCCCAGGTGCTGGTGGATGACGGAGAGACCGTCGTCATCGGCGGACTGACGGTGACCGAGCGGACGGAGGTCCGGTCCGGGATCCCGCTCCTCATGGATCTCCCGGTGGTGGGCCGTTTCTTCCGGACCAATCGGGAACAGCGAATCCAGCGTGACCTCATGATCCTTGTCACCCCGACGATCAACCGGCCCGTCGGCAACTGACCGGAACAGGCCCTTCGGGGGAGAGAACGATATGCACCAGCGACCGATCCGGGCCCCGAGGGGCCTCATCCTCCTGACAGGGGCGTGGGCGATGCTTGCCCTCACCGCCTGTGATGGAGAGAACCTGTTCAACGCGTCGGGAAGCGGCCCCGGCTCCGACCGCCGGGCTCCGACGGTGGAGATCGTGCAGCCCCGGGCCGAGTCCGCCCTCCCCCTGGGGGATTCCCTCTTCGTCCAGGCACTGGTCCGGGACGATGCGGGGATCGACTCCGTCCGGTTCGAAGGCTTCGCCATCCGGGGAAGCCGGGAGCTGGGTACCGAGGAGGTGGTGACCCGTTTCGAGCCGAAGTCGGTGACACTGGCCCCGGGAGCCACCCGGGACACGCTCCTCACCCGCTTCCTGACCGCCGTCCCCTCCGACCTGAGGGAGACGGCCCGGGTGGCCGTGACGGCGTGGGACCGGAGCGGCAACCAGTCGGCGGACACCATCCCGCTGATCATCGGTGGGCCGGAGGTCCGCTTCCTGAATGTCCAGCAGGGACAGTCGGTGGTGGCCGGTCAGAGCCGAAACCTCCGGGTGCTGCTGCGCGACCCGGTGGGCGTGGCCCGACTGGAGGTCCAGGTGTCCGGGGTCTTCCAGACGTCCATCATCCGCAATTTCAATCCTGCCGTGGATTCCTTCGTGGTGGATACCACCTTTGTGGTCCCCTCGGGGATCTCCGGAGCGATCACCATCGCGGCAAGGGCGGTCAACGTGGAGGGGAATGCAGGGGGCGATGGTCCCTTGAACCTCTCCGTGGTTCCTGTGGGTGTGGCCGACCAGAGGGCTCCGAGGGTCCAGGTTCAGCTCTCCTCCCCGGATCGGCTGGAACTGGGGGACTTCCTCTCGGTCCAGGTGACGGGACAGGATGAGGATGGCGGGAGCGGTGTGGTGCGGGCCGGATTCACGGCGCTGGCGATCTCCCAGTTGAGGCAGGACACCCTGTCCGTCACCGAGGAGCGTACCTTCTCGCCGGCCCGTACCGGGACGTTGACCCAGGGCTTCCAGTTCCAGCCCTTCAACGTCGACTCCCTGAGTCTCCCGGATACGCTCATCTATGAAGTGACCGGATACATGGTGGATCAGGCCGGGAACTGCGGCGCAGGTGTCCGGCCGGATACCCTCCTCTCCAACCCCTGTGTGGCCTCGTCCGTCGGTGGGCTGGTGGCTCAGGGACTTCAGGGCAATCGGTTGACCCGACCCGTGGTGGCGGGGCGTACGGTGCGTCTTCCGGCAGGTGGGCTGGTCCAGGATGCTGCGGTGGACACGGTGCGCCGCACACTCCTGCTGGCCAACACCAACCGGAACCAGGTGGAGGTCTTCCGGCTCCAGCAGGAGAGCTTCGCCTCCCCCATCGGTGCGGGCTCCCGACCCTGGGGACTGAGCATCAACCGGACGGGGGATACCCTGCTGGTGGCCAACTCCGGCGGCACCGACATCTCGAACATCTACCTCGGGGACGTCAATGGACTGGGAGCCCGGGAGGACAATGGGCGCCGTCTCCTGACCCCCGACGTGACCCTGTGGGATGTGCAGCGGACCTCCGAGGAGCAGGGGGTGACCTTCGAGGTGTTCGTCCTCCCCTTCCTGGGATCGAACGGCTTCAGTGACCGTCCGCAGTACATTGCCCAGGACTCCACGGGCCGCTTGGTGTATTCCACCGTCACCTCCCCGGGAGCGGGGCGGGGAACGGTGAGGAAGGCCTTCACCCCTCCAGGGGGTGAGACGGATGTGGTCATGCTCTTCGAGCACGCCCGCTTCACGAAGGCCGATGAATTCATCGCCATGGCCAACCTGGACGGCTTCGACTTCGATGTCGTGTCGGTCCCGGGGCCGCCGGATCCTGACGGAAACCCCGGCCCCTCCGAGTCGCGCCTCTCGGTGGAGCTCTTCGACCACGTTCCCGGGTTCCTGGACCAGATCCTGGTGGGTACGGGGATCGGTGACAACGCCATCCTGGATGCCTATGTGGATATCCGCTCCCAGGGCTCCGATGCCTTCGTGGGGCTGGGGGTGCGGTGGAACATGAACGAGGTGGGCTTCGAGGACACCACCTATGTGGCGGCCTCGGGTGATGGGGGGTGGGTCGTCGTGGGTGAGGGAGCCCGCGACCCCCTGGGCCGGATCCTCATGTACAACGCCGGTCAGGATCGGGTGAGTGCCGTGGTTCCTGTGACGGACATCCTGACGAACGCAGGGGAGAAGGTGCTTGGAGTCGGGTTGAACAACGACGGCACCCTGGGGGTGGCCCGTGGATTCGATGCCTACTTCTTCAATCCGGATCTCAGGCTTCGTGGTCTGGCAGAGCTGCCGGCGGGTGGGGCCGGCGCGGTGCTGCACCCGCTGCATGCGAACTTCCCCTCCATCGGAAACCCCGGTGGCCGCTACGAGCCCAACACCCACCTGGCCTTCCTGGGCACGGGGGAAGGGACGATCGACGTGATCGACACCTTCCGCTTCCGGCGGCTGGGTCGGCTCTTCATCCGGGATGTGGTGACCGGTCCGCTCAGGGCCGTCCTTCCCTTCCCGGAGGACAACGTGGGGCGGACCTGTCAGTCCCAGGCGGTGTTCAACCGGGCCGGGCGGAACCTGGGTTCGGCCATCCGGATCTACCAGGACCAGGATGGGCAGCTGCCCTATCCGGCAGTGGGAGGGGCCACGGATGACGAGTGTATCGTCCTGAAGCTCTTCGGCATCACCTCCGGCGGTGGGGTGGTGGTGGTGGATGTCCGGAAGGGGGATATCGTCCGGGATCACCCACTCCGGAACTGAGGACCCGGCCCCGGGGAAACCGGGGACGGGAGTGGGAGTGGGCCAGCAGATCCGGGGTCGGCGATACGTATCGCCGACCCCGGATCTGCTCGTTTCCCGCACCCTGTGGCCCCCCTCCCTTTCGGGGGCCGGGGTGTGGACTCATCCTCTCCCCTTGAAAGCGTGACGGTGAGCGGTCACGTTTGGCCGGCTCCCCCTGCAGTGGCGGGACTCGACCCCACACCCGGTGATCGGACGATCCGGTCCCATCCTCCCATGGAATCGCCCTATGGACCGCATCAGCTTCAGAACTGCCGGGGAGTCCCACGGTCGGGGCCTCCTGGCCCTGGTGGAAGGACTGCCCGCGGGTCTCTCCCTCGAGATGGAGCGGGATGTCGATCCCGAGTTGAAGCGGAGGCAGCAGGGGTACGGGCGCGGTCGCCGGATGCAGATCGAGTCCGATCGAGCGGAGATCCTCTCCGGCGTCCGGCTGGGGGAGACGCTGGGGTCCCCGCTGGCGATGCTGGTGTGGAACCGGGATTGGGAGAACTGGACCACCGCCATGTCCCACCTCCCCCCTGAGCCAGAGGGGAATCCCAAGGCCCTCCGGTCCATGTACCTTCCTCGCCCCGGCCACGCGGACCTCGCCGGGGCGCAGAAGTACGATCGCCGGGACACCCGGGACATCCTGGAGCGAGCCAGCGCCCGGGAGACCACGGTGCGGGTGGCCGCCGGCGCCGTGGCCCGGACCCTCCTGCGGGAGTTCGGCATCCGGGTGGGGAGCCATGTCCTCTCCATCGGTGAGGTGGAGGCTCGGCTTCCCCATGAGCTCCCGGACGACTTGAATGCGACGGTGGATCCGTCTCCCGTTCGGACCCTGGATGACGAGGCGGGTACCCGGATGATGCAGGCCATCGACGAGGCCAAGGAGGCCGGAGATACCCTGGGCGGTGTCTTCGAGGTGGTGGTCACCGGACTTCCGGTGGGGCTGGGGAGCCATGTCTCCTGGGACAGTCGCCTGGATGGACGGCTGGCCCAGGCGGTCATGAGCATCCAGGCGGTGAAGGGGGTGGAGCTGGGAATCGGGTTCGACGCGGCCCGTCGGCCGGGCTCACAGGTGCACGATCCCATCGTTCCGGACCCGGGTGAGGAGCGGGCGGGGGGACTCGGACGATCCTCCAACCGCGCCGGCGGCCTGGAGGGGGGGATCACAACCGGCCAGCCCCTCCTGGTCCGGGGCGCCATGAAGCCCATCTCCACCCTCCGGACCCGTCTCCCCTCCGTGGACCTCCGGGACGGATCGGTGGCGGACGCCGCCGTCGAGCGGAGCGACGTCTGCGCCGTACCGGCGGCGGCGGTGGTGGCGGAGGCCATGGTGGCGCTGGTGGTGGCGGATGCCTTTCTGGCCAAGTTCGGGGGGGACTCCATGGGGGAGCTCCGCCGGAACTTCGATGGATACGTCGCGTACCTCACCCACCGCGGATTCGGGGAACGGGGCGAGTGATCACAGGGCCCCGGGACGCCCGGAGTGCATGGGCCAGGGTGGCCCTGGTGGGGTTCATGGGCGCGGGGAAGTCCAGGGTGAGCCGGGAGCTGTCCAGGCTCCTGGGATGGGAGTCCCTGGATGTGGACCAGGAGGTGGAGCGGAGGACCGGTCGGTCCATCGCCGCGATCTTCCGTGACCAGGGTGAAGCCGCATTCCGGCTCCTTGAAGGGGAGGTGACGGAGGAGCTTCTCCAGCGGGACCGGGTCATCGTGGCCACCGGCGGGGGATGGGCCGCAGCGGCACCGGGAAGGATGGAGTCGCTGGCCTCGGATACCCTCTCGGTCTGGCTCCGCATCTCGCCGGAAGAGGCCGTGCGCCGGGTGGGTTCCGGCCGGGGGCGGGTCCGGCCGCTGCTCAGGGTCCCCGACCCGCTGGCCGAGGCGCAGCGGCTCCTGGCCCACCGGGAGCCCGCCTACAGCCAGGCCAGGCTCACCCTGGACGCGGACCGGTTCCCCCCCCGGGCCATCGCACGACGGATCCGGGACGAGATCCTGGGGATCCCGCACGGAGACTGAACACCGACGATCACGGGTGGCGGCCCCGGCTGCACCCTTCTGAGCATGGGAACCCGCCTCGACGGGGCGAAGGATGGCGAATCGAATGGCGAAGAGGCTGGTCATCGTGGAGTCCCCGGCGAAGGCCCGGACCATCGGCCGCTACCTGGGGGCCGGCTATGACGTGGCGGCCTCGGTGGGGCATGTCCGGGACCTTCCCGCCAGTGAGCTCGGGGTGGATGTGGAGGGGGGCTTCGAACCGAAGTACGTCCAGCGGGCCAAGGCGGGCGTGGTGCAGGACCTGCGGAAGAGGGCGGGGAAGGCCGACCAGGTGATCCTCGCCACCGACCCCGACCGGGAGGGAGAGGCCATCGCCTGGCATGTGGCCGAACTGTTGGGGTGGAAGAAGAAGGGCCAGGAGGGGCGGTTCCGCCGGGTGGAGTTCCGGGAGATCACCAAGCCCGCGGTGGAGAAGGCGCTGGCCTCCCCCGGTGACATCGATATGCGGAAGGTGGAGGCACAGCAGGCCCGGAGGGTTCTGGATCGTCTGGTGGGCTACCAGGTCTCCCCCTTCCTCTGGAAGCCCATCCGCCCCGGTCTCTCCGCCGGCCGGGTGCAGACGGTGGCGCTCCGGCTCATCTGCGAGCGGGAGGACGAGATCTCCGCCTTCGTCTCCACCGAGTACTGGTCGGTGACGGCGCATCTCGCCAGGGACGAGCAGCCCTTCGTGGCGCGACTCCAGAAGATCGATGGGAAGGCGTTCACCCTCTCCAACGAGGGAGAGGCCTCGGCGGTGGTGCAGGATGTGGCCGGCGTCCCCTTCCGGGTCACCGAGCTTCGGACCCGGGAGCGGAGAAAGAACCCCTCCGCCCCCTTCACCACCTCCACCCTCCAGCAGGAGGCTGCGAAGAAGCTGGGCTTCACCGCCAAGCGGACCATGAGTACCGCCCAGCGTCTCTACGAGGGTGTGGACCTGGGGTCGCAGACGGTGGGTCTCATCACCTACATGCGGACCGACTCCACCCGGGTCTCGGGGTCGGCGGTGGACTCGGCCCGGGGCTGGATCCGGAAGGAGTTCGGCGATGCCTACCTCCCCAAGAGCCCTCCCAGCCATCAGGGGAAGCAGGCGGCGGGGGCGCAGGAGGCCCACGAGGCCATCCGCCCCACCTCCGTGGAGCGGCACCCCGACGACATGCGGGCCTTCCTTGAGCCGGGGGAGGCCCGGCTGTACGAACTGATCTGGCAGCGATTCGTAGCGAGCCAGATGTCCCCGGCCGTCTTCGATACCGCCACCGCGGACTTCGATCTCAGGGGGGTTTCCGGGCGGAGTCTTCTCTTCCGCGCCACCGGCTCCGTCCTCCGTTTCCCCGGCTTCACACGCCTCTACCGGGATGCCACCGAGACGGGCGACCATCGCCGCCTGGACGATGAGGAGGCCCTCCCGGCGCTGGAGAAAGGGGATGAGAGCGCCGTGAAGTCGGTGGAGCCCAGGCAGCACTTCACCCAGCCCCCGCCCCGCTATTCGGAGGCGAGCCTCGTGAAGGAGCTGGAGGCCCGGGGGATCGGACGCCCCTCCACCTACGCCCAGATCATCTCCACCATCACGGAGCGGGGCTACGTGGAGCTGCTGGAGAAGCGCTTCCACCCCACCCCCCTGGGGGACACCGTATCGAAGCTCCTCGTCCGGGTCTTTCCCACCCTCTTCGAGAGCGACTTCACCTCCCGGATGGAGCGTGAACTGGACCGGGTGGAGGAGGGGCAGGTGGCGTGGAGGCAGGTCCTGGAGGAGTTCTACCCCGCCTTCCAGGAGCGGTTGGAGGCAGGAAAGGCCAACTCCGAGGAGCTCGTCCGCTCCATTCTCGAGGCGGAGGGGGAGTCCTGCGAGCTCTGCGGGCGACCCATGCTCGTGAAGTGGAACCGGTTCGGTCGGTTCCTGGGGTGCTCCGGCTACCCGGAGTGCACCAGCACCCGCTCCCTGGACGGGGACCGGGAGGAGGGGGGCGACCTGACGCTGGGAACCGACGAGGAGACCGGGGAGCCGATCCTCCTGCGCACAGGTCCGTACGGCCCCTACCTGCAGAGCGGGGAGGGGGAGAAGCCCCGCCGGGTGAGCCTGCCAAAGGAGCGGGATCCCGCCACCGTGGATCTGGAGTACGCCCGGACACTCCTCTCCTTTCCCCGGGTCCTGGGGACCGACCCCGGGAGCGGAAAGCCGGTCACCGCCGGCATCGGCCGCTACGGCCCCTATGTGGAGCGAGCCCGGAGCTTCCGGAATCTCCGGAACGAGGAGCACCTCTTCCATGTGACGCTGGAGGAGGCGCTGGAGCTTCTCGAAAAGCCCCAGGGGCGGGCGGTACTGCGGGAGATGGGGGAGCATCCGGTGTCGAAGGCTCCGCTGAAGGTCCTGGACGGCCGCTTCGGTCCCTACGTGACGGATGGCACCGTGAACGCCAGCCTCCCGAAGGGCACCACCCCGGAGGAGCTGGAGATGGAGGAGGCCGTGGCCCTCCTGGCGGCCTCCGCCGCCCGGGGAGGAGGCCGGCGTGGGAAGGGTCCGGGGGGAGGGAAGGGGTCCACGGGAGGGAAGAAGACGGCGGCGGGGGCCGCGGCGAAGACGAAGACCGCCACGAAGACGGCCGTGGGGAAGAAGACCACCGTCAGGAAGGGGACGGCGAAGAAGACAGCCACCAGGAAGGCCGCCCCGAAGAAGGCGGGGGCCGCTGCCGGAGCCTCCCCCAGGAAGGCTGCTGCCGGGGGGGTGACCCCGAAGAAGGCAGGCACCACCGGCTCCCGCTCCTCCGGAGGGGGCGAATGAGCGGGGGTACGCCCCCTCGCGTCCCGGGGCAGGCAGGGGCGATGGGTGGAGGGGAGCGGCCGGGACAGAAGACCGTGACGGTGGTGGGGGGAGGGCTCGCCGGATGCGAGGCGGCGCTCTTCCTGGCCCGCCGGGGGCACCGGGTTCGTCTCGTGGAGATGCGCCCGGTGCGGGAGACCCCGGCCCACCAGTCCGACGGTCTGGGGGAGCTGGTATGCACCAACTCCTTCAAGAGCGAGGATCCCGCCAACGCCCACGGCCAGCTCAAGCGGGAGATGCGGGCCATGGGGTCGCTCCTCCTGGAGATCGCCGCCCTGAGCCGGGTTCCGGCGGGCTCCGCCCTGGCGGTGGATCGGCACCTCTTCTCCATGGGGATGACCCGGGCTGTGCACTCCCATCCCGGGATCGAGGTGGTGCGCCAGGAGATGGTGGCCCTTCCCGAGGGACCGGCCATCATTGCCACCGGGCCCCTGACCTCGGATGCCCTCTCCGAGGCCATCCAGGAGCAACTGGGGACCGACTCCCTGGCCTTCTTCGATGCCATTGCCCCCATCGTCCATGTGGATTCCCTGGACCAGGAGGTGGTCTTCAGGGCCGGGCGCTTCGACGAGGACGGGGACTACCTGAACTGCCCCTTCACGGAGGAGGAGTACACCGCCTTCATCCACGCCCTGAAGGCGGGGGACATCTATCCCGGGCATGACTGGGAGAATGTCCCCTACTTCGAGGGGTGCCTCCCCATCGAGGTCATGGCCTCCCGGGGGGACGACACGCTTCGCTTCGGCCCCATGAAGCCCATCGGGCTGGTGGATCCCCGGACCGGGCGGCGTCCCCATGCCGTGATGCAGCTCCGGGCCGAGGACAGGGCGGGGCAGATGTGGAACCTGGTGGGGTTCCAGACCCGCCTCCGGACGGGGGAGCAGGCCCGGGTGTTCCGGATGATCCCCGGACTGCAGGAGGCGGAGTTCCTCCGCTGGGGCTCCATCCACCGGAACAGCTATGTGAACTTCCCCGCCTGCCTGAGCCCCCATGGCGGGCTCCCCCAGCGCCCCGAGCTCATCTTCGCCGGACAGATCACCGGGGTGGAGGGGTACACCGAGTCCGCCGCATCCGGGCTGGTGGCGGCGTTGAACATGGACCGGATCCTCCGGGGAGAGGAGCCCTCGGTCCCCCCTCCCACCACGGTGACCGGGGGGCTGGCCCGCTATCTTCGTGACACCCTTCCCAAGCGGTTCCAGCCCATGAACTCCAACTGGGGGCTGGTGGATCCCATCAACCAGCGGATCCGGGACAAGGGGGAGCGGAGGCGGCGGATGGCGGAGCGGGCCCAGGAGGACTTCCTGGCGTGGATGGAGGGGCTGGACGTGCCGGTCCCCACCGTGCTGGAGCCCACCCCCGGGGAGCTGGAGCCGTCGGGATCCCCGGTGGCGCCCGCCTGACCGTGGGACCCATGGGGCGCGCCGGGAGGGTCGGGGGATGACTCCGGAACTCCGGGACTACCTGCGCTACCTGGAGAGTGGCCGGCAGCTCTCCCCCAACACCGTGACGGCCTACCGCCGGGACCTCCAGGACTTCGAGGCCTTCCTGGTGGATCATCTGGGGGAGGCCCGCTGGGAGTGGAGCGGAGTCGAGCGGGACTCGGTCCGGGGCTTCCTGGCCTGGTGCCACCGGAAGGGCCTCTCCCGCCGGACCATCGCCCGTCGGCTCTCCTCGGTCCGGGGCTTCTTCCGGTTCATGCATCTGGAGGAGCTGGTGGAGCACAACCCCGCGGGGGCGGTGCGGGCTCCCCGGCAGGAGCGTCGCCTCCCGGAGCATCTGGGGCGGGCGGACATCGAGGGGGTCTTCGCCCTTGCGGAGGCCCGGGCGGCGGAGAACACCGCGGCGGGAACCCGGAACCTCCTCGTGCTGGAGCTCCTCTACGGAAGTGGACTCCGGCTGGCGGAACTCCACGGCATGGACCTGGGAGAGCTGGACCTGGTGGGGGAGCAGGTGAAGGTCCGGGGGAAGGGTCGGAAGGAGCGGATCGTCCCCCTGACCCGGGCCTCCATCCGGGCGCTCCGCCGCTACGAGCCCCGGCGGCAGGAGCTGCTGGCCCAGGGAAGTCCGGGACCCGATGATCGCCGGGCCCTTCTCCTGGGCCCCTCCGGCCGTCGGTTGAGCCGACGGGGCATCCAGCGGATCGTGGGACGGCTCCTTGAGATGGCGGCCCCGGGCTCCGGCCTTTCCCCCCATGCTCTGCGCCATTCCTTCGCCACCCACCTCCTGGACGCCGGGGCGGACCTGATGGCCGTCAAGGAACTCCTGGGGCATGTGTCCCTTTCCACCACCCGGATCTACACCCACACCAGTCGGGAGCGGCTCAAGCAGGCGTACCGGAAGGCGCACCCCCGGGCCTGAAATCCACCGTCCGGGACCCCCCACCTCCAGAGGGGGTTCTCATCTCCCCGGGGCATCGCCCGGGTGCGGGACTGGACTTCTCCCTGGATTCGCTAGATTTCCCTCCCGGACCTCGTTCCGGCCCCACATCGCTTCCGCACACCCCTCACCGGAGTCTCCGTGTCTTCGCGACCTGCCATCCACGCCACAACCATCATTGCCGTGCGGCGGAACGGAACCGTCGCCCTGGGAGGGGACGGGCAGGTGACCATGGGTGACACCGTGGTGAAGGGGACCGCCCTGAAGGTGAGGAAGCTGAAGGATGGCCGTGTGCTGGCCGGCTTTGCCGGATCCGTGGCCGATGCCTTCACCCTCTTCGAAAAGCTGGAGGAGAAGCTTGAGCGCTATCCGGCGAACCTGACCCGGGCGTGTGTGGAACTGGCCAAGGACTGGCGAACGGACCGGTACCTGCGGCGTCTGGACGCGGTCCTGGTGGTGGCGGACCGGGACCGGGTGTTCATGGTGAGCGGGGACGGCAACGTCATCGAACCGGACGACGACATCGTGGCGGTGGGGTCCGGCGGCAACTACGCCCTGGCCGCCGCCCGGGCCATGCGCAGCCATTCCGACATGTCGGCGAAGGACATGGTACAGGCTTCGCTGGAGATCGCCGCGGACATCTGCATCTATACGAATCGCAATATCTCGATCCTCGAGCTGGATTGACGGGATGGACGAGCAGAACCATGAGGGAGCGCCGGTGTCCACACAGGTGACGGATCCCCCTGCCGAGGCGGGGGGGGGAGAGGCCCCGGCGGAGGTGGCGGAGACCCGGGCGGCGGGTGGGGCCTGGTTGGACGAGTTGACCCCCCGGGAGATCGTGGGGGAGCTGGACCGCTACATCGTGGGGCAGAACGACGCCAAGAAGGCCGTGGCCATCGCCCTGCGGAACCGGTGGCGTCGACAGAGGGTGGACGAGGATCTCCGGGACGAGATCCAGCCCAACAACCTGATCCTCATCGGCCCCACCGGAGTGGGGAAGACCGAGATCGCCCGGCGACTGGCCCGCCTGGCGGGGGCGCCCTTCGTCAAGGTGGAGGCGTCCAAGTTCACCGAGGTGGGCTACGTGGGCCGGGACGTGGAGTCCATGATCCGGGACCTGGTGGACACCGCCGTGAACATGGTGCGGGCGGAGCGGGAGGACGAGGTCCAGGATGTGGCCGAGGCCCGGGTGGAGGATCGCCTCCTGGACCTCCTCCTCCCCCCGGTGTCCGACGCCCCCGGCGAGGGGGGCGGACGGGAGCCCGGTTTCGGCGAGGGACGCCCGGGCCATGGGGGACCGGAGGCGGGAACCGGACCCACTGGACCGAGGATCTTCGTGGTGGGACCCGGCTCGGGCGAGGCACGCCCCATCTCCCCCCGGGGGGAGGAGGAGGACGATGACGATACCGGTGACATCCGGAGCCGGCGGCAGCGCACCCGGGAGAAGCTTCGTGGGCTCCTCCGGGACGGGAAGCTGGAAGATCGCACGGTAGAGATCGAGGTCCAGCAGTCCCCCAACCTGGAAGGGATGATGGTCCCCATGGGGGGGATGGAAGGGATGGACTTCAACTTCACCGAGATGCTGCAGGACATGCTCCCGAAGAAGAAGAAGCGCCGCACCGTCTCGGTGGCGGAGGCCCGTCGGATCCTCCTGCAGGAGGAGCTGGACCGCCTCGTGGACATGGACGAGGTGGTGAACGAGGCCATGGAGCGCACGGAGGACATGGGGATCGTCTTCCTGGACGAGATCGACAAGATCGCCGGAGAGCGGGCCACCCAGGGCCCCGACGTGAGCCGTGAAGGGGTGCAGCGCGACCTCCTCCCGGTTGTGGAGGGATCCAATGTCCAGACCCGGTACGGCTTCGTCCGCACCGACCACATCCTCTTCATCGCCGCCGGGGCCTTCCACGTCTCGAAGCCCAGCGACCTGATCCCGGAGCTCCAGGGGCGCTTCCCCATCCGGGTGGAACTCCATTCCCTGGGAGAGAAGGACTTCGTACGGATCCTGCAGGAGCCCCGGAACGCCCTGGTGACCCAGTACACCGCCCTCCTGGCCACAGAGGGAGCCACCCTCACCTTCTCCGTCGAGGGGGTGGAGGAGATCGCCCGGATCGCGGCGCAGCTCAACGACCGCATGGAGAACATCGGAGCCCGCCGTCTCCAGACGGTCCTCACCACCCTCCTGGAGGATGTGCTCTTCGAGCTTCCGGACGGGACGTCCCGGGAGGTCTCGGTGGATCGGGAGTTTGTCCTCACCCGACTGGCCGCCATCGTCGAGGACGAGGACCTCCGACGCTACATCCTCTGACGGGCCGCGCCCCGGCACCGGTGCCCGGGGCGCGGAGTACCCCCGGGAGGGTCGAACTACCCCCAGGCATTGCGGGGGTGTAGTTTTCCCGCCCTCCGGGTCCTGCCCCCCTTTTCTCCCATCCGCCGCCTGCGGGATGTCCATGACGGCTTCATCGAAGCGGGATTTCCTCTCCCTGGAAGACTTCAGTCCAGAGGAGATCCGACACCTCCTCCAGTTGGCTGTGGAGCTGAAGGGCACCGCTCCGCCGGTGCGCCCCCTGGAGGGGAAGGCGCTGGCCATGATCTTCCGGAAGAGCTCCACCCGG
>CAYQVI010000065.1:0-16510 GCA_964420725.1 uncultured Gemmatimonadaceae bacterium | reverse complement strand
CTTCTTGGTGATGTTCCCGTTCCACCCGGGCTTCTTCGCGTCGTGGATGAAGGGGACCTCCGGGACCCCCTCCGCCGCCAGCGCCGCATGGGGGTCGAGGAAGGCGGGAAGCGCCTCGTACTCCACCCGGATCAACTCCAGCGCCCGGTTGGCCGTGTCCTCGTCCAGCGCCGCCACCGCCGCCACCCCGTCGCCGATGTGCCGCACACGGTCCAGCGCCAGGGGGTACTCGTCCGGGGTCCAGGGGATGATCCCGAAGGTCACCGGCATGTCGGCCCCGGTCACCACCCCGTACACCCCCTCCAGCGCCAGCGCCTCCGACGCGTCGATGGAGAGGATCCGGGCGTGGGGGTGGGGGCTCCGGAGGATCTTCCCGTGGAGCATTCCCGGGAGGGACAGGTCGTCGGTGTAGCGGGCGGCGCCCGTGGACTTGGCCCGTCCGTCCACCTTCCGCTGGGGGTGTCCGATAACACGTAAGTCATGGTCGGACAATTTCTTGTGGATATCCGCAGACATGGCCTACCCCTCCTCCGGGGCATCCGCCGGAGCCCCGGTGGAAGCCCCGCCGGCTCCACCCGCCCCCGCACCCGCCCTGGCCCCGAGCCGCTCCTGCCGCACCCGCTCCCCTGCCGCCAGCACGGCATCGAAGATCTTGGTGTATCCGGTGCAGCGGCACAGGTTGCCGGAGAGAGCCTCCCGGATCTGCCGCAGGGAGACGTCCGGGTTCTGCTCGAGGAGGGCCGCCGCGGAGCAGAGGATCCCCGGGGTGCAGAAGCCGCACTGCGCCGCCCCCTTCCGATCGAACTCGTCCTGCAGGGGGTGCAGGTGGGGTCCCAGGGCCAACCCCTCCACCGTGATGATGTCCGCCCCCTCCGCCTCCCACACGGCGGTGAGGCACGCCAGCACCGCCTGGCCGTCCAGGATCACCGTGCAGGCACCGCAGTCCCCCTTGTCGCACCCCTGCTTCGAGCCGGTGAGTCCCAGCCCGTAGCGGAGCGTCTCCAGAAGTGTCCAGTGGGGGGGCACCCCCACGCTCCGGCGATCGCCGTTCACCCGGAGGTGGACCATCTTGGGCACCGGCACCAGAGTCACCGGGGACTCTCCAGGTGGGGGCGGGAGGGAGTCGAACACAGTGGAAGTTGGGGGTCGAACGTCCGTTCGGGCAACTGTGGGAACCCCTTCGGGGTATAGCCGTGATCCGTCGGAATCAGTATCATTCCCAACCCCATGACCTACCGATCTCGCTACCGGAGGCAAGGATCCATGCCGTACCCCGAGATGATGGTGGCCCCCATGCGCCAGGACCTGGTGCGGGTGGGCTTCCAGGAGCTGAAGACCCCCGAGGACGTGGACAGCGTGCTCGGTTCGGAGAAGCGCACCGTGATGGTGGCGGTGAACTCCATCTGCGGCTGCGCCGCCGGTTCCCTGCGGCCCGCGCTGGCCATGTCGCTGGACAATGAACGGGTGCCCGAGGTGCTGACCACGGTCTTCGCCGGACAGGATCTGGACGCCACCGACCGGGCTCGTCAGTACTTCACCGGCTACCCCCCCTCCTCCCCCTCCGTGGCCATCTTCAAGGATGGGGAGCTGGTCTACATGATGGAGCGACATGAGATCGAGGGACGCCACCCGCAGCACCTGGCGGCGGCCCTTACGTCGGCCTTCGACGATCACTGCCCGGTGCGGGACCGGGAGTCGGTCTGACGGCCTGAACGTCCGATCCGGGTGGGGGGCGGCAGTCGTTCCCTTCCACCCATGGGAAACGGGGTGGCCCTCCCAGGAGGGCCACCCCGTCTGCCATTCCCACCCCGCAGCACGCCGCCCCGCCGCAGTCGACCTGCCCTCAGAGGATGGTCTTCCCCAGGGCGCTGGCGATGAGTTCCACCGCCAGCCGGGCCGTTCTCCCCTCCACATCCAGCACCGGATTCAGCTCCACGAACTCCAGCGAGACCAGGGCGCCGGTGCGGGCCACCTTCTCGCAGATCAGGTGGGCCTCCCGGTAGGTGAAGCCACCGGGAACCGGCGTCCCCACCCCCGGGGCCACCATGGGGTCCAGGGAGTCCAGATCGAAGGAGAGGTGGAACCCCCCGCAGGGGAGGGCCCCACTGGGGAGGGCGCCCCCGGAGACCAGCGCCAGGGCGTCATCCACGCAGGCGGCCACCCCCCGCTCGTCCACCTCGGACATGGGGATGGTGCGGAGCTTCCCGAGGGACGCCTGGGCCCCCACCCCGCTCCGCCCCCGGACCCGGTCCCGCTCCCCCGCGTCCACCGAACGGGCCCCCAGCACCACCGCCGCCTCCGGGTGCACGGCGGGGGTCACCTCCGCCAGTTGCGCCACCGGGGGGTGGGGCTCCGGCATCCCGTAGCCGGTGAGGATGGCCAGCGACATGCCGTGGACGTTGCCGCTGGGGGAGCTGGGGGGGAGGTGCATGTCGGTGTGGGCGTCCACCCAGAGGAGGCCCACCGAGCGCCCCGCCCTCCGGTGGTGGTCCGCCACCCCCGCCACGGTCCCGATGGAGATGGAGTGGTCCCCCCCCAGGATCAGGGGGAGGCAGCCGGCGGCCAGCACCTCCCGGACCCGGTCCCGGGCCTGCACTCCCACCGCCGTGATCTCCCGGAGGTAGCGGGCCTGCTCATCCACCGCCTCCAGCTCCTCCGGCTCCGGGGCATGGATGGTCCCGAACTCCCGGACCGTGCACCCCATGCCCTCCAGGTGGGTCTTCACCCCGGCGATCCGGATGGCGGAGGGGCCCATATCCACCCCCCGGCGCCCGGCCCCCAGATCCATGGAGACCGACATCAGTCCGATGGGGCGGTCCATCAGTCGTCCTCCCTGGGGGGGAGGCGCTTCTGCTTCTTCCTGCCCCATTTCTCCTTTCGGGGGCCCCGGACCACCTTCACCTCCACCCCACCCCAGATGGCCAGGCCGTCGATGCGGAGGACCGGACCGTCGGGGTCGTCCCCGAACTGGTCCACCCCTTCGAAGCCCCCCATGATGCCCACCCCTCCGGACTCCACCCGGACCCCCTCCGGGACCATGATCTCCACCCCACCCATCACCGCCAGCACGGTGACGGTGGTCACCCCCGGCGGGAAGCAGGCCTCCCGGAAGTCCAGCTCGATCCCCCCCATGACCGCCAGCCCCAGGACCTGCCGGGCCGGGGTCCAGGCCCCCTTCCGAACCGCGCCTCCCCAGAAGCCCAGAAGGAACTGTCGGGGGCGGATGTGGTGGTCGGGGGCCAACGACCAGCTCCGCTCGACCGGGGCGGCCAGCTCTCCTCCGGAGGGGGACGCCGGGGTCCGGGACCCAGGGACCGCCAGGGAGGTGGAGCTCTGGGGAAGGTCGGCGAGGAGGGCTCGGAGCTCTTCCATGGACTGGGCGCGATTCACCTCGTCCAGCCGACGCTCCAGCTCATGGTCCTCCAGGTGGTCCGTGGCGTAGGCCTCGATGAGGGCCTGCTCCGCCTTCTCCCGGAGGGGCTTCATGGATGGTCCCTGTTCCCGGCTCTCCGACATCCTTCCCTCCTCCATGTCTCCCAGTCCCTCAGGTGCCTGGCATGACTCCCCGCACCCAGTCCTCCAGAACACGCGCGGCGACCTCGATTTCTTCGATGGGACACCACTCGTCGGCCGCATGTGCCTGCTCGATGGAGCCGGGGCCAAAGCACACGGAGGGGATGCCGGCCTCGTTGAAGACCGCCGCATCCACCCAGGCGGACATGGGGGCGACCAGGGGCGTAAGTCCCTGTCCGACCATGGCCTGCAGCAAACTTGCCACCAGCGGATGGTCCTCCGCCACCTCGGTCCCAGGACGGGTCAGCCCCCCGGTGACCGTGGCCCGGAAGTCGGGGATGCGGGCCTCGAGGCGCTCCACCAGTTCCCGGATCTCCACCTCCCCCTGCGCCACCGCCTCCCCGGGGAGGAGCCTCCGCTCCAGCACCAGGGTGCAGAGGTCGGGGTACACCGAGGGCGCCCGCCCCCCCACCACCGTCCCGGCATGGATGGACCCCCGTCCCAGGAGGGGATGCGGCGGAGCGGCCTCCAGCCGGGCCTCGATCTCCGACAGCGCCACCAGGAGCTGTCCCATGTGGCGGATGGCGTCGATCCCCCGCTCCGGCCGGGAGCCATGCGCCGCCCGCCCGTGCACCACCACCTCGGTCCAGGCAAACCCCTTGTGGGCCGGGGCCACCGCCAGGCTCGTGGGCTCGCAGACCACGCAGAGGTCCGCCGTGAGCCCGGCCTCCACCAGCGCCTGGGCCCCAATGCTGGCGTGCTCCTCATCCGCAACCAGCGCCACCACAAGCTCCCCCTCCTCCCACCCCTCCCGGGCCAGCGCTGCCGCCGCCGACAGGATGGAGGCGATCCCCCCCTTCATGTCGCAGGAGCCCCGCCCCAGGAGGCGCCCATCCACCACCTCTCCCGCAAAGGGAGGAAGGGTCATCCCCCCCACCCCCACCGTGTCCAGGTGTCCGTTCAGGAGGATGCGCCGGGGCCCTTTCCCCATCCGGGCCACCACATTGGCCCTCCCCGGGGCGGCGAAGGAGCGCTCCACCCGGAATCCCCACTCCTCCAGCCATCCGGCGCAGAGCTCCGCCACCTCCGCCTCCCCCGTCCCCCCCTCCTCCAGGGAGGGGTTCACAGAGGGGACCCGGACCAGGGCCCGGGCCAGCGCCACGGCATCCCCCTGCGCCGCATCCTCCAGCAGTCGTTGCGTCATCGTCGTACCCGTTGCTCTGCCGTATCTCGGTTTTCCGGCACCCTGCGGGTTTCCCGGGACATCTGTGGAGTGGGATCTGCGGTCCGGATCCGGAAGGAAGCCGGTCGATCCCCCCGCACGCAAGGTCCCACGGGGAGATGGAGGGGGGCGCAAACAGGGCACGATTCGTGCTGACACGACTCCACCGTACACCCCGTTCAGCGCTTCTCCGGAGACCACCATGAGGACCCTCACCTTCGGCCTGCTGGGTGCAGCAGCAGTGGTGGCCGGCGTACTGCTGGCCCGCTCGCAGCAGCGTCAGGTCACCCGGTCGGGCCCGGTGCAGGCCACTGCCCAGGTGGAGGACGACAGCAGGGACATCCTCTTCCTGGACCGCCTGCGGGAGCGGGGGATCTGACCCCCCACCCCACCCATCGGGCATGACAGCAGAAAGGCGGCGGGGGTCAGGAGACCTCCGCCGCCTCTTCAGTTGCACTCTGCTGCCACCCTCGCATCCCGCAACCCGACCCGGGGGGCCGGGGGATCCCTCAGTCGAAGTGGACCCGGTTCTTCTCGATGTAGCTGGTCCACTCGGGGGGTACGTCGGTGTCGGGGAAGATGGCCTGCACCGGACACTCCGGTTCACATGCCCCGCAGTCGATGCACTCGTCGGGATGGATGTAGAACTGATCCTCTCCCTCATAGATGCAGTCCACCGGGCAGACCTCGACGCAGCTGGCGTCCTTGGTGCCGATGCACGGTTCGGTGATGATGTACGCCATGGGGCTCTCCGAAACACGGGGTGCCGCAGACCTGTTCCGCGGCCGCCTGATTATGACCGAGGCCGCAGGGGGCCGCAAGTCCTGTGGAAGCCGTTCCTCGAACACCCCCGGCAGCACCTCTCCGGAGCGGCTTCCCACCCCCTCCCCCCGGTGCGGGAGGGGGGGCCCCGGAGGAGCCGGCATGATGCCTCACCCCCCGGGGAGGTGCCTCCGGGCAAACATCCGGCACCACCAGTCGTAGCGTCGGGCCAGGACCGGATCCACCCGGTGGGCCAGGGGAGCGTAGACCTCCTCCGCCTCCCGGTGCATCCTGCGGCGTCGAAGGAGGTCCTCCTCCAGGTGCAGGTGCCGGAGGTGGTCCAGCCGTTCCGCCAGCGCCATCCGGGCCAGCTCCATGGGGAGCTCCAGTAGAGCCTCCAGGAGGGGCTGGTCAGGCGGCCCCCTCCACCCTCAGCGCCCCCTGATCCGACTCCACCAGGGCGGCGGCAGCCAGGAGCGTGGGGTCCCGCTCCGGGGTGTCCTGCAGGAGGATGATCACCGTGCGCCCGGGGTGGAGGAAGGCGGGGTGGTGGTCGTCCTGGAGGCGGGTCAGCCGGGGAACCATGGCCAGCTCCAGCCCTCGCCCCAGCACACCCTCCCCCTGGTCCTGGATCCCCCTGTTCCGGGCCTCCCGGAGAACCCGTTCCGCCATGGCCTGGTGGCGCTGGGGGAGGGGCCCGGAGTCGCCGGTCACTCCTCCTCCAGGACCTCTTCCTTCTGCCACGCCACATCCGCCACACCGGCCCGATGGTTCTCCAGGCGGGCCAGGGTGAAGAGAAGGTCCGACAAGCGGTTGAGGTAGATGATCACCTCGCTCTCCACCGGCTCGTCATGCCCCAGCGCCACCACTTCCCGCTCCGCCCTGCGGCACACCGTCCGGGCCAGGTGGAGCGCCGCTGCCCCCGGTGTCCCCCCGGGGAGGATGAAGGTGGTGAGGGGGGGCATCTCCCGGTCCGCCTCGTCGATCCACTCCTCCATGACCGCCACCCGGTGCATGGGAAGATCCGGGGTACCGGGGCGCTTCCGTCCCGGCGCCGGCGGGGGGGTGGCCAGCACAGCCCCCAGCACGAAGAGGTCGTGCTGCATCACCGACAACCGCTCCTTCATGGGTCCCGGGGCCATACTGGTCAGCGCCACCCCCAGCACGGAGTTCAGCTCGTCCACGGTGCCGTAGGCGTTCACCCGTGGGTGGGCCTTCTTCACCCGACCGCCGCCGAAGAGGGCCGTCTCGCCGGCGTCGCCCGTGCGTGTGTAGATCTTCAAGGCATTCTCTCCCCGTGCCCGGCACCCATGCCCGCCAGTGGACGGAGGAGGGGACCGGCACACCGCTGGTGATGGTGGAACCTCTGGTCTGACAATGGTACTATCCTGTTCAGCACCTCCGGGCCACCCTACCTTCCACAGGGTGGATCCGACAGGTCCGGAACGGATGCAGGAGGGAAAGATAATCATGGAAGACGACCCCCGGGGCGAGCCGCAGCGCACCGACGAAGCGAACCGGCTCTACTGGCACAGCGACCTGGGCGTGAACCAGATCGCCGAGGAGATGGGGATTTCCAAGGGTGCCCTCTACACCCAGGTGAACCCCCTGGCGGCGGAGATCCAGTGTCCCCGCTGCGACACCGAGTTGGTGTACCCCAACCGCACCGCCCGGGACCGGGGCTTCCTGTCGTGCCCCAACTGCGGCTTCGAGGAGGAGCTGTCGGAGTTGGAGGACCAGGCCCCTCCCCGGAAGCGGAAGACCCCCTCCAGGGCGAAGGCCGGGGCACCCCGGAACCCGGAGGAAGGGGACGAGGAGGAGACCGACTCCGCCGTGGCCAGGACCCTCTCCCGGGAGAACACCCGGGTGCTGGTGGGCTCCGGGCTCATCGCCCTGGCGGCGGGGCTGATCCTGACCCGCTGGCTCCGGCGGGACTGACCGCCCCCTCCCGTGGCCCAGGCGCCCCTGCCGGATCCGCGGAGCATCGTCACGCCGGACGCCTTCCAGGTGTCCCGCGATCTCCTGGGACTCCCCCTGGCGGCGCCTTCCCGGCGGCTGGCGGCGATCCTGGTGGATCTGCTCCTCATCGCCGTCCTCTCCCAGTTGGGGGGGACGGCGCTGGCCGTCACAGGGGCCATCTTCCTCTTCCTCCTGGCTCGGCGGGAACGCACCAGCAGCACAAGGGGCGGCCGGATGCTCATGGGGTGCCTGGGGGTGCTGGTCCTGGTGGTGGCGGTGTTCGCCATGCTGGCGGTGGTGGCCCTCTTCCGGGGCGACGGGATCCAGGTGGTCCGTTCGGGGGATGGGGTGGAGGGCTCCGGAACGGCATCGGAGCCCGGCAACGCCATGCTCCTGGCCCAGGGCGTGGGGGATGTGATCCTCCTCACCCAGAGCACCACGGCCCAGGAGGCGCTCGGCCCCGCACAGGGGCTGGTGACCCGTGGGCGGGCGCTGGGGCTCACGGACCAGGACCTCCGGGGGATCCTGGGGGACGTGGTGCCGCAGGCGGACTGGCGGGACCAGGTGATTGCGGCGGCGCTGGGGCCGGAGGGGACCGGGGGGGCGGCCGGGGAAGGCTCCGGGACCACTGCGGGAGGGGAGACGACCCCCGGCATGGACTCCGCCGAAACCGTGGATCCAGGGGCCGACACCGCGGCGAGCCTCCCCACCTCCACCGTCCCCTCCGAGGTGGCGGCCCGCTGGGCGGCGCTCCTGGCCTCCGGCGACACCCTGGAGGGGAACCGGGGGGAGTGGCAGGCGCTCCGCCTCCAGGTCCTGGCCCTCTCGGGCTCCGACTCCCTGACCGCCCTGCAGGAGAGGGGGGACCGTCTGGAGGAGCGGAACGAACAGTTGAGTACCCGGGTGGGTAGCCTCCGGGACGAACTGGAGGCCGAGCGGGAAACCGAGGAGGGGTTCTTCCTCCCCTTCCTCACCGGGATCTTCGAGGACCTGGGGCTGGCCTTCGGGTTCGGAACCATCTACCTGACCGTCTTCACCGCGTGGTGGGGAGGGCAGACCCCAGGGAAGAAGCTGCTGGGGGTCCGGGTGCTCCGGCTGGACGGGAAGCCCCTCGGATGGTGGGACGCCTTCGAGCGGGCCGGTGGCTACGCCGCCGGCTTCGCCACCGGGCTCCTGGGCTTCGCGCAGATCTTCTGGGACCCCAACCGGCAAGCCATCCATGACCGGGTGAGCTCCACGGTGGTGGTGCGGGAGGGGGCTCCCCGGGCCCCGGGGAAGTGGGCCGGGGCCGTGGATGCGGACCCGGGGCGGGGTGTCCGCTACGAATTCGAACGGAAGGAGGAGTCGTGAGCCAGTCGAAGGCCGAGACGGAGACCGAACTGGAGGTGCGGGCAGGGCGCCTGGCCGAGGTGCCGGTTCACGACCCGGAGGCCGATATCGAGGACACCGGGGTGAACGATCCCGCCGGGGATGTCACACCCTCCACCCGGGAGACCCACCACGACGACTCCCTCCTGGGGCGGAGCATCGAGGACCGCTTCGCCCAGCGGGTGAAGATGGCCGTTCCGGACCGGCACAACCCCAGGCTCCAGCAACTCATGGCCCTGGTGAACCAGGACGACGACTTCTACGGCACCATCCTGGCCGCCAACGTCACCGCCATCGAGCGACTGGGGATGACGGACCACGGCCCCGTCCACGTGAAGATCGTCATGAACATCGCCGTGCGGCTGCTGCGCCTGCTCATGGAGGCGGGGGTGAAGCCCGGAGTGGTCACCGACTACCAACTGGAGCCGGACGATGCCGAGGTGGTGGTGGCGCTGGCCTCCCTCCTCCACGACACCGGAATGTCCATCCATCGGGAAGACCACGAGAGCTTCTCCCTCTTCATCGCCGAGCGGAAACTCCAGGAGTACCTCGGCGCATTGTATGATCCGAGGACGGCCACCATCCTCCGGGCGGAGGTCCTCCACGCCATCATCGCCCACCGGGCCGGGGGTGTCCCCCTGACGGTGGAGGCCGGCGTGGTGCGGGTGGCGGACGCGCTGGACATGGCCAAGGGTCGGTCCCGCATCCCCTTCGAAGCGGGCTCCGTGAGCATTCACTCGGTCTCAGCTGCGGCGGTGGACGCCGTCCGGCTGGGCCGTGGACGGGAGAAGTCGGTGTGCATCACCATCCAGATCAACAACTCGGCAGGGGTCTACCAGTTGGACCAGTTGCTGCGGAAGAAGCTGGCCGGGAGCGGGCTGGAGCGGTACGTGGAGGTGGAAGCGGTGCTGGACGAGAGCACCGAGGGCGAGAAGCGGCTGTTCAAGAGCTTCACGCTGTGAGTGGGCTGAGCAGGGCGCCCTTCCTGGCGCTGGCGCTGGTGGCCGGGCTTGCTGCCTGCGCCGACGCCCCCTGGATCCAGCCTCCCACCGAGGATGTGGCGCGGGCGGTGAACGAGGCGGTGAGCCCCTTCGCCCTCCCCCCGGGGCAGTCCCCCCAGGAGCCGGTGAACGTCACCGCCCTGGGATACGACCAGGGGAGCCCCACCGCCCGGGTGTCGGTGGTGGAGTTCAGCGACTTCGGGTGCGGGTACTGCCGCCGCTTCCATGAGTCCACCTTCCCGGTGCTGAAGGAGGAGTTCATCGACACCGGAAAGGTCCGCTGGAAGAAGGTCCCCTTCGCCATCGGCATGTTCGCCAACGGCTCGGAGGCCGCCCTGGCCGGGGACTGCGCCGGGGCGCAGGGAGAGTTCGAGCCCATGGCCCGGAAGCTCTACGACACCCAGGGGGAGTGGCGGAGCACCAACCAGCCCTTCGAGCTGTTCCGGAGCTTTGCCGACGAGATGGGGCTGGAGGGGGATCGCTTTGCCGGCTGCCTGCTGGATGAGCGGCGGCATGCCCGGCTGGAGGCCGCCAACAGCATGGCGGCCCGTCTGGGCGTGCGGGGCACCCCCACCTTCTTCGTGCAGGGGCTCCCGGTGCAGGGGGCCATCCCGGTGGAGATGTTCCAGCAGATCCTCAACCGTATGGTGGAGGAGACGGGCGGCGCCCTGGAATGACGCTCCTCTCCAGCGGAGGGTGGGCCGGGTACGGACTGCTGACCCCCCTCCTGCTCATCCCCATGGCCTGCGGTGTGGGGACCGGCTCCGGGCCCCTGGCCGCCGGTGCCCCCTGTGTCCTGGCCGCTGAAACCGTGGAACTCCCCATGCAGCTCCGGGAGACCAGCGGCGTCGACTACAGCAGGCTCTTCCCCGGGATGCTCTGGAGCCACAACGACTCCGGCTGGGACCCCATCCTCCACGCCCTGACCAGGCAGGGGATGCACGACGGGAGCCTCTGGGTGGAAGGGGTGGCGGGGCGGGACTGGGAGGACATGGAGATCGTCCCCTGTCAGGCGGGAAGCTGCATCTGGATCGCCGACACCGGGGACAACAACGAGAATCGGAGCAACATCGAGCTGGTGAGGGTGGTGGAGGTGGAGCCGGGAGACGACCTCCGTGTGCCGGGGGAGCGCTTCCCCATCGTGCTTCCGGACGGGCCCCGGGACATCGAGGCCATGTACATCCTCCCGGGGGAGCGGATCTTCCTGGTGACCAAGGGGCGGAACCACCCGGTGACCGTGTACCGGTACCCCGTGCCGCTCCGCCCGGGGGAGGCGGTGACGCTGGAGGAGGTGCAGGTGCTCTCGCCGGATGTGCCTGGCTTGCGGGACCGGGTCACCGGGGCCGCCGCCGCCGACGACGGGAGCATCGTGGTGATCCGCCGGTACGCCTCCCTCCAGTTCTTCACCCCGGATGGGGAGGGGGTGCTGGAGCCCATCGGGGAGGAGCTGAACCTGCAGCCGCTGCAGGAGCCCCAGGGGGAGGCGGTGGCCATCGGAAGCGGGGGAGAGGTGGTGCTCACCAGCGAGACCGGGCCGTTCCGGAGGGGTCCGGTGATGAACTGGTTGCGGTGTGGGGTGGCGGAGGGAGGGGGCTAGACGCCACCATCGGATTCGGACTGGACGGTGTGAAGGGGGGGCCTCCCGGCGCGGGAGCCGGCGGCCCGGCGGCCCGGTTGGCGTGTCTCAGCGGAGAGGGGGGTCAACATGGTGTCCACAACCGCAACCTGGGCTTTCCTGACAGGGGTGTTCCTCACGATGGGGGCGATGGGGGCGGCCACCCCGGAGGTGTCCGGGGGCCGCTCGGCGGTGCCGGGGCCTGGCGACGTTGCCCCCACCCTCCCCGTCGCTGCCTCCGGCCTGCCCGTCGAGTCCGGGCGAACGGGAGCCGCCGGCGTACCGCAGCCCGTCCCGCTGGACGCCGCCCTGTTTGCAGCGATCGTGGAGCACGTTCGGGATGAGCACCTGCAAGGCCGGTCCTTCCTCGTCTGGACGGCCGATGGCCTGGATGCCTCCAGGCTGACGGAGCAGGCCCGGACGCTCGGGGCGGTGGGGCTGGTGGAGAAGCGGTCGGGCACCGGCACCCGCTGCGAAGCCGAATCACGTCGCTGCCGGGTGGACGGGGCCGAATCGATCGTCCGCATCAACACCGTGGAGGCGGAGACGGGCATCACCACCGTCCAGATCTTCGTGGGACATTCCATCGACGGCGCTGGTGGGCCCAGTGTCCGCGGCGGCGCCCGGAGGCTCACGTTGGAGAGGAGGGGGGAGGCCTGGGAGGTGACGGACGATACCCTGTTGTTCAAGACCTGAGGCGGGAGGGGCTGGACCATCCGCCTGCTGGACGACGGGAATCCCCGTCTTTGTGGACCCCCGGGGCGGCGAGCGTTTCGACGGGGGGTGGGTGCCGGGGAGTCGCCCCCTCACACCAGCGTCAGCAGCTCCTCCGGGGTCCGGAGCAGCACCCCGCCCCGCTCCGCCACCGCTGCGGCGAAGTCGTCCCGCTCCTCCTCCTTCTTCGACCAGAGCGTGCCTGCGGGGCGCAACCGGGCCTCCACCGCCGCATCCAGGTCCGTGACGCTGTCCCCCACATAGACGGGCACCGCCCCCGGGGGCACCCGCCCCTGCTCCTTCAGGAGCGCCACCGCCCACTGGAGCCCCTCCGGATCGGGCTTCCCCTCCACCACATCGTCGTCGAAGACCAGCACGTCGAAGGGCCCCGGATCCAGGTGCCGGAGCGTGATGTCCCACGCCCGGCGGCTCTTTCCGGTGACCAGCCCCAGGGGCACCCCCCGGCGGCGAAGCTCGGCCACCGCCTCCAGCGCCCCCCGGTAGAAGCCCCGGAAGAGCTCCGGATGCAGGGCGTCATACTCCCGGTAGAAGTGGTCCAGCACCTCCGGAAGGCGATGGTCTCCCACCTGGCTCCGGAGGAAGCGGATCTCAGACTTCGGATGCAGCGCCATGATCTCCGGCTCGCTCATGTGGCGCCCCACGTGGGGGTGGAGCGCCCGGGCGAACGCCTCGACGTAGACCTGGCGGGTGGCGATGAGGGTGCCGTCCAGATCCAGGAGGATGGGGGAGGGGGGGGGAGGGGGGGTCATTGGCTGCCTACTCTACATCTGGTCCACATTCTACGCTACATCCGGTCCACCGAAACTTCCCTCTCAGCGACCGATGATCACCCGGTGCCTGGAGGTACTGTGGCGGGGTACGTCCGCCACCCCCTCACCCCCAGACGTCGAAGGGGTCCACGGGGTGGGACTCGTCTTCCAGCGGGGCCTCGGGGAGATCCAACCCAGCCTCCTCCAGCTCGTCTCCTTCCTCCACTTCCTCCACTTCACCCTCGACCACCGGCTCCCTGAACTCGTCCGGCACCGGCGCGGGCGCCATGTCCGGCACCGGGACATCCCCGGCGGCGGGCCCCGGGGTCGCCGGGGCGGCCTCCCCCACCCGCTCCGCCGCCTCCACCCCCGCCGCGCCCCCGCCCCCCGCCAGCACCACCCGCACCACTGCCTCCAGCACCGGACCCAGCGCCGCCGGATCCACCGGCTCCCCGCCGTCGGCCGCCGTGGCTGGGGACCTTCCTGCTGGGGACACCGCCACCAGCGCGGCCAGCGCGGCCCGCACCGTCCGTACGGCCAGCGTCACCGTGTCCAGGGAGGGCGCCTGTCCACCATCCCCCGCCAGCCCCCGGTGCAGCTCCGCCGCCACCTCCCGGGTGAACTCACCCCCCTCGGCCCCGGAATCCCCCTGGGCCAGGAGCCCCCGCCGGCGCCCGGCCCCCTGCACCTCGTCCTCCACCAGGAAGCCCACCGTGGCGGCCACGGGGTCCGGGGCGGAGGCCACGTCCAGCGCCCCCCAACGCTCAAGCGCCTGCCGTCGCAATCCCTCCGCCAGGTGCAGGAACAGCTCGTCCTTCCCCTGGAAGCGGGCGTAGAAGGACCCCACCGACGACCGGGCCCGGGCCACCACCTGCGCCACCGTCACCGAGTCGGGGCCGTCCCGGGCCACCAGCTCCAGTGCTGCCTTCTCCAGCCGCTCCAGGGTGCGACGACTCCGGGCCTGCTGCGGGGGGCGGACCGTGCTGTCCGTGGAGTCTGGGATCTCGGAAGGCCTGGGTGGTGACATGGGCAGAGGCTCCGGGCGACGGGTCAGCGGATCAAGGTATCAGAATCCAGTCTCTGATTCCTGACCAGTCTGGGGTGCAGCGGGCGCCGGGTCAAGCCCGGGCACCCGCCCCCCCTCAGAACTCGATGCTGAACCCGAAGGTGGGAAGCAGCCCTGCCCCATCGATGGGGCGCACCCGGTCGGGTAAGGCCGGATCCTCCGTGTACGCGTATCCCACCACATTGGCCCGATTGATCACGTTCTGGAGGTCCAGGAAGACCACCGCATTCCACCGGTCGAAGGAGATCCGCCGCTCCGCCCGGACATCCCATCCCACGTAGGTGGGGGTCCGCTGGGAGCCCAGGCGGTCCCAGTCGAAGACCCCCCGTCCGGTGATTGCATAGGCCTCCGCGGAGGTCTCCAGGTCCACGGGGGTGGTGGCCAGCCCCGACAGGACCCGGACCCGGGTGCCCAGCTCCCAGGCGTCGCCCAGGCGGTAGCCGGCGGTGAGGTCCAGGGCGTGGCGACGGTCCCAGGCGGAGGGGCGGAGCACCCCGTCGGCGCCGGCAAACTCGCTCCACGACAGGGTATACGCCCCCAGGAGGTACACCCGCTCCAGGAGCTTCTGCTGGGCGAAGAGCTCCAACCCCCGGGCCCGTCCGGTACCGTCGTCCCGGAGCGGCTCCGCCCCCACGAAGCCGTAGTCGCCTCCCAGGTTCGACACCGTGATCCGGGGATCCCCCGCCAGCAGGGGCACCCGGTCGTATTCCTTCAGGAAGCCCTCCACCGAGAGGCGCAGTCCGGGATTCGGAAGCCAGGAGAGCCCGCCCGCCACCTGCCGGTTCCGCTGCTGCCTCAGGCTCCGGTTCACCGCCGCCCCGCCGTCCCGCACCGAGAGCCAGAGGAGTGCCGGAGACTGGTGGAAGACCCCCGCCGCCACCTGGGCGGAGACCCCGTTCCCCAGCTCCAGCCGGGCCGAGCCACGGGGGGAGAGGGCCAGCCCGTCGTCCAGCGCCGAGACCTCGTCGGCCCGGATCCCCGCGGTGAGGGAGAGGCGGGGGGTGGGAGCCAGCGTGGCCTGGGCAAAGGCCGCCAGCTTCCAGGTGGCCACCTCCTCGTTCCACGCCAGGGGTCCCTGGAAGGAGCCGCCGGGGAGGCTCCGCTGGAAGAGGGAGGCGTCCAGGGTGGCCCGCTCCGCGTCGGTCCCCAGCATCAGGCGAAGCCCATCCCGGGGTGACAGGTCCGCCCGGAGCCCCAGGCGGGTGGACTGCTCCAGGCTCTCGTTGGTGAGCACCGCCTCCCCGTCGGCCCCCACGTCGGCAAAGGTGTAGTCGCTGGCGGACCGGCTGGCGGTGGCCGTCACGAACCCCCCGGGGATCAGGCGGCGCCAGCTCGCCCCCACCGTGAAGCTCCGCTGGTCGTTGTCGATCACCGATTGGGCGATCTCCTGGTTCTCGAAGGAGTCGTCGGGCCCCGGGGGGACGATGTCGAAGTCATCCACCGCACCCAGCCCCACCAGGAGGATCCGGTCCTGGGGGGTGGGCTCCACCTCCACCCGGAACTGGCCATCCCAGTAGTCGGGGCGGATGGGGAGCCCCAGCGCCTCGAACAGGAACTGCAGGTAGGAGCGGCGCACGCTGAAGAGCCAGTTGGCCCGCTCCCCCGCCGGGCCATCCAGCGTCAGCCCCGCCTCGGTGGCCCCCAGGGTGAAGTCGCCCCGGATCCCCTCCCGGGTCCCCGGGCGGTTCTCGATGCTCAACACCGAACTCAGGGCGTCGCCGTACTGGACCGGAAAGGCCCCCGTGTAGAACTCCACCTCCCGGATGAAGTCCACATTCACCAGCCCCAACGCCCCCCCCGAGGCCCCCTGGGTGGCGAAGTGGTTGATCTGGGGAATGCGGATGCCGTCCAGGTAGTAGGCGTTCTCGCCGGGACCGCCCCCCCGCACCAGGAGGTCGTTCCGGTTGTCCACCCCGCCCAGCACGCCGGGGAGCGAGCGCAGCGTCCGGGACACGTCCAGGAGCCCGCCGGGGGTGCGGCGCAGCTCCTCGTTGGACAGGAGCTGGAGGGAGGTGGGGGCCGCATCCGGGACCCGGAAGGCCGGAGCATCCACCACCACCCCCTCCACCGCCACCGCCTGCCGGGGGAGCCGCACCTCGACGAAGCTGGAGCGGCTGGCCTGGAGGACCACATCGGTGAGGAGGACCGGCGCATACCCCAGCGCCTGCACCCGCACCGTCACCACCCCCACCGCCAGGCCGTCGAAGCCGAAGCGGCCGTCGGCGTTGGTGAGGGTGGAGGGGCCGTCGGTGCCGATGCGCACCTGGGCACCGGCCACCGGGCGAAGGTCCACCTCGTCCACCACCTGACCGCGGATGGAGCCTGACTGGGCCGCCAGGGAGGACACCGAGAGGGCCAGGAGGAGCAGGCCAAGGAGAGCAGAGCGGAGCATGGGCATGATGCTGCCGGATGGTTCAAAGGGGGGTGCACTGCACGTCCGGACCCCGGGAGAGCCCGGGACGGGTGGAGGGGCGAACGCCGCGCGGGCCGCGAGGGTGCCGGGGCCGGGCGTCCGGGGAG
>CAYQVI010000064.1:0-16512 GCA_964420725.1 uncultured Gemmatimonadaceae bacterium | reverse complement strand
ACCTGGACGATATCGATCCCGGTGCCACCCCCTTCCCGGAGGTGGTGGTAGATCATGCCGAACTGCAGGGGGGTCACCGGGTGGGTGACCGGAGCCGGAAGAACCTCGATGGAGTTCATGGGAAGGCGGCGGGAGGAACGGGGCGCGGACGTCGGCGCCCCCGACGGCCACGTGCCTGATTTTCTCCTATCAAGAGCTATACCACGTTCTCCCGCCACGGTTTCCCGGACCATGCGGATCGCAATCGGGGCGAAGGAAAGGGGCAGGAAAGGAAAGTGGAACGGAAGATTGCGGACATGGATACGGCAGCCCTCCCCCGCCCCACGGACCCCCGGGTGTTGCGGTACGACAACGGTGTCGACTACTACACGCAGCGTCCCCACGGTCCCCGAGAGGCAACACGGGCCGACTCCGATGACGGGAACAGGCCCGAGGCGTACTCCCCGGGGGCTCCCCCCCGGGTCGTGGTAGCCGGCTCCATGGAACCGACCTTTCCTGTGGCCGGTGGACCGCTTGCCCCGGCTGGAACATCCCATTACATCGTTCAGGTCCCCAGCGACGGCCACTCCGTCGTGGTCCTGTTCCCCACCCTGAGCCTTCCCCGATGGCGAACGCGTCGATCCTGGTCCCCGGCACCGGGGGAACCACCCTCATGGACAACTCCGGGCGGGATGTGGGATATCCCATCAAGATGCGGCTGGGGGCCGCCAGCAAGGGGCTGCTGGGGCTTCCGGCGGAGGCCTTCCGGGAACTGCTGAGCATGGAGCACATCCCGGGTCAGATCGCCCCGGCAAAGACCTCGCTGAAGCCTGGCACCTCACTGCGCCCGGGACACGTCCTCGAGGTGGCGTACAACCAGATCCCGCCGGAGGTGAACCACTTCCTCTACGACTGGCGGACCGACCTCCGCTACTCCGCAGAAAAGCTGCTGGACTTCCTGGAGCACCGGCGCCCCACCGGAGGGCGCTGGAATGTGGTGGGCCATTCCCAGGGGGCGCTCCTCATCGTCCTGGCCAGCAAGATGATGGGGGATCCGGAGGCCTTCTCCCGGCTGGTGGCCAGCGCCACGCTGGTGGGGGCCCCCATGGCGGGCACCATCAATTCCTACCAGGCCCTCCTCACCGGCGAGGCGGCGGGGAAGCCGGCGGCCGGGACCTTCAAGGAGATCCTCCGCACCTGGCCCGCACTCTACCAGATGCTCCCGGCCTGGCCCTCCCTCTGCACCGCCCCGGGCACCCCCTGTCCGGACGATGAGCAACTCATGACACTGAAGGGGTGGACGGGGGTGCCGGGGATCCGGGAGGAGTTCCTCCAGCGTGGACTGGAAGTACAGGCCATGCTTAGAGATCCCCTATCCCACCTGAGAGGCGACATCAGGGTGGGGGTGCTGCTGGCCCGGAACCGGAACACCGGGGTGGAGATCCGTCGGAAGGGAGACCTTCTGGATCCTGAGCCCATCACCCGACAGAAGGGGGACGGCCTGGTTCCCCTGGAGAGGACCATCTCCTGGGTGGGGGATCATGTACGACGCTTCGTCGTGGCCTTCGATGCCCCTGCACGGGAGCACGCCTTCATGCTCAGTGACCCTGCCATCGCCACCACGACCCGGCAGCAGTTCCGATGAGGGCCGGGACCGTGGGTGCGCTGAGGCGTCCAGATGTGATGGGACCTCCAACTCCGACCCGGGCTTCGGAGGGAACCCCTCCCCGCCGGCCCCTGGGGCTATCCGCACTGATCCTCTGCGTCCTGGCGCTGGCGGGGCTCCCCGCTCCGGCGACGGCACAGATCGCCCCGGCCGGTCCGTCCACCCCGGTGACCCCGGACGACCGGATCCAGCGGTTCCTGGCGGTGGGGAACCTGGCCTTCCCGGCGGTGCGCCGCCCATCCCTCACCGCCGGCGCCCTCTGGCAACTCTCCCTCTCCCCCATCCGCACCATGGAGGAAGACGGGATGCAGGTGCGGCGTCCCCCCTCCTGGTACCTCCACACCCTGGCCACCGGAGGGCTCAGCTTCGACTCGGACCCCTCGAAGACCGACCCTTCGGTGGGGATCGGGGCCTTCGGTCAGGTGGGGGTGGTGCGGCGGGTCGACCCGTCCATGGTGTCCTCGGCGGGGTTGGCGCTCCAGGGGATGCTGGGCCCCCGGGGGATCGGACCGGTGCTCCGGGTGGAGTTGCTGGACAACATCGGCATCCAACTGGGTTGGATGACCTTCGCCAACAACGAACGGAAGAATGGACTCTTCCTCTCCATCGACGCCCTGCGCTGCATCCTGGAGGACCTGGGGCTGGGACCCTGCCTCACGGGGGGGTGAGAGAGGGGGCTCGCCCCCTCCCGTCCACCGCCCCCCCGACCGGCGCCGGTCAGTCGGCGGTATAGAGCTCCCCGGCGCTCCGGGCGGAGAGGAGGATCCCCTTGATCATGGCGGAGCTGAAGCCCTGGTGTTCCATCTCGTTCAGCCCCGCAATGGTGCACCCCCGGGGGGTGGTGACCCGGTCGATCTCGGATTCGGGGTGGGAGCCCCGCTGAAGGAGGAGCCCCGCGGCCCCCTTGGCGGTCTGAGCCGCCAGCAGGAGGGCCTCCTCCGGATGGAAGCCAATCTCGATCCCCCCCTGGGAGGCCGCCCGTACCGCCCTGAGGAAGAAGGCCACTCCACAGGCGCAGAGGGCGGTGGCGGGGATCATCATCTCCTCCCGGATGAGGAGGGTGACCCCCACCGCTTCGAAGAGGCGGGACACCACCTCTCCTGAAACGGGATCCTCCGGGGGCACCGACAGGCAGGTCATGGACTCCCCGATGGAGACCGCCGTGTTGGGCATGGCCCGGGCCACGGGAAAGGCGGCGTCCCCCGCCAGCTCCCGGAGCCGGGAGATGGTGACACCGGAGATCACCGACACCAGGAGGTGACGGGAGGGATCCAGTTCCGACCGGATCTCCGCCATCAGCGCTTCCACCTGCTGGGGCTGCACCGCCAGCACCACGATGTCCGCCTCCCGGACGGATCCCCGGTTGTCGTCGCTCACCCGGATCCCCTCCTCCACCAGGGGGGCCAGGGAGGCGAGACGGCGGCGTGTGACCACAAGCGCCTCCGACGGCACCACTCCCCCCCGCACCCACCCCCGGGCCAGCGCCTGTCCCAGATTCCCTCCTCCCAGGATGGCCACCCGTCCGCCTGCCATGCGATCACCGTCCACCGTTCCCACTCCCTCTGGAGAATGCCCCTGCCGGGCCCATGCAAACCCCAAAGATGCACTGGAAGGCAACCCCCGTGGAGCCCCTCACCCTTGCCCGGGCTCCCGGGGGCGGCTATACCGGCCCCATGCGAACGTCCCCCTCCCCCGACGCCTGGACGGTGCACAGGGTCTCGCCTGACGAGGCCGGGCAGGCCCTGGGCGCCATCCTCCGGGGGCCCATGGGGATCTCCGGACGGCGGATCCAGAAGCTCACCCGCTCCCGGGGGCTCCGGATCAACGGGCGCCCCGCCCACACCAGCCGGCGTGTGGCGGAGGGGGACCGGGTGGAGGTCCGGACCCTGGATGCTCCGTCCCGGGCAGTCTCCCCCGGGGCGGAGCCCCCCCCCGCACCGGGCCACGGACTGGACCACGGAGCGGTGGTCCCCCTCTTCGAGGACCCCCATGTCCTGGTCCTGGACAAGCCCCCCGGAGTGGTGGTCCACCCCACCGGGACGATCCAGCACGGAACGCTGGTGCAACGCCTGGCCCTCCGGGACCAGGCCCGGGGGATCAGGGCCGGCATCCATGCAGTGCACCGCCTGGACCGGGATACCAGCGGTGTCCTCCTGGTGGCGCGCACCCCGGCCGCCCATGCCCGCCTGGACCAGGAGCTCCGGGGAGGGCGGCTCCATCGGCGCTACCTGGCGGTGGTGGCCGGACACCCCGAAGTGCCGGGAGGGCTCATCGACCTCCCCCTGGTCCGGGAATCGGGTGGAGGAAACCGGAGGGTGGTGCAGGAGGGGGGTGCCCCCGCCCGGACCCGCGTGGAGGTCCTCGAGCGGATGTCCTCCGCCACCCTTCTGGCGGTGACGCTGGACACCGGCCGCACCCACCAGATCCGGGCCCACCTGTCCCACCTGGGCCACCCCCTCCTGGGGGATCAGCTCTACGGAGGGGCCACCGGGCCGTCCGTGGGACGCATGGCCCTCCACGCCCATGCCCTGGTTTTCCCCCATCCGGCGTCCGGCGAGGAGGTCATCGTGGAGGCCCCCCTTCCCCCGGACCTGCTGGCCCTCCTGGACCGGCTCAGGCTGGGCTAGTCGGTCCCTGCCCCTGCCCGGGTTCCGGTGGGATCCTCCGGGCACGGGGGTTGCTGAGGAGATTTCGCTGGTCCCAGACCATCCCAAGGCGAACCCACCTTCCGAGAGCGACAGCCCTCCGATGACCTCATCACCGGCTCCCTTCGCGCTTCCCCAGCCCCATCCCGACGTCCTGTGCCGCCCCGTCTCCGAGGGGGCGGTCCTGTTGCACACCACCGATGAGATCTACTTCGGCCTGAACGAGGTTGGGCTGCTGATCTGGGAGCTGCTCCCCCCGGTGAGCCACACCATGGACGAAGTGGTGGGGAAGCTGGCGGCGAAGTTCCCCGAGGTGGATGCGGCGGAGATCCGCGTGGATGTGGAGGAGCTGCTGCAGGGGCTGGAGGAGAATGGACTGGTCCTCCCCCAGGCGGAGAGAGCTCCGGCAGACGGTTGACCGGGGGCTACTCCACCCGCCCCCTCTCCCGGATCCGGGCATCCACTGCGGCCGCGAACCGTGCCGGAGCCCCCTCCTCCATCCGGAGATACAGGGAGGGCTCGATGAGCTCCAACTCCATGAGGACCCACGCCTCCCTCCACCGTACCAGATCCACCCGGGCGTAGAGGGGGGTCTCCGGAATGGGGATGGCTTCCAGGACCCGCTCCGCGGCCGCCCGCAGCAGGGCACCCGGCTCCACCGTGGTGAGGGCGCTTCCGTACTCCTCCTGCACCCGGAAGTCGCCTGCCACGGGTGTCTTCAGCAGCGTGTGGCTGTAGCGTCCCGAGAAGTAGACCAGCGAATACTCCCCCTCCTCCACCACAGCGGGGACGAAGGGCTGTAGCTGCGCCGATCGGCCCCGGAAGAGCTCCAATGCCTCCTCCTCCCGCCGGGGGATGTCCTCCACCCGGATGCGGAGCGTGTCCTCGGCGCTGGCCCCCACCACCGGCTTCACGATCATCTCCCCGGCCCTGAAGTGACGGGCCGCCCCGGCCAGATCGCCGGGCTCCAGCCCATGGTCGCGCCAGAGGGTGGGGACGATGGGCACACCTCTCTCCTCCAGCTCCCTCAGGTACCGTTTGTCCAGGTTCCACCGGACCAGGGGGAGGGAGTTCTCCAGCAGCAGCCCCCTTCGCTCCAGCGCCTCCATCCCTTCCAGGAAGAGCTGGGGGACGTGGTGGTAGTCCCAGGTGGAGCGGATGACCACCAGCGCCGGAGAGGGAGTGGGAAGCGGGCCCTGGGCGGCCTCCCGGACCATCTCCTTCCATGGACGGACCACCACCGGCCATCCCAGCGCCTCCAGGGCAGGAAGCGCCATGTCGTCATCGATGACGAAGTCCCCCACCTGATCCAGGGTGAGGAAGACCACCGGGCCCCGGAGGTCCCGGGAGGGGGCGCTCCCCTGCGTACCGGGACCGTTTCCCGGCGGAATGGCTTGCGACATCGTGTGTCTCCACCTGGGGGGCTTCGGCTCCGGGGCTCCCTTCCCCCGGGTAGGGACCCGGAGACGCCTGCCGGCAGGGCATCGTGGGGCGCACCATTCTGCCTGGGAGGAGCCCCGGGCGCCACCCCGGGCGACGGGGACCGGCAGGGGCACCCCTTCCCCCGCCGACGCCCTTGACGATCCCCGGAGCGGTGCTCATCTTGAGCGGACAATTCGAGGGTTCGTGGTGATTTAAGCGCAACTTGCCGCCACGTTAAACAAGGTGCTAAAGAGCGGTCGCGTCCGGCGCCGTGCACAGGCGTTCCGGGCGTTTTCTCTTTTCTCCCCACGATCCCTCGGGGAATCCGGTCCAACGATGGCCCGGTTCCCCGTTCCCACGCCCCGGGAGGGATCAGGTATGCCCCCGTTCGACGTCGAAGCCACCTCACCCCCAGGAACCACGGGGATCGGACGACCTCCCGCCGGAGCCCACCGGGCCACCGGGGCCCCCTGGCAGCCCCCTGGGTCCGGCCCGGGAGACCACCCCCGGTCCTGCGCCCCCGCCACCCGGGCGGTGCGGGCCGCCATCGATACCGATCCGCAGCACGGCGCCGTGGTCCCCCCCCTCCACCTCTCCAGCACCTTCAGCTTCGACGGGCTGGGGGGGAAGCGGCGCTACGACTACACCCGCTCCGGAAACCCCACCCGGGACCAACTGGGGGAGGCGCTGGCGGCGCTGGAGGAAGGAGCGGGGGCGGTGGTGACCTCCTCGGGGATGGCGGCGGTGACCACCGTGCTGCAGCTCCTCCGACCGGACGACCTGCTGGTGATCCCCCACGACCCGTATGGTGGGAGCTTCCGGCTCTTCCATGCCCTGGCGAACAAGGGCGCCTTCCGGCTGGAGGCCGTGGACCAGACGGTTCCAGGGGGGCTGGAGGGGGCGGCGGCCCTCCGCCCCCGGATGATCTGGGTGGAGACCCCCAGCAATCCCCTCCTGCGGATCACGGACCTGACGGCGGCGGCCCGGGCAGCCCGGGGGTGCGGGGCGCTCCTGGTGGTGGACAACACCTTCCTCTCCCCTGCCCTGCAACGCCCCCTCCCCCTGGGAGCGGACGTGGTGGTTCACTCCACCACGAAGTACCTGAACGGCCACAGTGATGTGGTGGGGGGAGCGGTGGTGAGCCGGACCCCGGAGCTCCACGAAGAGGTGGCGTGGTGGGCCAACTGTCTCGGGGTCACTGGCTCCCCCTTCGACAGCTTCCTGACCCTCCGGGGTGTGCGGACCCTGCATGCCCGGGTCCGGATCCACCAGGAGAATGCCCTGGCCCTGGTGGAGCGGCTGCTCTCCCACCCTGCAGTGGGGGTGGTTCACCACCCCTCCATCCCCGCCCACCCCGGGTACGACGTGGCGGCCCGGCAGCAGGAGGGGCCGGGGGCCATGATCAGCTTCACCCTCCGGGGGGGACTCCCCGCCATCCACGCCTTCGTGGAGGGTCTGGAGTGCATGACGCTGGCGGAGTCGTTGGGGGGGGTGGAGTCGCTGGTGGCCCACCCCGCAAGCATGACCCACGCCTCCATGACGCCAGAGGCGCGCCGGCAGGCGGGAATCGGGGACGACCTCCTGAGGATCTCGGTGGGGATCGAGGACGGGCGGGACCTGCTGGCCGACCTGGAACGGGCCCTGGATCGAGGGGCAAGGGCCGCAGGAGAAACGGGGACCGGAGCCGCAGAGACGACCATCCCCGGACCTCCCGGGTTCCGCCCGGTGGCGGCAGACTGATCCACGCTGCGGGAAAGCCCCCGGGGCGATGGGGGGGAGCGGGGCCGCGCCGGCCCCGCTCCCGCTCCCTCACTCCTCGTCTTCCATCGGGTAGTAGGCCAGCGGCTCGTCCCCCAGGTCGTACACCAGGGCGGAGATGTGCAGGTCGAACCACTCGGTGAACATCTCCCAGCTCCGGTCCGCGGGCCAGACGCTCTCATCGTCCGTCCAGGCCGCCAGCTCCTCCTCGAAGAAGATCCCGTGATTGCCGTGGATGAACTCCTTCAGGTCGTCCTCCTCGTCGTAGGCCGGGAGGAGGTAGGTGTTGCCAGGGGTTCCGGCGGCGGGAGGCGGATCGTCCCGGTCCAGGGAGGCGGCCCAGTCGATCCAGGGCTGCCGGGGGACCAGCAGCATGGAGACCCGGTTCACCACATTCTCGCCGGGGGCCCAGAGTTCGTTCTCACCGCTCATGGAAGGTCCTGTTCGTTGTGTGGGGTGCTGAGGGAGGGAGGAGTGTCCCCGCTCCCTGGGTCAGGCTGCGCTGCGGCGCTGGGAAGGGAGGTCCCGGAACCCGATCAACTGCTGTCGCTCCTCATCCCAGAGGGTCAGGAAGAGGAGGCGCCACGAGTCCCGGATGGTCACTTCCCGGGCCTGGTGGAACTCCGGAGTGGCATCGTGGCACTCCTGCAGCCGGTAGTTGGGAATCTGGGCGTTCAGGTGGTGCACGTGGTGGATCCCGATGTTCCCGGTCATCCACTGCAGCGGCTTGGGAAGCACCAGGTGCGAGCTGCCGTGGATGGCGGCCTGGAAGTAGTCCCACTCCTCGTGCCGGTGCCAGTACGTATCCTCGAACTGGTGCTGCACGTAGAAGAGCCAGACCCCGATGGAGCAGGTAAGGACGGTGACCGGACCCTGCACCAGGAAGAAGCGCTGTAGCCCGATGGTCTGCCACGCCACCAGCAGCACCCCCACAAGGCAGAGGTTGGTCCACCAGACGCTGGCCCAGGCCTGCTTCCAGCTCCGGGGCACGTCCCACGGGTAGCGGTGCTTCACCACGAAGTGGAAGAGGGGCCCCACGGTGAGGAGGAGCACCGGGTTCCGGTACAGCCGGTAGCCCAGCCGCCGGAGCGGCGAGAGTGCCTGGTACTCCGCAACCGTGAGGGTGTCGATGTCGCCGAACCCCCGGAAGTCCAGGTCCCCGGAGTGGGCGTGATGGTAGGCGTGGGTGCGCCGCCAGTACTGGTAGGGGATCAGGGTCAGGACCCCGATGCAGAATCCCACCACGTCCCGGGCCCGTCGGCTGCGGAAATAGGAGCCGTGTCCGCAGTCGTGCTGGATGATGAAGAGCCGGATGAGGAAACCGGCGGTGGGGAACGCCAGGAGCAGGGTGAGTCCGTAGTGGACCTCCAGGCTGGCCAGCATGAGGCTCCAGAGAGCCCCGAAACCCGCCAGGCTCACACCCAACTGGATCAGGCTCCGGCGGAGGTCGGCCCCCCGGTAGGGAGCCGTCAACTGGTTCCACCGGGCCGCGGCGGTGGGGGTGGGTGCAGGGGGGGCCGGAGTGGGGTGCGACGGGTTCAGGAGCCGCTCCAGTGCGGTGGTCAGTGCCTGAGGGGGGGCGGCGGGGACCGTCCGGGATCCTCCTACCCGGGAGCCGTCCATCGGTCCCTCCCTTGTCTCCCCGGAGGGAGGGGTGCAGGATCCAGGAATCCCCCATGAACCCTCCCCCGGGAGACATGATGACGCCTTCGCTCCGTCCCGTCACCCCCCCGCCTGCCACCTGGCTCCCCGTGGCCCTGCTCCTGCTGGCCGGCTGCACCTCTCCTCCGGAGGACGCCTCCGACGGCGCCGGGGTGGTGGCGTTCACATCCATCCGCCTCGTCGACGGCACCGACGGGGCCGCCATCGAGGATGCCGTACTGCTGGTGGAGGAGGGCCGGGTCCGGGCAGCCGGACCGGCGGATGCGGTCCCTGTCCCCTCCGGGGCGGAGATCCGGGACCTCCCAGGACGTACCGTCATCCCGGGGCTCATCAACGGCCACGGACACGTGGGGGTGATTCCCGGGGTGGCCCACGCCGCGGAATACACCCGGGAGACGCTGGAGCTACAGCTCCTCCGATACGCCCGGTACGGCGTGACCACGGTGGTGAGCCTGGGAGGGGATGGCCCGGAAGGGGTGGCGCTCCGCCGGGAGCAGCAGGCCGGCACCGGCGGCGCCGGGATGGCCCGGCTCTTCGTGGCGGGTCCGGTCCTGGATCCCCGGAGCGTGGACGAGGTGCCGGCCCTCCTAGACTCCCTGGAGGCCATGGGGGTGGACTGGGCCAAGATCCGGGTGGATGACGCCCTGGGGCAGCGCCCTCCCATGTCGCCGGCCATCTACAGCACCGTGATCCGGGAGGCCCACGCCCGTGGGATCCCCCTGGCGGCCCACATCGTGAGGTTGGAGGACGCGAAGGGGGTGCTGGAGGCCGGAGCCGACCTCCTGGCACACTCCGTACGGGACCTTCCGGTGGATGAGGAGCTCATCGGCCGGCTCCAGGACACCGGGGTCTGCCTGAGCCCCACCATCACCCGGGAGATCTCCACCTTCGTCTTCGCCGAGCGCCCCGACTTCTTCGACGACCCCTTCTTCCGGGAGCATTCGGACCTGGAGATGGCGGGCACCCTTGAGACCCCGGAGCAGCAGGCCCAATTCCGGTCCTCCCAGGGAGGGGCCTTCTGGCGGGCTCAGCTCCCCCTGGCGGAATCGAACATTCGGGTGCTCTCCGAAGCGGGGATCCCCCTGGCCTTCGGGACGGACTCGGGCCCCTTCGGTCGTTTCCAGGGCTTCTTCGAGCATGTGGAGATGGAGCGGATGCAGGAGGCTGGACTCACCCCCCGGCAGGTCCTCCTCTCCGCCACCCGGGACGCCGCCCTCTGTCTCCGGCTCCCGGAGCTGGGGACGCTGGAGCCAGGGAAGCGGGCGGACTTCGTGGTGCTGCAGGCGGACCCGCTGGAGGAGATCCGGAACGCCCGGGAGATCGAGGCGGTGTGGATCGGAGGGGTGCCTGTGGAGGGAGCGGGGAGCGGGGGCTGAGGCTCCTCTTCCCCCTATTCCTCCGGGAGTTCGTCCCGAAGGCGGTCCAGGAAGGCCTGCAGGAACCGGGTCCGCACCTCCGCCTCTCGCCGGGCGGACTCCGTGTGCATGGTGGCGCCGAGTGAGAGGAGCTTGGTGTGGAAGTGATCCACCGCCGAGATCCGGTCGTCCGGGCCCCGGTCCCGGCAGAAGGGATCGGAGGGATCGTAGAGTCGCTGCCCCATCTCCCCGGAGAGCATGAGGCAGCGGGCCAGCCCCACCGCCCCCAGGGCATCCAGCCGGTCCGCGTCCTGCACCACCCGGGCCTCCAGGGTCCGGGGCGCCACGCCCGCGCTGAAGCTGTGGGCCTCGATGGCGTGGGCGATCTCCGGGAGGAGGGCCTCCTCCACCCCCCACTCCCGGAGAAGCGACACCGCCCGTTCGGCCGCCATTCCCGAGGCCTGCTTCCGGAGGGGGGAATCCTTGGGGACGGCCACGCAGTCGTGGAGCCAGGCGGCGGGGATCACCACCTCCAGACGCGCCCCCTCGTCCAGGGCCAGACGGCGGGCCGAGTGCACCACCCGCTGCACGTGCGCCAGGTCGTGGGCGGCATCCCCCGCCGAAGTGGCCACGAATGCCGCACAGCGGGCCTCCAGACCCCCCAGGAGAGGAGGGGAGCCCCCGCCCGCCCCACCGGGAGGCGAAGGGGTGAGCGAGGGGGAGGGAGAGTCGGCCATGGTGGAGGGTCCCGGGGGGGTTCAGCGCCCTGGTGCGACGGAGATCGAACCGTCGCCGGCGGGGAAAGGTAACCCGACGCGGCAGGGCCCGTGGACTTGTGACCCCCCGCCCTCTCCCGTAGCGTCACCAGGGGCTGGAGATCCAGGCCTGTTCCGCCCCCGGCGATGCGCCCGGTGCCTCATCCGTTCCCCGTCGCTCCGGACTCCGACATGCAGTTCTTCGACGCCAACCGGGTGGCCGCCCTCCTTCCCTACCGCCCCCTGATCCAGGCCCTCCGCGAGGCATTCCGTGCCGGGGCCACGGTCCCCCCCCGCCACCACCACACCGTGGAGGTGGCCGCCGCCCCCCCCGCCACCCTGCTTCTGATGCCGGCCTGGGGCCCCGGAGGGCCCCTGGTGGTGAAGATCGTCTCGGTGTTTCCCGGGAATGGTGCCCTGGGGCTCCCCGCCGTCATGGGGTCGGTCCTGGTCCTGGAGGAGGGCACCGGCCGCCCGCTGGCCATCCTGGAGGGGGGAGAACTCACCACCCGGCGGACCGCCGCCGCCTCGGCGCTGGCTGCGGAGCTCCTGGTCCCCCCGGGTCCGGTGGACCTCCTCGTAGTGGGGACGGGGCGGGTGGCGCGGGAACTGGCCCGGGCCCACCCTGTGGTGCGCCCCGTGCGCTCCATCACGATCTGGGGGCGGACGCCGGAGCGGGCCCGGACGCTGGCGGACGAGATCCGGGCCGAGTGGGCTGCAGGAACGGCCCCGGGAGCCGCCGCGGCCGGAGCCCTCCCGGAGGTCCGGGCCGTCACCGACCTCAGGGGGTCGGTGGAGGGCGCCACCCTGATCTCCTGCGCCACCCTCTCCTCGGAGCCGCTGGTCCTGGGGGAATGGCTCCGCCCGGGGGCGCATCTGGATCTGGTGGGGGCCTTCACCCCCACCATGCGGGAGACCGACGCCGCAGCCGTGGGCCGCTCCAGGGTCTTCGTGGACACCCGGGAGGGAGCGGCAAAAGAGGGGGGCGACCTCCTGCTGGCAGAGAGGGAGGGGGCCTTTCGCTTCGAGGATGTGGCCGGAGAGCTCAGGGAGCTCTGTCAGGGCACTGTCGCCGGCCGGAGGGACCCCCGGGAGATCACCCTCTTCAAGTCGGTGGGGACGGCACTGGAGGACCTGGCCGCCGCCCGGCTGGCCCTCCACCGGGCCTCCGGGGGGCGCTGACGAACCTTGCCCTCCGCCGGACGGAGGGCCACGATTCCCCAACGGCCCCCCCACAGGCCGCTCCCATCGTCTCCACCCTTCCCCGGAGGACGCCATGCGTCTGCGGCTCTCCCTGCTCACCGGAGCCCTGCTCCTCCTCGCCGTCCCTCCGGCCTCGGCGCTCCAGCCCCCACAGCGGCCCCAGGCGCGCCCGGCCCCGGAGTTCTCCCCCCGGATGGAATCCCTCCTGGAGCGGGTGGAGGCGGGGGTGGCCGAGCGTGAGAAACTGGTTCAGGTGATGGTGGACAAGATCTTCTCCTTCTCCGAGTTGGGACAGCAGGAGATGGAGACATCGAACTACATCACCGGGATCCTGGAGGAGAACGGCTTCACGGTGGAGCGGGGGGTGGCGGGGATCCCCTACGCCTGGTTCGCCCGCTGGGGTCAGGGGGACGGCCCCGTCATCTCCTTCGGGAGTGACATCGACGGGATCCCCAAGGCGAACCAGAAGCCGGGGGTGGCCTACCACGACCCCCTGGTGGAGGGAGCCCCGGGGCACGGGGAGGGTCACAACTCCGGGCAGGCGGTGAATGTGGCCGCCGCCCTGGCGCTGAAGGAGCTGATGGAGGAGGAGGACATCCCTGGGACGCTGGTCCTGTGGCCCGGGGTGGCAGAGGAGCAGTTGGCCAGCAAGGCCTGGTACGTCCGGGAAGGGCTCCTGGAGGGGATCGATGCCGCCCTCTTCACCCATGTCTCCAACAACCTCAGCGTGGACTGGGGTCAGGGGAACGGGACGGGGCTGGTCTCCGTGGAGTTCACCTTCGAAGGGGAGTCGGCCCACTCCGCCGGGGCACCCTGGCGGGGGCGGAGCGCCCTGGACGCGGTGGAGCTCATGAACGTGGGGTGGAACTTCCGCCGGGAGCACCTGAACCCGAACCAGCGCTCCCACTACGTCATCACGGATGGCGGAGACCAGCCCAACGTGGTCCCCTCCCGGGCCACCGTCTGGTACTTCATCCGGGAGATGGACTACGACGGGATCCAGCGGAACTACGACATCGCGGTGCGCATCGCCCAGGGAGCGGCCATGATGACGGACACGGAGATGACCTACCGGGTGCGGGGGGCCGCCTGGCCCCGGCACTTCAACAAGGTCATCGCCGAGACCATGTACGATCACATCCGGGAGGTGGGCCTTCCGGTGTGGGATGAGGCGGACGAGTCGCTGGCGGCGGCGGTGCAGCGGGAGGTGGGAGGGATTCCCGCCGGACTGGCCCGGTCGCTCTCCCCGCTGGGGGAGCCCAGCGCGAACCGCTCCAGCGGTGGATCGGACGACATCGGGGACATCTCCTGGAACGTCCCCACGGTGACGTTGCGCTTCCCGTCCAACATCCCGGGGCTCCCGGGGCACCACTGGTCCAACGCCATCGCCATGGCCACCCCCATCGCCCACAAGGGGGCCGTGGCCGGCGCCCGGGTCATGGCCCGCACGGCTCTCCAGCTCTTCGTTGAGCCGAACCGGGTGGCGGACGCCTGGACCTACTTCCGGGAGGAGCAGACCGCAGGCCAGCAGTACATCTCGTTCATCGGGCCGGACGACCCGCCCCCGATCGATCTGAACGAGGACATCATGGCCCGGTACCGGCCGCTGCTGGAGCCGTTCTACTACGATGAGACGCGCTTCGACAGCTACCTGGAGCAGCTGGGGATCACCTATCCCACGCTCCGGAGCGGCCCCATCCCCCAGGAGCGTCAGGAGGAGCGCTGAGGCCCGGGGGGCTGCCCTGCCGGAGGGTCATCCTCCGGCGGGGGAGGGCTCCCCAGGGTCCCCCGGGCGGCCCGGATCGTCCCCCTCCAGGACCTCCCGGATGGCCACCGCCAGCTCCTCCATCCCCGCCGGCTTCTTCAGGAGACGGGCGATCCCGGAGGCATGGAGCGCCTCGACCGGGAGGTCCTCCATGTGGCCGGTGAGGAGGATCACGGGGAGATGGGGTCGGGCCGTCCGGCACGCCCGGGAGAGTTGGAGGCCGCTCATGAGGGGCATCAGGTAGTCGGTGATCACCAGGTCGTAGCGCCCGGGGTCCGCATGGATCCGCTCGAGAGCCATGCGGGGATCGGTGCAGGTCTCGGGATGGAACCCCAGAAGGGTCAGTCGGCGCCCCCCCACGGCTGCCAGCCCGGGTTCGTCGTCGACGTACAGGATCCGCTCCCCGTTCCCCCTGGGATGGACGCCCCCCGCCACCTCCCCCTCGATCTGTTCCTTCTCCAGGGCAGGGAGGACGCAGCGCACCGACGTCCCCTCCCCCGGGGACGAGACGATGTCCACCGCACCGCCATGTTCCACCACGATGCCGTGCACCACCGAGAGACCCAGGCCGGTCCCCTCCCCTGGAGGCTTCGTGGTGTAGAAAGGTTCGAAGGCCCTCTCCCTCACATGCTCCGGCATTCCGCTGCCGCTGTCCTTCACCTCCAGGACCAGGTGCCAACCCTCCCGGAGGCGGGGGTGTGCCCGGGCGATGCTGTCGGTGACATAGGTGGAATCCACCCGGAACTCCAGCTCCCCGCCGGATGGCATGGCCTGGACCGCATTCATCCCCAGATTCATGAGCACCTGGTGGAGGGCGGCGGGGTTGGCCATGACCTGGGGGAGATCGGAGGCGAGGCGGGTGCGTATCCGGATGCCCGGATGGACCGTGGCCCCCAGCAGCCGGGTCACCTCTTCCAGGGGTTGCTGGAGCGACACGGCCCTGCGGCTGGGGTCCTGTCGGCGGCTGAAGGCCAGGATCCGCTCCACCAGGCCCTTCCCCCTCCGGCAGAACTGCAGGATTTCCTCCAGATCCCGTTGTGTCGAAGGGTCGGCCCCCTCGTGGAGGATGAGTTCCGAATATCCCATGATGGCACCCAGGATGTTGTTGAAGTCGTGGGCGATCCCGCCGGCGAGCGTCCCCACTGCCTCCATCTTCTGGGCCTGCCGCAGATGCTCCTCCAGCCGCAGCCGCTCCAACTCGGCCCGTTTTCGCTCCGTGATGTCCACGATGGATGAGAGGACGAAGGTCCCGTCATCGGTCACCACAGGGTTGAGGCCGATCTCCAGGGGAATCTCGGTGCCATCCTTCCGGAGGCCGTAGAGGTCCCTCCCCGCCCCCATGGCCCGGGTGTGGGGGTCCGCCTGGAATCCGGCGCGGAAAGCGGGGTGGTGGCCACGGAACCGCTCAGGGACGAGGATATCCACGGGGAGCCCCATGAGTTCGGCCCTGTCGTAGCCGAACATCCGCTCCACCTCCCGGTTCACCAGCACGATCCTGCCGTCCCGGTCTGCCATGAGGAGCCCGCTGGGGGCGGAATCCAGCGCCGCCCTCAGCCACTGCTCCATCCCGGGCTGCAGGGTATTCACAGAGCTCCGTGCCTGGCGGGGAACCGGGGGGGACGAAGGATGGGGGGAAACCAGAGGGCGTCCGGAGACATGCGGGCTCCCGGCCTCGGATCGAGGATGCCCGCACCCCGGTGACCAGGGAGAGGCTCCGGCGGGGCGTGATCAGGAACGCCTGCGGACGCGAAACGGGTCGATCTGTCCCATCCTGCGGTGATAATACTATCTAGATCGCTGTCGCGTCGAAAGAGGTCTCCCCAACGCACGAGCTCCCCGGGGAAATCTCCTCCGGGCCTTCAGCCGGGAAGGACCAGGACCGGGTCCTTCGGAAAGGGTCGATAGAGGACCACCGTGCGGCCGATGACCTGGGGGACCTGCGCGCCGGGCACCGCTTCCACCAGTTGCCCCGCCGTGGTCCGGGCGTCCTCCGGAGCCCCTTCCAGCACCTTCACCTTCAGGAGTTCCCGGGTGTTGAAGGCCTCGAGGACGGAGGCCAGGACAGCGGGGGTCAGCCCCTCCGCTCCCACCAGGACCACCGGCTTCAGGGCATGGGCCTGCGACCGGAGGAAGGCCCTCTGGCGGGATGTGATGGTGGACATGGAAACTCCCGGAAGGCGAAGGCGTTCCCGGCGAAGAGGGCCGCCGGGGGAGCCGAACGATGGCCGTGGGAGGAGATCTCCACAAGCGGCGCCAGCCCGCTTGACACCCGACGGAGCCCGGGGGAAGTTTTCCCCCCCCG
>CAYQVI010000063.1:9099-16518 GCA_964420725.1 uncultured Gemmatimonadaceae bacterium | reverse complement strand
CTTCTGGCGGCGGATGGGGTGAGCCCCGGGGTGGTGACGGACATCTGGGTGGATCTGGCGGAGCCCACGATCCGGTACCTGGAGGTGACCCTTCCCGGGGATGCCGGGAGCCGGCTCCTCCCGATGGGGTACGTGGTGGTGAAGAAGGGAAGGGGTGAACTCCGGGTTCAGAGCATCATGTCAGGGCACTTCGTCGACATTCCCACCACCCGGGTCCCGGACATGGTCACCCTCCTCGAGGAGGACCGCATCGTGGCGTACTTTGCCGGTGGGTACCGCTACGCGGAGCCCTCCCGGCTGGAGCCGCTCTTCTGATGGCCCGGGGGGACGGCGCCACCTGGATCCAGGGGATTGCCGAACCGCTTCCCCAGGGGGAGAGCCTCCTCTGGCAGGGGAAGCCGGAGTTCCGCTCCCTGCTCCGTGAGGCGTTCCATGTCCGGGCGCTCCTGATCTATTTCGGAGTCCTGGCACTGGTACCGGTCTACCTGGCATGGAGCGGAAATGGCCCCTCGGGGATCCCGGTGGCGGCGCAGGCCGTCTGGCTGATCGTGCTGGGTGGGCTGCTGGTGGGGATCGCCGCCCTCCTGGCGCTCCTCACCGTTCGGACCACCATCTATGCGGTGACCGACCGCAGGGTCATCTTCCGCATCGGGATTGCATTGCCGGCGGTGATCAACATGCCGCTGGACAAGGTGGGGGGACTCTGGGTCCGTCGGCACAAGGACGGAACGGGAGACATCGCCCTCACCCCCAGGGGGACCAGGGGGATTGGCTACATCCTCCTCTGGCCCCACGCCCGGCCCTGGAAGCTCTCCACGCCGGAGCCCATGTTCCGCTCGCTCCCCGACGTGGACCAGGTGGGGGACCTCCTCCGGGAGGCGGTGCTGGCGTTGGGGGCGCTGGATCAGCCGGTGGGGGAGCCCTCGCCGGTGGCCTGGGATCTCACCGGGGAGGCAGATGATCCCTGTGGAGGACACCAGCCTCCCACCCGGGCCAGGAGCCCTGAGGGAGGCTTGACCCGATCGGAGTCGGCGGCTTGACCCGTTGGCCAGGGGGGGGTGCGCCACGCTACGATGGGATGTCCTCCAGCAGCAGGATCCTGGCGGGGATCGGGGTGGTTCTTGCCGTTGCCGTGATCGTTGCCTATGCTGGGCGTCAAGAAGCGTTGACACCCGGGGAGGCCCAGGGGAACGCGGTCCCCGTCCGGGTGCTGGACATCCGGTTCGTGGAGGATGAGGCCAGCACCATCCGGGTTGTGTCGGAGCCGGGGGGGAGTGTCCTCAGGACACTCCCCCCCGGCGAGGGCGGTTTCATGCGGGGGGTCCTCCGTCCACTCCGGCGGGAGCGGATGCGGCTGGAGGTCTCCTACGACGACCCGTACCGCCTGGCGCGATGGTCCGATGGTCGCTTGACCCTGGCGGACCCGGGGGTCGACCTTCTGATGGACATTGCGGCCTTCGGAGCCACCAGCGTGGAGGCGTTCGCCACGCTCCTGGACGAGTACGGGTCCACCCCGGACGGGAGACCCTGAACAGTATCCATTCCCTGTCGGGAGATCGAACGTGCCCTCCGTACCCCTGCTGATCACCCTGGCCGTCGCGGCCTTCCTCATCGTCTGGTTCCTCTGGCGACGTACCCACACGGTGCCCTGCTCCCTGGATCTGGAGCGGACCCACGAACACCTGCACGCCCACCTGGAGCTCATGGGGTTCGAGGTGGAGCCCGGGGACTCGGTGCGGATCACCAACGCTCCCTCGGGACTGGAGTATGGCGAAGTCAAGCAGCTCCAGTCCGAGGCGGTGGTGACCCGGGCCAGTTGGCTCCGCCGCCAGTGGACCCGGATGGTGGGCCGCTTCGAGTTCTATGAGTTGTACGACGTGGGCTTCGAGTGAGACCCTGACCGACCAACAGGAGAATTCCCCCGATGTATCCCGCCACGACCGCGGCCCCGGTGAACGAGGCCACCCGGCAGGCGCAGGAAGACGCCGCCCTCTCCCCCCGCTTCTACACCACCGACTTCGAGGCGATGGATCGCCTGGATGTGGGGAGGGTCCGGAAGCGCTGGGACGAACTCATGCAGGAGTTCAGGGACGACCCCAACCGACAGCACTTCAAGCGGACGGAAGAGTTCGAGGGAGACTGGTCCAACATCCCCCGGCGGGAGGAGTTCGTGGACTTCCTGGTGAGTTCCATCACCGCGGAGTTCTCCGGCTGCATCCTGTACGCCGAAGTGAAGAAGCGGGTGAAGAACCCCGACATCGCTGAACTCTTCGGTCACATGAGCCGGGACGAGGGTCGGCATGCGGGCTTCATCAACGGGACCCTGAAGGACCTGGGTGTGGGGGTGGACCTGAGCTTCCTCACCAAGGCCAAGAAGTACACCTTCTTCCAGCCGAAATTCATCTTCTACGCAACCTATCTTTCCGAGAAGATCGGGTACGCCCGGTACATCACCATCTACCGGCAGTTGGAGAAGAACCCTGCAGGGAAGGTGCACCCCATCTTCAACTGGTTCGAGATGTGGTGCAACGACGAGTTCAGGCATGGTGAGGCCTTCGCCGCCCTGATGCACTCGGACCCGAAGTACATCAGCGGGCGGAACAAGCTCTGGATCCGCTTCTTCCTCCTGGCGGTCTTCGCCACCATGTATGTCCGGGATCACCTCCGGGAGCCCTTCTACGCGCAAATGGGCTTCAATGTCACCGAGTACGACATGGAGGTCTTCCGGAAGACCTCCGAGATCTCGAAGCAGGTCTTCCCCCTGACGCTGGATCTGGACAACCCCCGGTTCCTGAAGCTCATGGACCGGATGTACCGGAACACGGTGGCTATCGGGAAGACCCGGGAGAAGGGCGGACTCTTCGGTGGGATCCGGCGGGGAATGCTGATGCTGGGGAATGCCCTCACCTTCGGGCAGCTCTACATCATGCCGGTGAACAAGAACACTCCTCCCGCCGACTTCAGCCTGGTCCCCACCTACTGAAGTCCAGGGGGCCCTCTCCCGACGAGAGGGCCCCCTGGAACACCCTGGTGGGGGACTCCGCAGCAACCCCGCCCCGGAGGCCCAGTAGTCGGCCTCAGACCCTCCGACACCCCCCTCCGGACCTGCCGCCCTGGTCCCGCCCCTCCGCCTCCATGGCGCCCCCTGAAGGGCTCGGCGTCCCTCCCCACGGCATCCTCCGGAGCCATCCAGCCCTGGCCCCGGCGTTGGGAGAGGCTCCAGTCAGCGGACCTGGGTCACCTGGACGGAGAGCGCCTGCGGTGGGATGCGATCCCGTTCCGGGGTGGGCCTGCCACGCCCTCCCTTCTCCCGGGAACGGAGCCCCCAGGTCCAGAGCCGATCCAGGGGGACCGGGAGCACCAGGAAGACGTGTTCCACCACCCCCAGGACCGCCAGCCCGGTGAGGAGCCCCAGCCCGGCCCTGGGGCCCGCAGCCGCCGTTTCCAGGGTCATGATGAGGAGCACTCCCGCCAGGACCAGCGACCCCAGGATGGAGAAGGGGAGCAGGGGGTTCATGGGGCGCTGCCGGAGGAAGCTGGAGAGGTAGCGCATGTGCTCCGGGAGGAACTCCTCGCTGACGTTCCTCACCCCCAGGAAGACGTTGATCCGGGCGCTCTCGTGCATCACCCAGAGGATCACGAAGGCCCAGAACCCCACCCGGTTCGTCCCGGGGGCAGCGGCGAACCAGAGGGCCACCGCACCCACCACGATGGCCAGCTCGTGCCAGATGCTCACCTGCAAGGCGTGTCCGAAGTGGCGCCACCCGCTGCAACCGGGGGCACAGGCGTGCTTCCGGGGTCCCGTCACGTACCCGGTGTAGAAGCTCACCTCCTGCCATCCCCAGGCCAGGAAGCCCCCCAGGAACGACAGGTAGGCCGCGGATACGGAGGAACTGTCCCTCACCCCGGCCACCAGGGCGATCCCCGCCACCATGAGCAGGGTGGCGATCACCATGGTCCAGGGGAAGGTGCGCCGGGGGAGTCCGTCCAGGTAGATGACGGCGCCGGTGGACAGCCACCAGGCCAACAGGGCCACTGCGATGGAAACGAGGAGGAGGGTCATGACGGACAGGGTGCTCCGGGTCGTCCGGTGTCCAGGCGGACCCCGGTGGAGCGGGGGTGGGCCCCGAGGGCCCACCCCCGACTCCGGGTCATTCAGGGGCGCAGCGATCCCCTCGGATCACTGGCCATCCCCCATGGTGCCTGCCGCCGTCGTGTCACCCACGGGCGCCGGAGGGACGAACCCCGCCGACGGTGGGTACAGAGCCGGCCAACCGATGGCCTTGGCAGCAGGAGCGGCGTACTGGGGCGCCCACAGTCCGTTGTGGCAGGGGGCGCAGGACATCTTGGGCCCGTCCCCCATGGGCCCCAGACGGTTCGCCGGCCACTCCGGCTGGAGTGGGACGAGGTATTCCATGTTCGTGTGCCGGACCATCCGGATCCCCCGGAGGGCCGTGAGGCGCTGGGGGGAGCTATCCTCCCAACTGGACCACCGGGCGCTGTTGTGGCAGTAGGTGCAGTTCACCCCCAGCGCGTCCGACATGTTCAGCATCAGCGCGTAGGTGTACTCGGTCTGTTTGATGGACGACCGGTTCGTGGACTCGCTGGTGAGGGCCACGTTGGACTGGACCCGGATGTCATCCCGATCCAGATAGTGCCGCAGGGGCTGATTCACATCCGTGTAGAACCAGATGTTCTGCGGTACCGGAGCCCCCATGTGGCAGGTGTAGCAGGTGACCCCGGCGTCCGTGACATGGCTGGCGAACTGGGAGTTGATGGTCTGCGTCATCTCCAGCATCCGCCGGGACACCACCTTCGTGTAGATGTCGTCCGAGGCGAAGTTCGCAACCCCGTCCTCCACCACGTGGCAGTAGTTGCACCCCCTGTTGGTGGAGGGCCAGTCGTCGGGGACGTTCTGCGCCACCCACGCGGTGAGGGCCGCCATGGTCCGATTGAACTCGATCTCGGAGAGGTGGCTGAGCACCTGGACGTTCTGCCAGGTCCCCGCCGGGGCCGGCGGAGCGTTGGTGAAGTCGTTCGGCGGCGGCAGGTCCGGAATCGCCGACGCCACGGCCTCCACGTTTGCCGCCAACCTCCGGGGGTTGTCCACATGGACGATGCCTACCCCCCGGTAGCCCTGCTGCACCGAGTCCACCGGGGGCCGTTCACACGCCCCCAGGGCCAGCCCCGCGAGGGCCATCGGCACGATCGTACGGATCAGGGTGCGCATCTCACAGCCCCCCGTGTTCGAGTGAAGCCATGTCCCGATCCTGCCCTGCCCCTTCACCGGCAGGGAGGAAGCTCAGTGTGATCCATCCACCGTCCGGACCCTCCAGCAGCCCGGTGCGGGGCGGTAGCCCGGGGAAATCCTCCGGCGGTGCCTGCTGCATGGGGGCATCCAGCTCCCCGGGCAACGCCGGGACCATTGGAGCCTCATAGACGTTGGGATACTCGGGGATCAGACCGTGCTTCTGTCCCCAGAGGTACCAGCTGTCCACCGCCGTGCCGGTGAGGATGATGCCGATCCCCCCGGTCCAGCAGGTGAGGGTGGCAAACCACCAGCTCCAGCGATGGATCGACTCCGTGGTGGCGTTGAAGCCCATGGTCCAGCGCCAGAAGAGCGCTGCACGCTCGGAGGCGGTCCCCCGGTCGGTGATCTGATCGATCTCCCGGTCCCCCCCCATCTTGGCCACCGCCAGGATGGTGGCTCCGTGCATCGCGAACAGCAGGGTGGAGCCGTAGAGGAAGACGATGGAGAGCATGTGGAACGGGTTGTAGAAGAGGTTCCCGTACCGGATGGAGAAGGCCGCGGTCCAGTCCAGATGGGCAAAGATGCCGAAGGGCACCGCCTCCCCCCAGCTCCCCATGAGGATCGGGCGGAAGAAGCCCAGGACCAGGTAGAGCCAGATGGCCGCGGCGAAGGCCCAGGCCACGTGCGTCCCCAGCCCCAGCACCCGTGCCCGCCGGTAGATCCTGAACCACCAGAGGATGATGGAGGCGGTGAGGAAGAAGCCCGCCATGAGCCACCAGCCACCCTGGGCCATGGGCGGAAGGCTCAGCCCGTAGTGGGGCGGCGGGGGCTCCAGTGCCAGCCAGGGGAGCTGCCGGATGAACTCGATGGGATTCCAACCCACCGAGGCCAGCATGTTGAAGCCGATGATCTCGAAGGCGATGAAGCCGCACAGGAGCGACAACACCCCCAGCTTGCCGAGGTAGATGGGGCCCACCTGGGCATCACCGATCTTCCCGTAGAGGTAGCTCAGCCACCCCTTGCCGAAGCGTTCGCGCTCCTGCTCCGGCGGAAGGGGGACACCCGGGTCCGGGGCGTGCCGGACCTGGATGGGGGTGAGGAGGTTCTGGAATTCAGCCATGATTGGTCTCCATCACCAGATGGGCAGGTTGAGCCACCAATTCCACCATTCAGGCCAGCCGCGGGTCCAGAAGGGCCCGCTGATGACGATGCAGATGGCGCTCCAGATGCCCGCATTCAGGGCCAGGAACAGCCCCAGGCGATGGATCCCCACCGCCCCGATGGAATAGCCGAGGACATCCCGGAAGAAGGTGTTTTCGTGCTCGGAGGTCTTCACCGCCTCACCCTTCGGGGGGTTCGTCACCGAGAGGATGAGTCCCCCGTGCAACGCCAGCGCCAGGGTCGTGGTGAAGAAGAACGTGATGGCGATCATGTGCGCCGGATTGTAGTGGAAGTGGAGGTACTGGTACCCCACGTTCGACACCCAGTCCAGGTGGCTGATGATGCCATAGGGAAAGCCGTGTCCCCACGCCCCCAGGAGGAGGGGGCGGACCACCACCAGGGTGATGTAGGCGATCACGGCCACAGAGTACGCCACGGGTACGTGGTATCCCATCCCGAGCTTCCGGGAGATCTCGGCCTGCCGGAAGACCCAGGACACGAATGCCCCGATGGCGCACAGTGTGATGATCTGCCAGAGCCCCCCCTGGTCCATGGGGGCAATGGCGAGTCCGTACGAGAGATCCGGCGGTGCGATGCTGATCTGCCAGAGATTCCAGGTCTGGCCCGCCAATCCCTCTCCAATGGCTGCTCCCCAAACGCAGAGCGCCGTCCCCAGGATGGCGAAGAACGCCGTCGTCACCCCGAAGAATCCTACATAGAAGGGTCCGACCCAGAAATCGAAGAGGTCGCCCCCGACCAGCGTGCCGCCTCGCACGCGGTACCGTTTTTCAAAGCTCAACATCGCCATCAGTCACCTCGCGGGGTGTGGTCCCAGGGTGGGGAGCCGCGTTCCGGTCCGGGGGTGGGGGGCCATCCGGCCCCCTCACCCCCTCCCGGTCTCTGCTACCGGTGGTGCGACCCGGTGTACTCGCCTCCGTTGCCTTCGGCGGGGTCCATCGGGCCGAGCTGCTCCGGGGCGGGACGACCAACTGGCTGGTGGGTCGTCC
>CAYQVI010000063.1:0-9089 GCA_964420725.1 uncultured Gemmatimonadaceae bacterium | reverse complement strand
GGACTCACCGCCGCCGATCCAACGGTACTCGGGATCGCTGAGGAGGATGAAGTGGATCGTGAATGCCAGGATGCCCAGGAACGCGAAGAGCGCGATCAGGGTCCTGCGAGGGTCGAAAATCAGCCAGATGCGATACATGTGTTCATCTCCTCAGGGTCAGAGCCAGGGCTTCCACATCCAGGCGAGGACGTGCGCAACAACCGCCACGGCAGTGAAGCCGAGGAAGCTGGTGATGAACACCGAGTGGAACTCCTTGGCCTCGTCGGCAGTCAGTCCCGAGAGGCTGGACTTGTTGTGCTCCATGGGGTTCTCCTTATGGGTTCTGGAGCGGTGAAGGCACGTGCCGGCGGTGCCGGCACGGTGGAACGCAGATCCGGGTCTTCCCGGGCGTCCCGTGTCCCGGAGAGCCCGGGCGGGCCCCTGGGTCGGGGACTCTGAACACGTGAGGTCGTCATCGTCATGCTCGATCGTCCGGAGTGGTCATCCCACGGAGCCGACTGGCCCCACAGGGAACTCAGCACCTTTGTGGAAGCCGGGTCGCTCCGCTGGCATGTCCAGCGGGGCGGTACTGGCCCCGAACTCCTCCTCCTCCATGGAACCGGAGCGTCCAGCCACTCCTGGGCGGGGCTCCTTCCGCTCCTGGCGGAGTCCTTCACCGTCACCGCCCCGGACCTCCCGGGGCACGGTTTCACATCCAGTCCCGGTTCGGCGGGGGGCCTGGCACCCCGTGGGGTGGTGGCCTCCCTGGAAGCCCTCCTGCAGCGGCTCTCCATCCGTCCCGTCCTCATCGTCGGTCACTCCGTGGGCGCCGCCCTGGCCGCCCATCTCGCCCTGGACCGGAGGGTGGAGCCGGCGGGGCTGGTGGGGATCACCCCGTCCCTGGTGCCGCCGTCCGGGTTCGTGACGGACATTGCGTCCGAACTCCTTGGCCCCGCCTTCCGATCCGCCCTCATGGCCAGGCTCCTGGCCTCCCGCATGCGGGAGGGAACGCTCCTGCGGGCCATGTTGAAGTCCACCGGCTCCGCGGTCCCGCCCCGCTCCATCCAGCTCTATCAGCGACTCCTGGGCTTCTCCGGGGTCCTCTCCTCGGTCCTCACCCTGGTCTCGCAGTGGGAGCCCAGGGTGCTGGCCCGGAGACTCCCTTCGTTGGAGACCCCCTTCCTCCTGGTGGCGGGGGTGGAGGATCGTTGGATCCCCCTCTCCTCCGTCCGCTCCGTGGCCTCCACCATCCCCTCGGCCCGCCTCGTGGAGGTGCCGGGGGTGGGCCACGTGGCCCATGAAGAGGAGCCGCACCGTATGGCCCTCCTGATCCGGCACTTCGCCGAGGAGTTGGGCATCCTCAGGCCGGTGCCCCGGTGAGGAGGGAGCTTCGGGCCCTCTCCACCTCGCCTGTGCCCACCTCGTCCAGCCCCTCCTCCACCGCCACCCGCTCCGCTCCGTCCCGGAGGCGCTTCGCCACCGAGATCCGGATCAGGGGAGGGAAGCTCTCCAGGATCACATCCAGAGCCGTCCTGGCCTCCAGGTTCCAGGGGATCACCTCCTTCTCGCCCCGCACCGGCGTGGCCTCGATCCGGTCCAGGTCGCTCCCCAGCGGGAGGATGTGGAAGAGGGCGTCGAAGAGGGCGTTGCAGACCTCCTGCACCATCCAGACGGCCCCGGAGTAGCCCATCACCGGGGTCCCGGTGTGCCGCCGGATGATGGCTCCCGGCAGCGACGCGGGGATGTACTGGGAGCGGAGTCCCAGCTCGGCGGCGTACATCCGCTCGTTGTAGCTCCCGAAGATCAGGAGGGGGGGATTCGACTGGAGCGAGGACCGGATCATGCCGTTGTCCGGCTTCACCCCCGGCTTCCGGGAGTGGGCCAGGGTGCAAGGCATCCCCAGCTCCTCGGTGAGGAAGTGCCGCATCCCCCGGGTGTAGGTCTCGTTCGCCACCACCGCGTAGGAGGAGGTGGTGAAGAAGTCCTGGGTCACACTCCGCCACAGATCCCAGATGGGCTTCAGTGTGGTGTGCTTCTCCCGCTCGATGAAGGGCTCCGGGTCCACGCCCACCAGCTCCCCCAGCTTCCTGAGGAAGAGGGTGGTGGACTCCATCCCGATGGGGGCCTGCAGGTAGGGCTTCCCCAGCTCCTCGCAGAGCTTCCGGCCGAACTCCCGGTAGAGGCAGACGTTCACATCCGCGTCTCCCAGCCGGACGGCGTCATCCAGGTGGGCTCCCAGGGGGAACACCAGGTTGATCTCGCACCCCATCCCCTCCACCAGGCGACGGATCTCCGCCAGGTCGGAGGGCATGTTGAAGGTGCCGTAGATGGGCCCGATGATGTTCACCAGGGGCTTCGAGCCCTCCGGCCGGGGAGTCACCTTGCGGGTCCTGGCCTTCTTCTCGCCGAACTCGGTCCAGAGCCACTTGATGGCCCGGTCCGCGCTCTCCCACTGGTCCTCGTCGATGGTCCGGGGGAGGAAGCGGAGGAGATTCTCCCCCTCGGGGGTCACGCCCCCGCCGATCATCTCCGCGATGCTCCCGGTGACCACCACGGAGGGGAGGTCGGGGTTCAGCGTCCGGTTGGCCCGGCGGAGGTTGGCCTCCGTCCCGGACATGGACAGCTCCTCCTCTCCCAGCCCCGTCACCGTGATGGGGAGCTCGTGGGGGGGAAGCGCGTCGGTGTAGTGGAGGACCGAGGTCACCGGAAGGTTCTCGCACCCCACCGGTCCGTCGATGACCACCTGCAGCCCGCGGATGGCGGTGAAGGCGTAGACGGAGCCCCAGTAGCCTCCGGCCCGGTCGTGATCCAGGACCAGCATCAGTCGGCCCCTCCCACGGCGGTGGTGGTGGGGACCTGGATGGAGCCCTTGGCTCCCCTGGACTGGGCGGCCCGCTTCCGGTTGTCGGTGGAGGCTTCCGTGTCCCGCCCCTTTCCGGCTCCGTCGGCATCCTCCGCCGCGTCCTTCCCCGTGACCGCCTTCCCGCCCCGGGCGGCGGCGTTCCGCTCCCGGGCGGTGAGCTTCCGCTCCGGGACCCCGTCGAAGCCGTAGCCGGCGGTGTGGCCCGTGCCCACCCCTTCAAAGAAGGCCCGCATCCGACCCAGCCGCTCCCGTCCCTGGATGGCGGTGCCGATGGTCTGCGCCAGCGATCCCGCTCCTGCCGGCCCGAAGATGGGGCGGGCGGAGATCAGGTTCGTGTAGTAGAGGCCAGGGGTTCCCGCCTCCTTCGCCTTCTGCACCACCGGAGTGGTCCCGATCACCAGGTCCGGGTTCACATCCTTGAAGGCCGCCACATCCTGCTCCATGGAGGCCCTGTACTGGACATGGGTCCCACGATCCTGCAGCCAGTCCCGGTCCGGCTTGCTCCACTCGGTGGGGGGGCAGGCCGTTCCCACGTAGGGGACCTCTGCGCCGGCCTCGATGAGGACCCGGGCCACCAGGAGTTCGGAGCCCTCATAGCCCGAGAGGGAGATCCGTCCCTTGATGGGGTTCGCCTGGAGGGCTGCCCGGATGCCTGCCAGCGCTGCGTCCCGGGCGGCGTCGATCTTCGCCGCCGGGATCCCCGCCGCCGTGCCGATGGCCTCCAGCCAGGCGCTGGTTCCGTCCACACCCACCGGACCGGAGCCCACCACAGGGCGGCCCGCCAGCCGGAACTGGCGCACGGCGGCCGTATAGAATGGGTGGACTGCGCCCACCACCTCACAGTCCAGCGCCGCGTAGAGCTCCCTCCACTCCCGGGTCGGGACCACGGTGCCCACCGCCATCCCCATGGGGGCCAGGAGGGCGTTGATCCCCACCGGATCCACCGGGAAGAGCTCTCCCAGGAGGGTCACGGTGGGCCGGTCCTCGATGAGCCCCCGGGGCTTGGGAACGGCGCCCTTCTCCGCCTCCTCCCGGGCGTACTTCAGGACCGCCCCGGAGAGGACGTCCTTGGCTTCCGCATGGGTGGGGACCCCGAAGCCGGGCACATCGATGCCGATGATGCGCACCCCGTTGATCTCCCGGGGGAGGAGGTCCAGGGGGACCCCCGACGCCGTGGGGATGCAGAGGTTGGTCATCACGATGGCGTCGTACTGCTCCGGATCCGCCAGCTCGTGCATGGCGTTCCGGATGTCCTCGAAGAGCTGGCCGGTGACCAGCGACTCGGAGTTGAAGGGCACGTACCCCACCGTCCGCCGGGCTCCGTAGAAATGGGAGGTGAAGGTGAGCCCGTAGACGCAGCAGGCAGAGCCGGAGAGGACCGTGGCCGTCCTCCGCATCCGGAGCCCCACCCGGAGGGAGCCGAATGCGGGGCACATGGACTGGGGCTGGTCGTGGGGGCCCATGGGGTAGTCCGCCATGAGCTGGTCCAGCACCTCACTCCGGCCCGCGGCGTCGGTGGCGGCCATGAGCCGCTCCCGACCTCCATGGCAGCCACTCCCCTCCGCAACCGGAGGCGTAACTCCCAGCACGGGGAGCTCCGCCGGCTTGCTCCCCCGGCTCAGGGGAGCCCCGGCGCCCAGGTCCTGTGGGATCGGAGTTGCGTCGTCGTGGCTCATGGCCTCAGACCCCGTCATAGACCACTTCGAGGGTCTTGTGCTCCACGAACACCCCGCCCCGCATGTCCGCCTGGGTGGCGGGGGTCAGCACCACATCCCGACCCACGGCGTCGCCCTTGAACAGGTCCAGGAGCTGGTCGTGGGAGAGGGGGGTGGGACGGAGGGGGGGCGCGGTGGCCACCTGCATGGCCAGCTCCTCGAACATGGGAGCCCACTGGCCTCCCGGGCGGCCCACGATCTCGTAGTTGGCGCTCTTCCTGCGGATGTCCTCATGCTGCGGAATGGCGGAGAGCACCGGGATCCCCACGGCCTCGGCGAAGGCCGCAGCCTCCCCTGTGCCGTCGTCCTTGTTCACCACCAGCCCCGCCACGCCCACATTGCCGCCCAGCTTCCGGAAGTATTCCACGGCGGAGCAGACGTTGTTGGCCACATAGAGCGACTGCAGGTCGTTGGAGCCCACCACGATGACCTTCTGGCACATGTCCCGGGCGATGGGGAGGCCGAAGCCGCCGCACACCACGTCGCCCAGGAAGTCGAGCAGCACGTAGTCGAAGCCCCAGTCGTTGAAACCGAGCTTCTCGAGTGTCTCGAAGCCATGGATGATCCCGCGCCCGCCGCAGCCGCGACCGACCTCGGGCCCGCCGAGCTCCATCGCGAACACGCCATCCCGGAGGAAGCAGACGTCGGAGATGGTCACCTCGTCCCCTGCGAGACGCTTCTCGGAGGAGGTGGCAATGATGGTGGGGCAGCTCCGGCCTCCGAAGAGGAGGGAGGTGGTGTCGCTCTTGGGGTCGCACCCGATGAGGAGGACCCGCTTCCCCTGCTGGGCCATCATGTAGGAGAGATTCGCCAGGGTGAAGCTCTTCCCGATCCCCCCCTTCCCGTAGATGGCGATGATCTGGGTCTCCTTCTTCGCCTCTCCGGTGTGGACCGGGTCCGGTTCCTGGGACGCTTCCTCCACCAGCATGTCCCGTTGCCGTTTCAGTTGCACCAGCCCCGCGTCATCCGCGGCGCTGCTGCTCGCCGTGCCGTTGCCATTCGGGGAGGGCGCATCCTGATGGTCCAGCGGGGCAATGCTCATGCTTCGCGTCTCCAGTCCAGGATCATCTTGACGCAGGCGGGGTCGTTGAAGGCCGTGCCATAGGCGGTCAGGGCCGAGCCCGCCGGAGCGTGGTGGGTAATCAGGCCGTCCAGGGAGAGCCTTCCCCCGGACACCAGGTCGGCAGTGGCCTGGAGGTCCGGTGGGGACCATTCGGCGGCCACCCTCATCCGGATCTCCTTCAGGAAGGCTCCGGGAAAGTCGAACGAGATGCGGTCGTAGAACCCGGCCAGGACCAGCTCACCGCCGCGTCCCAGCCGCCCCAGCAGGTCATCCACGAGGTCCGTGCGTCCGCTCACGTCGCAGATGACCCCGTAGTCCTTCCGGCTGTCGCTGTCCGGGTGGATCACGTCGTAGCCCACCGCCCCTCCGGAACGCACCGGATCCACTTCCCAGACCGTGGGCACCTCTCCACCCAGGGCGATGCAGATCCTCGCCAGGAGGCGCCCCAGGGCACCGTGCCCCACGATGAGTTCCGGGAGGGGAGCCCCGGGTGCAGGACAGAGGGCGTGGTAGGCGGTGGCGGCCAGCGCCAGAAGGCAGGCGGCCTCGTCGATGGACTCGTCCACCGGAAGGGCTCGCACTCCGGGGACCACCAGTCGCGAAGCGGAGCCCCCGAAGAGCCCCCGGGCCTCCCTGAAACCGGTGGAGCCCGGTACGAAGACCCTCTCCCCCACCCGACGACCCGAGGAAGGACCGGCCATGGCGACCGTGCCCACCGCCTCGTAGCCCGGGACCAGGGGGTAGCCCAGTCCGGGGAAGGGGGGCATCTGGCCATTCCAGAGAAGCCGCTCGGTACCTGTGCTGACGCCGGTCCAGAGGACCTCCACCACCACATCCCCCTCTCCCGGGGGGACGAGTGTCAGTGGTCTCACCGTGAGGTGACCCGGCTCATCCAGCACGACCGCCAGCGTGTCCAACGATGAATCTCCGTTCTCTGGTCCCGGTGCCACCCGGGAGTGGGTGTCTCGGTGTAAGGTTCACGCGACATCGGCTTCTGTCAAGCATTCCTTACACCTGGGTCTGCGGCGAGCCTCCGATCGTGGTCCTGTGCAGCTAGTAGGCGTAGGGGATCGGGCCCGGTAAGGCCCTCTGTCCGATGGACTTGGGGAAGTGGTCGACCCTGTCAGGGCTCGGCCACCGCCACTCCGCACAGGACCGGGGCCCGGGCTCGGGGCAGTCGGACCTTCCGGAAGCCGGCCCGTCTCAGGAGGGTCTGGATCTCGGCCGGAGTCCGGGGGCGACCCTGTCCCATGGCCAGCAGGTAGAGGGCGAAATAGGCCCCTCCCACCGTCTCGGCTCCCCGGGCTCCCGCCATGGGTTCTCCCACCAGGAGGGTTCCCCCGGGGGCCAGGGCCGCCCGGACCGAGTGGAGGAGGGTCAGCGCCTGGTCGTCATCCTGATCGTGGAGGACCCGGACCAGGGTGATCAGGTCGGCCCCCCGGGGGAGCTCGTCGTGGAGGAAGTCGCCTCCCACGATCCCGATCCGCTGGTCGATCCCTGCATCGGCGAAGCGTCCCCGGGCCCGCTCGGTGACCGCGGGAAGGTCGAAGAGGGTCCCCCGGATGGAGGGAACGCTCCGGGCCACCGCCTCCAGGAAGGCTCCCTCGCCCCCCCCCACATCCAGCACGTGCCGATACCGCTGGAAGGGGAAGGCGTCCAGGATCTCCTGGGCCACCAGGGGCTGTGAGGCGGCCATGAGGGCGCTGTACTGCGCCACCTCGTGGGGGTCCAGCGCCGACGGGTCCATGGAGCGGGCGTAGGGCCAGTACCGGGCCAGGTGGGTGCCTCCCAGCGCCCCCCTCCGGAGCAGCCCCACAGGGTCCTCCAGGTCGCGGTAGAAGAGGACGTTGTGCTCCAGCATCGCCGCCAGCGCTTCGTTCCCCACCAGCGGGGCCCCCAGCCGTCCCAGCCCGAAACGGCCGTCCCTGGTGCGGCGGAAGATGTGGAGGGAGGCCCCGGCGGAGAGGAGCCTGGAGGCCGCTTCGGGGGCCAGGTCGGTGAAGCGGGCGATCTGGTCCAGCGTCCGGGGGGCCCCCTGGAGGTATGCCGGGAGACCCAGCCGGACCGTGGCCAGGACCGTCTGGGAGTAGACGAAGCCCGCCACCATGTCAAAGACCTGCCGGGATCGGCGCAGCGCGATGGGGCGGGTCAGGGGGAAGGCCGCAGCCCATCGCTGGAAGGCCGGGGAGGCGAGGATTCCATCCCTCCAGCGCCAGAGGCGGTCCAGGAGTCCCGTGGGGGGGGGATCTGCCAGGGGAGGGAGGTGGGAGGCCCCTGCGGCGTGGGGGGGGCCTCCGTTGGCATACGGCACCTCGGGAACCCCCGGGAGCCGGGACCCGCCCCCCGACTCCAGCGAAGCCACCTGCGGCGGACGTTTCTCCATCTTCTCGACGGGCTCCTTCACCGGGTACCTCCGACGTCGCGGACCGCCCCGGACAGTACCCCGGGATCCGAAGTGGGCAGGCGCAGGTATCGTGCGCCCATGAGTGAGGCGAGTTCCCTGGCAGCGGGAGCCCCCCGGGGAGAAGAGTCCACGAAGAGGGCGGGGATCCCGGCCGCCTTCACGGCACGGCATGCGGCCTGGGCGTCGGACTCCGCCCTCTCCCGGCCGCCCAGACCCTCCCGCCCCACATTTGCCCGTCCGTCCGTGAGGAGGACCAGGACGGGGGCGGAGCCCTCCGACCGCACCCGCTGGGCCAGGATCAGCCCCGCCTCCACCCCGGAGGCCAGGGGGGTGCCCCCGCCCCCGGGCAGGCCGGCCAGCGCATTCCGGGCCCTGGCCAGCGCCCTGGTGGGAGGGAGGATCACCTCCGCCCCCGTGCCCCGGAAGGCGATCAATGCCACGGCGTCCCGCCGCACATAGCTCTCCGCCAGGAGGAGTTCCACGGCACCCTTGGCCTCAGCCAGCCGATTCAGCGCCTGGGAGCCGGAGGAATCCACCAGGAAGATGGCTGTGGTGGAAGCCTTCCGGACCAGCACCCTGATCCGGAGATCGTCCCGGCGGACCCGGAGCCGCTCCGGCGCGGGGGTCGAGGTGGCGGTCTCCTCCATCCGCCGGCGGACGGCCTGCCAGGGTGCGGCGGCCCGGAGGGTGCCCAGGAGATCCACCTTCCCGCCCCTGCGGGGGTCTCCCGGTCGGGACCCGGCGGTCCGTCCATGCCTCGGCTGCCTCCGCTCCTCCCCGGAACGCCCGGAGGAGGCGGCTGCATTCCGGGCGGCTTCGGCCACCGCAAGGGAGGAAAGGAGACCGGCGGGGAGGGAAGGGCGCACCGCCTCCAGGACCCGGTCCGCCAGGGCTCCCGCTTCCCCCTGCTCCTCCTCTCCGGTGGCCGGGTCGGGGGGCTCGGGGGCTTCCGGAGGTGGAGCGGGGGGCTCCTCGGGAAGGGGGGGGAGGACGGTGGCACGAGGCCCCAGGACCAGGGCGGCGGCCTGGCCCAGCACAGCCTCGTCCACATGATCCTCCCCCCGG
>CAYQVI010000062.1:0-16589 GCA_964420725.1 uncultured Gemmatimonadaceae bacterium | reverse complement strand
GGGGGCGGCAGGGGCGGCGGGGGGCGGCGGGGGTGCCGGGGGCTCCGGCTCCGCCCTTCTTCCACATGCGCTGAGGGTCAGAACACCCGCCACAAGAAGGATCGTGACCTTCACTTCCCGCATCATCGCTACTCCTGGGTTTCAGAAACGGTCCCCGGAATTTGCCGGGCCAGAGGTTCGGAGGGGCTCCCCTCCAAACCCGTTCCACGTTGGGTCCTGCGCGGAGCCTGCGGCCCCGGTCCCCGAACCCGTCCCCTCGGTCCCACCAGGACCACGGGGCACGGGGCCAGCAATGCCATTCGCGAAGCCGTGGCCCCGAGGGCAACCGGCTGATAACCGGTCGCTCCGTGGGTCCCCAGCACAATCAACGCAGCTCCCATCTCCCGGGCCATCCGGGCCAGTTCGACGGCTGGCACTCCGCGTCTGCGGACCACCGCTTCGGCTGTGAGCCCCGCCGCCTCCAGCCATTCCGGCTCGCTCCCGGGAGGGACCAGGTCCTCCGTGGAGGGGGAGGGGGCCACATGGGCCACCACCACACCCACGCCGATGGACCGGGAGAGCTGCCGGGCCTCGGCCAGCGCCAGGGAGGACCCGGCGGAGAAATCCGTCCCTACGAGGATCTCCGGACCCATCCCCACCCGCTCCTTCGCATGCGATTCAGGACGACAGTCATGCGAAGCCGCAGAGCAAGGGTCGGGCCGCGAGGGGAATTGCGCAAGTCCGGGCGCTTCCAGGGAGGGGATAGAAGTGAATCGCCAGGCCCACTGTGGCACCCTGCCCCGGTGCTGTGGCATTCTGGTAAACAGGTGTTTACGCGTCTGCCTCCCCCCGGAGGCCTTCCCTGCTTCGACCGGGCACTCCGGTCTCCCCCCACTCCTCCAGTTTCCGGTAGAGGGTCTTCCGGTCCAGCTCCAGGATCTCTGCTGCCCGGGACTTGTTGCCGTTCACCTGCTGGAGCACCTGCAGGATGTACGCCCGCTCCAGTTCCCGTAGCGATAGTTCCTTCCTGGAGGCCTCCCCCAGAAGGGCCGCCGCCCTTCCGGCCTCTCTCACCCGGGGGGGCAGGTCCTCCACGCCGATGACCTCCGCAGCCGACAGCGTGGCGGCCCGCTCCAGTGCGTTTCGCAGTTCCCGGGCATTTCCCGGCCACGGGTAGGCGGTGAGGACCGCCATGGCCTCGGAGGTGATGGAACGCTGCCCCAGGAAGAATTCCGCCAGAAGGGGGATGTCGGCGGGACGCTCCCGGAGAGCCGGCACGTGGAGGTGGACCACATTGAGTCGCCAGTAGAGATCTGCCCGGAACCGCCCCTCCTCCACCTCCTGCTCAAGGTCCCGGTTCGTGGCGGTGACCACCCGGACATCCACCGTCCGGGAGCGGGTGGACCCCACGGGGCGCACCTCCCCGTTCTCAAGCGCCCTGAGCAGCTTCGGCTGAAGGGGAGTGGGGAGTTCCCCGACCTCATCCAGGAAGAGTGTGCCTCCATGCGCGGCCTGGAAGAGCCCCGGATTCTCCCGATCGGCACCGCTGAAGGCTCCTTTCTCGTGTCCGAAGAGCTCCGACTCCAGGAGGTGCTCCGGCAGCGCCGCACAGTTCACCACGATGAAGGGGCCGCGCCTGGAGGCTTCGTGGAGGGCGCGAGCCACCAGTTCCTTCCCCGTACCGCTCTCCCCGGTGATCAGGGCCGGGAAGGCGGAGGGCGCCGCCCGCTGGATCAACCGGAAGAGCTCCTGCATGGCCCGGCTCCCCCCGATGAAGCCGGGGGGGGCGTCCACCGCAGCCCGGGTGGAGCGAGCCCGTTCCCGACGGGGGCGGGAATCGTCCAGCGCCCGGTCCAGGGTCAGGAGGAACTCGTCGCTCCCGAAGGGCTTGGTCAGGTAATCGAACGCCCCGGCCTTCACCAGTTCGATGGCGGAGTCGATGGCTCCGAAGGCGGTGATGGCCACCACATGGAGGTCCGGACGGATCCGGCGCACCTCCCGGAGGAGTTCGTGCCCTCTCATCCCCGGCAGCATGAGGTCGGTGACCACAAGGTCCGGGTCCCCCCCTCCGGTGAGATGGCCCAGGGCCCTGTCCGCAGAGGGACAGGCGGTGACCAGGTACCCCGCCTCGCCCATCACCTCCTCAAGGAAGACCCGCAACTCCCGATCGTCCTCCACAAGGAGGATCCGCTCGCCGCTCATCGTCGCCCTGCCGGGGCTGCAGTCCTGGGCACCCTACCCGGGGATACCGGAGCCCCCCTGCGGGAAGCAGGGAGTACCAGTCGCACCCGGGCTCCCCCCCGACCCCCCTCCACCACATCGATCCGTCCACCATGTTCCGAGAGGATGGAGCGGACGATGGGGAGACCCAGGCCGGTGCCACTCCCGGACGCCTTGGTGGTGAAGAACGGCTCGAACACCTCTTCCCGACGGCGGGGGGGGATCCCGGGCCCCGAGTCCTCCACCTCCACACGCACCCGGGGGCCATCCCGTGAGAACTCCGGTCCCTCGTCCTCCGGTCCGCCGCTCCCCTCGACCCGTCGCATCGACACCTGGATGACCCGCTCTCCGGGATGGTCCTCCAGGGCGTGGACCGCATTCAGGAGCAGGTTCACGAAGACCTGGAAGAGGAGCTCGCTGTCCCCTTCCACCTCAACGGCCTCGGCCCCCTTCCGCACCAGGGTCACACCCGCCCGGGCAAACTCCCCCTCCAGGAACTCCGCCACCCCCCCCACCGTCTCCTGCAGATCCACCGCGGCCATCCGGGGCTCCCGCCGACGGGCGAACTCCAGGAGGTTCTGGACGATGGAGGTGATCCGGCGGATCTGCTCCCGGATGATGGTGAGGTTCCGGGCCTCGGCCTCATCCAGGGTCTCCCGGCGGAGGAGGAGTTCGGCCCGCCCCTGGATCACATGGAGGGGTGCCGCGATCTCGTGGGCCACCCCCGCCGCCAGGTTCCCCACCGCCGCAAGCTTCTCCGTGTCCCGGAGCCGCCGTTCCAGCTCGAGGCGGTCATCGCCCTCCCGGAGAAGCTCTGCCCGGGCCTCCTCCAGGCGATCCGCCATGCGGTTGAACTCCCGGGCCACCTCGGCCAGCTCCCCCCCCCCGGGATCCCCCGGGACCCGGTAGGTCAGGTCTCCCGCCTCCAGCGCCCGCACCCCCCGCACCAGCCGCTCCAGCGGAGCCGCCACGAAGCGCCGCACCAGGAGAAGGAGGAGGCCGGTGAGGGTGGCCAGGAGGGTGAGGGTGTTCAGGAGGAATCGTGTGCGGGTCCGCGTCTTCTCGGCTTCCAGGAAGTCCAGGGGCTGAAGGACCTCGAAGCCGGCCACCACAGTGCCCGCAGCATCCTGGATGGGCCGCACCACCGAGAAGACGCTCTCGCCGGTGGTGGACACCCGGGTGAGGGAGGTGGTGTCGCCGCTGCTGAGGGCCTGGACGATCCGGTCCAGGGGATCTGCCTGAGCCCCCTCCAGGGGACCCGAGAGATACAGCACCTCCCCGCTGAGACCATAGACCGCCACCCCGTAGATGTTGGGTTCGCGACTGATGCGGTCGATGGTCTCCTGCACGTCCCGACGCTCGGGGTCCCGGAAGGCCCCCTCCAGCGCCAGACCCAGGGCAGTGGCATAGGCCCGGGTCTCCCGCCTGTCCTGGGAGGCCAGCGTGGTCTCCCGCTGCCGGAGGGACCAGGCGGCGTAGGCGGTCATCACGGTCACCACCGTGGCGACCAGGGGGAGGAGGAGTCGAGTGGAGAGGCGCATGGAAGCAGTCTAACTCCCGGTGGGATCCGGGGCACCGGTCAGGGCCGCCTCAACGAGGGCTGGGAGGCCCGTACCGGAGCAGCGTGGTCCGTCCGGCCCCGGAAGCAGCGGGGACCACCAGATAGAGCCGGTCGTACTCGTCTTCGGCCATGGGCGTTCCCGGGTCTCCCCCCAGGCGGGCCACCGTGGGTCCCACCGTGTTGGAATGGCCCACCACCAGCACGCGCCCTCCCTCCTCCACGATCTCCCGGGTGAAGGTCGCCATCGATGCGGAGTCTCCCGGATCGTAGATCCGCACCGGAAGCCCCGTGGCGGCGGCCAGGGGGGAGGCGGTGAGGCGGGTCCTCCGCCAGTCGGTGCTGTAGATCGCCGTGATTCCGGCGCCGGCCAGCAGCGCAGACAGGAACTCCGCCCGTCGGTTTCCGTCGGGGGTGAGGGTGGGATCCCGTGGGTCGTCGTCGGCCCGCTCGGCGTGACGGACCAGGAAGACGATGGGCTCCCCCCCGGAGCCGGCCATGGCGGCGGCCAGGAGCCCCGGGGACGGAGAGGCCTCCCCTTCGGGTTCCCCCTGACCTACCGCGCACCCCGCCAGGGCCACCGCCGCCATGAGGGCCACCCCACGGAACAGGGCGCCGGGGGGAGTCCACCGTGGTGGGGGGTGGGGAGATCTGGATGGCTGGCGTCCCCTCATGGTTCCACCTCCCGGCACAGGCTGGCTGGTCCGGGGACACTCCCCCGGCGGTGACGTGTACGGAAACACCCGTGCCCCCGGGGAGCAACGAGGGAGGCTCGTATCCCGCCTGGTGGTCCGAAGGCCGCAGCGCATCCCCGCAGATCACCTCTACCCGGATCCTGACATGGATCGAGAACCCGGTGGGCGCCTTGTGACGGGGTTGGTCGCCCTTCTCCTCCTGGCTCCGCTCCCGGCGGACGCGCAGGTGCTCCTCCGGGGGAGGATCGTGGATGCCGCGAATGGCGCGCCGGTCCCCCTGGCTTCGGTGGACCTCCTGGGGAGCGAGGGGGATTCCCTGGCTACAACCCGGGCGGACCCCTCCGGTGCCTTCCGATTCCACCTGGCGACGGGAGGGCGGTTCCTGCTCCGGGGCCGGATGATGGGCTATGGGCCCCGTCTGGAAGGCCCTCTGGTCCTGGAGGCCGCCGACACCGTGGCCGTGGACCTCCGGATGGGGATCGCTCCCCTGGAGCTACCGGGGCTGGAGGTGACGGCCAGCCAGCGCCCCTGGTACGAGCATCTGGTGCCGCAGGGACTCTGGACCTTCTACGGGCGCATGGAGCAGAACCGGGCCCTGGGGATCGGGCGCTTCCTCACCGGGAGCGAGCTGAGGCAGTGGGGAGCGACCCCTGTGGCGCTGGTGGTGGCTTCGGTGCCGGGGATGAGCGCCGCCCGGGGAGCCCGGGGGATGGGGTACCAGCTCAGGGGGCGGGGTGGCTGTTCTCCCCTGGTCTTCCTGGACGGAATGGAGGTGAACATGGCCGGCACGACCCTGGACGACCTGGTGCGGGTGGACATGTTGGAGGGTGTGGAGGTGTACCGGGGGCCCTCCGAGCTGCCGGCAGAGCTCTACGGGACCAACTTCCGGGGAGCCTGCGGTGCGGTTGCCCTGTGGACCCGGCGGGGTCCCCGGTAGCCTCTAGCCCGCCTCCGTGCCCACTCCGTGGGGCCTGAGCCCCGCTGGTGCCCCCAGTAGCGTGTCGGGGATCCCGAAAGCGTCCACCAGGAAGAGGGCGTCCTCCCGGACCTCGCCGCAGAGGGTGTTCACCAGGGTCCGGATGGCCTTGGCCTTGGCCGGGTCCAGGTAGCCAGACTCCAGGTACCAGCCCCGGTGGGCCTCAATCCGCTCCAGTGCATGGAGTTCCGCCAGGGTCCGGAGCGTCTCGGACACCCCTGGGGTGGGCGCCTTCACCACGGCGGCGTGGAAGGCCTCCAGCGCCGAGCGTTCCACGTAGGCCGAGGCCAGCTCCACCAGATGGTCCTGGACCCGGTTCATGGCCTCGAAGGAGTCCACCCCCTGGTCGATGAGCCCCTTCAGACGCCGGGCCGCCGAGATGAGGAGCCGCTCCTCCCGGTAGCGGAAGGCCGCGCTGTGGAAGTCGAAGTCCCGCAGATGCTCCTCGTCGGTGCGCCGGGTCACCACCGGGTTCAGTTCGGTGACCCGGGTCCCGGCCCGGTCCGCCAGGAACTTCAGCATCCCCCACACCTTCAGGTCCCCCATCTCCTCCCGGAAGCGGGAAAGCAGGCCCTTCGCCACCAGTTGGAGGAGCACCACGTTGGCCCCTTCGAAGGTGGCAAAGACGTCCACATCCGCCTTCAACTGTCCGAAGCGGTTGTCGGACCGGTACCCCTGTCCCCCGCACGCCTCCCGGGAGGCCTGCAGGGTGTCCAGGGCATGCCACGACGCGGCGGCCTTGAGGCCGGCGGCCAGCCCGTCCAGCTCCCGCCCCTCCTCCTCGTCCCCGGGCTGCAGCGCCGCATATCGCCGAACCAGGCTCCGGAGCGCGAAGGTCAGGGCGTAGGTGCTCGCCAGATTCGGCAGGAGCAGCCGCTGCTGCGTCAGGTAGTCCATCACCGGGACCTCACCCGCCCCCGCAGGCCCGAACTGCCGCCGCCGCTCCGAGAAGCGCACTGCGATGGTGAGCCCGGTCCGGGCGGCCACCAGCGCCCCGGCGGCGATGCTCATCCGGCCGGTGACCAGCGTGCCCAGCATCGTGAAGAAGCGCTTTCCCGCACCGGGGATGGGGCTCCGGTACTCCCCCTCGGGAGTCACCTGGGCAAAGCGGTCCAGGAGGTTTTCCCGGGGGATCCGCACATGGCTGAACCAGATCCGACCGTTGTCGATTCCGTTCAGCCCCACCTTCCAGCCGCAGTCCTCGATGCGGATCCCCGGAAGGGTGCGCCCCTCCTCATCCCGGAGGGGGACCACAAAGGCATGCACCCCGTGGTCCTCGTCCCCAACCCGGAGCTGGGCGAAGACGGTGGCCACACGCCCGTGGAGGGCGGCGTTGCCGATCCACTCCTTTCCTGCCAGCTCGTGGGGGGTGTGGATCTCGAACTCCCCGGCGTCCGGTCGCCAGAGGGCGGTGGTCTCCAGGTCCCGGACGTTGGAGCCGTGGGAGAGCTCCGTCATGGCGTAGCACCCCGGGAGGGCCAGCGTCCCGATGTCCCGGAGGTACGCCCGGTGGTGGCGCTCCGTCCCGAGCTGGAGGATGCTCCCGCCCCATAGCCCGAACTGCACCCCCCACTTGATCATCAGGGAGAGGTCCCCGTAGGCCAGCGTCTCGAAGACCGCCAGCGCCCGACCCGGGTCCCCGCCCCCGCCGTAGACCTCGGGATACCCCAGCGACCCCAGCCCCTCGTCGGCCAGTCGCCTCAGCGCCATGAAGACCCGCTCCCGATGCTCCTCCTTCGGGAGGTGGGGAGGGATGCGGAAGACGGGATCGTGGAGGAGGGTGAGGACCCGGTCCCGGGTGTCCAGGTGGTCCGCGTCCATGTAGCGCCGGAGGATGTCCGGGTCGAAGGTGGCCTCCCGGGGTAGGGGAGGCGAGGCGGGTCCGATCCCCGCCGCCACATCCTCGTCGTGGCGGGCTCCGGGGGGGACGTCCGCCTCGAGAATGTCCCGGACCGCCTCCTCCCCCAGAATCCCCATCAACTCCTCGCCTGCCGTGAGGAGCTCCCTCCCCTCGGGGGAGGTCCAGAGGGGCCCCTCCCACTCCCGGATCCGGTCCCGGATCCCCTCCAGGGCGGAGGGGGAGGGGGGGTGCTCCGGGTCCAGCCACCGATCCAGCGCTTCGCAGGTCTCGGGATCGATCCCCGGCCGCTCCCGCAACTCCGCCCGGATCCTCCGGAGTTCGGGATCGGTGAGCATCCCATCCGCCCAGACCGCGTAGATCATCGGCAGGACCGGGAGGATCCGGTCCGGCAGGGGCGGATGGGCGTCCCGGGTCGTCATCCCACGTCCTGGGGAATCCGCAGCACCTGTCCGGGATAGATCCTGTCCGGATCGGAGAGCATGGGGCGGTTGGCCTCGAAGATCACCGGGTACTTCCCGGCGTTGCCGTAGTGCTCCTTTGCGATCTTCCCCAGGGTGTCCCCGGACTTCACCGTGTAGAACACCGACTCCGGGGCCTGCTCCTTCACGGTCATCCGGTCGTCCACCGTTTCCACCCCCTCGGTGTTCCCGATGGCGATGATGATGTTCTCCTTGTTCCCCTGCGTCTGCGCCTCCCCATGCACCGTGGCCTTGCCGTCACGGAACTCGATGCGCAGCCCATCCACGGGCATCCCCATCTCCCGGACAAAGCGCACCAGGCGGTTCTGGAAGGTGAGGTCGGCCAGCGCCTCGGCGGACATGCCGCCAGCCGATGCGGGGGCATCCTCCTTGGAGGCGGCGAGCTTCTGACCCTTGTTCTTCAGGAAGGAGAAGAGACCCACGGATTGGACTCCTGCTGTTGGGATCGATGGATGCGAAGGTGGAGGAGCCGGGGAGCGCCCGGGTCAGCGCCCCCGGAGGAACCCCTTCAGGAGGCCGCCGGCATCGTCCAGGATGCTGCCGTCGCCGTCCCGGTCCAGGAGGGACATCAAGAGCCCCCCCGCTCCGGGTGCGCTCTTCACCGCCTGCTCCCGCTCCGCCTGGAGGGAGGCCCCCAGGGAAGCGGGGTCCAGCCCCTGGGTGCGCTGCACCTTCCCCACGGCTCCCATGACCAGAGGGGCCAGCATGGCCATGAGGCGTCCGGCCTGGGAAGGATCCAGCCCGCTCCCCTGACCCACAGCACTGGCGGCTGCGGGCGCCCGGGAGCCCAGGAGGTGCCCCAGGATGCCGGCGCCATTGGCCGCCCGTCCCCCTGCGTTCCCCCCCAGGAAGGCCTGCACGTTGTCCAGCAGGCTCCCGTCGTGGTCCTTCTGGATGGCTCCGTGGAGGGCCTGGGCCCCCTCATTCGACGCGGCGTTGCGGGCCATGGCCCCCAGGAGCACCGGAATGGCGGCGGCGGCGGCCGTCCGTACCGTGGACTCGTCCGCCCCCACCTGGCTGGCCATCTGCTGGAGTGCGGGACCCTGCAACTGACCCAGCAGGGTTTCGAGGATGGACGACATGGAGGTTCTCCCATACGGGTGGGTTGGATCGCTGCTCCCTGCGTGAGCATCGCCTACACGAAGGATCCCCCGAATTGTTCCCTTCCGGAAGCCCCTTGACCCGATCCGGTACAATCCGCCACCATCGGAGCTTCCCCCTGCCGGATCCCGGAGTCTCCGGACCGGCGGCCACCGGTACCAATCCCCCGACCCAACGGCACGATGGCTCATCCCCTGGTCGGCGTCATCATGGGCTCCCGCTCCGACTGGGAGACGATGTCCCACGCCGCCGAGACCCTCGAGGCCCTGGGCATTCCCCACGAGGTCCGGGTGGTATCGGCCCACCGCACCCCCGGCCTCCTCTTCGAGTACGCCGACGAGGCCGAGTCCCGGGGGCTCCGGGTCATCATTGCCGGGGCCGGTGGAGCAGCCCACCTGCCAGGGATGGCGGCCTCCCGCACCGTCCTCCCCGTTCTGGGGGTGCCGGTGCAGTCGAAGGCGCTGAACGGGATGGACTCCCTGCTGTCCATCGTCCAGATGCCCGCCGGGGTGCCGGTGGGGACGCTGGCCATCGGCCGGGCCGGGGCCATCAATGCCGCCCTCCTGGCCGCCCGGATCCTGGGGATCTCGGACGTCTACGCCCGTGAACGGGTCAGGGCCTACCAGGAGGAGCGGACCCGGGCGGTGCTGGCCGATCCGGATCCCCGGCAGCCGCCGCCTGCGGATGTCTGAGGTTGGGGGGGGCGGAACAGACGAGGGGGCCGGGGCCGTGGGGCTCCGGGTGGGGATCCTGGGGGGAGGGCAGCTGGCACGGATGCTGGCGCTGGCCGGTGCCCCCCTGGGGATGCGCTTCCGCTTCCTGGAGCCGGCGGCGGGACCGCCGGTGGCAGGGCTGGGAGAGCTGGTGGAGGGGGGGTACGACGACCCTGCGGCGCTGGAGCGGCTGGCCAGGGAGGTGGACCTGGTGACCTACGAGTTCGAGAATGTCCCCGCCGCCGCCACCGAGTGGCTGGCGGCGCACGGGGTCCCGGTCTTCCCTCCCCCCGTCGCCCTGAGGGTGGCCCAGGACCGGCTGGCGGAGAAGACCACCTTCCGTTCGCTGGGCATCCCCACCCCGGACTTCCGCACGGTGGACACCCTGGATCAGCTCCGGGAGGGGGTGGAGGCGCTGGGGCTCCCGGTCGTCCTGAAGACCCGCCGTATGGGATATGACGGGAAGGGGCAGGCGGTGATCCGGGAGCGGGAGGAGATCGAGGCCGCCTGGGGGGAGTTGGGCTCCCCCGCCGTCGGCGGAGCCCCCGGAGACCTCCTCATGGAGGCCTTCGTCCCCTTCCAGCGGGAGCTCTCCATCGTGGCGGTGCGGGGGAGGGACGGGAGCCTGGCCTTCTGGCCGCTGGTGGAGAACCAACACCGGGACGGGATCCTGGTGCGGACCACGGCGCCGGCCCCCGACGTGGCCCCCGACCTCCAGCTCCGTGCGGAAAGGTACATCCAGGCGCTCCTCCTCCACCTGGACTATGTGGGGGTCCTGGCGCTGGAGCTCTTCCAGGTGGACGGGGGGCTGCTGGCCAACGAGATCGCCCCCCGGGTCCACAACACCGGGCACTGGACCCAGGACGGGGCGGTGACCTCCCAGTTCGAGAACCACCTCCGGGCGGTGGCGGGCTGGCCCCTGGGGAGCACGGCGGTGGTGCAGCCCACAGTCATGCTGAACCTCCTGGGCTCCCTTCCCCCGCTGGAGGAGGTGCTGGGCGTTCCCGGCGCCCACCTGCACCTGTACGACAAGGCTCCCCGACGGGGGCGGAAGATCGGGCACGTGAACGTCTGTGCCCCGGAGGCGGAGGTGGCGGAGGCCAGGGCGGACCGGATCCAGGAGCGGCTTCCGGGCTGAGTCGCGGCAAGCAAGGTCCGGGCCCCTGACCCGGGTCAGGGGCCGGGGAGCGGGCTCCGGGAATCGCCTCCCGGGTTGCCTCGGAACGGTGATGGATCAACTATAGATCGGTCACGATCCGGTGACACACCCCGGATTCCGCACCCGTCCGCCGCCCCGCCGCTGTGCGGTGCACCTTCCCCGGAGGTGACCGATGCAGGAAGGTGTCCGGGCGCGCATCTCCCTCCTGGGGCGGGCGCTGTTCCTCCTCCTGGTTGTCTATACGGGGCTGAGGGCGCTCTTCCTGATCCTCCATGGGGAGCTCTTCCAGGGGATCCCCGCGGCGTCTGTGGCGGGAGCCTTCCTCCGGGGGGTTCGCTTCGACCTCTCTGCCATCGCCTTCTCCAACATCCCCTTCCTCCTCCTGGCGCTGGCGCCGGCCCTCCTCTTCCGTCGCTCGGGTTACCGCCGCCTCCTGAAGTGGGTCTTCGTGACCCTCAACAGCTTCTTCGTCGCCGTGATGGTGGCGGACCTGGAGTACTTCACCTTCACCGGCACCCGGGCCACCTTCGACCTGTTGCAGCTCACCACCGAGGCCGCCGGTCAGTTGGATCAACTGGTGGTGAACTACGCGCCGCTGGTGGCGCTGGCTGCGGGGCTGGGGTGGATGCTCCTCCGTTGGTATCCGACGACCGGGGACGGGGATGAGCCCATGGAGGGCGGGGAGCCTGCAACAAGGGGCCTGCCGGAACCCTCCCTCCCGGCGCATCCCGCTGCCGGTGCTTCCGCAGATCCCCGGACCCTGCGAGGCACCCTGCTGACCGGCCTGGGGAGCGTAACCTACCGCCTGGCCATCCTGGTCCTGGTGGTTGTGGCCGCCCGGGGGGGGACCCAGAAGAAGGTGCTGCAGACGATGCACGCCTTCGAGAGCGGCAACCAGGAGCTGGGGCTGCTGACCCTGAACAGCACCTTCACCCTGCTCCAGAGTCCCCTCCAACCGGAACTCGAGCCCCTGGCCTTCTTCGCCTCCGACGAGGAGGCCCGGGCCGTTCTGGCAGCGCCCTTCGGTTTCCGGGGGGGGCTCAACGGTGGCGGGGCACCGGAGGTGGGCAGGGCCCGGGTGGCTCGTTCGGGGGGGGCGGAGGCCGGTCCCCGGTCTGCCGGGAACCGAGCCCCCCCGGGGTTCGCCGTGGACACCGCCGGGGCCGCCGGTACGGGTCCCAACGTTGTCCTGCTCATCCTGGAGAGCTTCGCCACCGAGTTCTGGGGGGCTGCCAACCAGGGGGAGGGCTACACCCCCTTCCTGGACACCCTGGTCCCCCGGGGGATCTTCCTCACCAACAACTTCGCCAACGGGCGGCGCTCCATCGACGCCCTCCCCAGCATCCTCCTGGGTGTTCCCGGGCTGGCGGCCACCTCCGTGGCCCAGTCCGGCTACCAGGGGAACCAGTGGAAGGGGCTGGGCCACCTCCTGGGCGATGCGGGTTACCACACCAGCTTCTTCCACGGTGCGCCGAAGGGGACCATGTACTTCGACGGCATCGCCGCCATGGCGGGGATCGCGGAGTTCCACCCGCTGGAGGACTACCCAGCCGAGTGGCAGGAGCGGGACTTCGACGGGAACTGGGGGCTCTACGACGAGCCCTTCCTCCAGCACGTGGCGGCGGAGCTGGGGCGTCAGCCCACCCCCTTCTTCTCGTCGGTGTTCACCATCAGCACCCACCAGCCCTACCAGGTGCCGCCGGAGTACGAGGAACTCCTTCCGGAAGGGGAGCTGGAGATCCACCAGAGCGTGCGCTACGTGGACCTGGCCGTGCAGCGGTTCTTCGAGCGGGTCCAGGACGAGCCCTGGTACGACAACACCCTGTTCATCATCACCGGGGACCACACCCAGCCCAGGCGGTCGCTGGACCATGACACCTTCCTGGGGCGGTACATGGTGCCGCTCCTCCTCTTCCATCCCGGAATGGCATTGCCGGGGATCGACGGGGAGCGGGTCACGCAGCATGTGGACCTCTTCCCCACGATCCTGGATGTGGCCGGGGTGGAGCCGGGGCGGATCCCCGCTTTCGGGCGCTCCGTGTTCTCACCGGTGCCGGGGGAGGCCATCCTGCGGAGCAACGGGGTGCACTGGCTGGTGCGGCGGGATGGGGTGCTGCAGCGGGATCCCGGAGGCGAGGAGCACCTCTTCGCGTTCCAGCGGCACCGGACGGAGGCGGTACCGGTGGGGGATGCCGGCGATGGCAACGCAGGTGCGTTGGCGCTCCGCCTCCGGGCCCATCTGCAGCACTTCAGCAATTCGCTGATCCGGAATTCGTTCTACCGGGGAGAGGCGGAGCCGCGCCGGGCGGTGACGGCGGAGCCCCGGGCCCCCTCCGACCCGGCACGCCGTCCGGGCGGAGGCTGACGGAACCCTCGCGGGGCTCACCGCCAGGCCGCGGCCGGAGGGGGCCTACCCCCCCGACCGTCTCCCCTTCTCCACCTCGGTGCTGTCCACGTCCCGGATCTTGGCGATGTCCGGGGTCCCGCCGGTGACCTTCGCCCGGGCCAGCTCGAACAGGACCACTGCCTTCGGCTTGTTCACCTCCATGAACCGGGCCGACTCGATGTCGATGCCCACCAGCACCAGCCGGGGGTCATCCGGGCCACCGTCCTTCTCCCCCCCTTCGTCAGGGAAGTAGATCTCCCAGTCCGGCCGGTGAAGCTCCCGGATCGTCCTCCGATCGGTGGAGGTCTTCGCCGTCCCGGAGACCGAGATCCACTCCGTGCTGCCGTCCTTGTAGTAGGCCAGGTTCACCTGCGGGTCGAAGGCGATCTCCTCCAGCTTGTCCGTGTCCCGGGAGGTCACGAACCAGAGGTCGGCGCCGTCGGCCCGGGCCTGGGTGGCCATGGGCCGCGATACCAGCCGACCGTCGGGGCGCCGGGTGGTGAACATGGCCACCTCCAGCTCCTCCACCATCTCGTAGAAGTCCTTCAGATCGTCCTTCATGGTGCACTCCCGGATTCCGTGGATGCAGGGGGAGGGCGACCTGCACCACGTCCTCCCCGCGAACGGGGGTTCTACCGGCAACTAGGGTAATAGTTCAGCCATGTTGCCGACATGCGACCCTTGCGGAAATCGAGAGTGCCCGCGCGCCGCGACGACGGGCCATGGAAGACGGTGGGGAAGGGGGCGCCGGACCAACACCCCGGAGGGAGGTCCGAAGGACGTGGCCCGGGTCCCCCCGGGGTCAGGGCCGGATGGGATTCGCCGCGCCCGGTCCGGCCACGGTCATCCACTCCCGCACGCGCCACTGCCTCACGAGGCCGTTGGTCACATAGGGGTCCACGGCCGCGAAGGCCTCTGCCGGAGCGCGGGAGTCCGCCAGGAAGAGGAACATGGTGGCGTCCACCGGATCGGCGAGGGCCCCGGCCATCACCAGCTCACCCCGTTCGGCGGCGGCCCAGGCGTTGGAGATGTGTTCAGCGCGGAATTCGCCCCGGCGCTCGAGGTAGTCGTCGGAGACGTCGTAGATGAGGAGGAAGTGCTTCATGGCCGCCGTGGATGGGATCCTTGACGAGGATCGGAAAGGGGAAAGCCGTCCGCCGGGCAGAGGGCCGGGCGCCGGCGTGCCCCACATGAGCCTGTGGGAAGGCGGCTGGCAAGGCAGCATCGGTCCGGCCGTCGTCCTCGTTTGCTCCTCGCCCGCCCGCTCGCCACCTTCTCCCGCCGGAAGACCCGGGTGGCGGGCAGCCGGCCGCTGGTCCCCGGGCCGCCTCCCACCCCGACCCCGTGCAGGGAGAGCCCATGCGTGGCATCGTACGATCCGTGCATCTCGTGGCCGCCCGGGTAGGCATTTCCCTGGGGATGAAGGGAGCCCAGGCCGCCCTCGGGACGATGGTCCGGGCATGGAGAGCGGCCGGGGGGGGGATCCGGAGGGGGGCTCGGGCGGAGGCCCTGGTCCTGGCCCTGGCGCTGGCCCTGGTCTTCTCGGCCCATCCGGGGGGAGCCCGCTCCCTCTCTGCCCAGGAGCGGGAGGAGATCCTCTCCTACGACGTGGTGGTGGAGGTGATGGACCACAACCGCCTGGTGGTGACAGAGGAGATCACCGTGCGGGCCCTGGGAAACCAGATCCAGCGGGGGATCTACCGCGACTTCCCCACCAGCTTCCCCCGTTCCAGTGGTCTGGGGCGCATCGAGGCCCCCTTCGAGGTGCTGGAGGTGACCCGGAACGGATCTACCGAGCCCTACAACCTGGAGCGGATCGGAGGACCGGGGGGGAGGGGCGGTGTCCGGGTGCGCATCGGGCGGGGGGACCGGTTCCTGGACCCCGGAGTGCAGCGCTACCTGATCCGCTACGAGACCTGGCGCTGGATCGACTTCGGCCAGGACGCCGATCGCCTCTACTGGAACGTCACCGGGAACGGTTGGGCCTTCCCCATCCTGCAGGCTTCCGCCCGGGTGCTGTTTCCGCAGCCGGTGGGGTCGGAGGGGGTGGAGAAGGAGGTCTTCACGGGACCGGAGGGGGCCACCGGCTCCGCCGCCACCGCCACCTGGAACCCCCAGGCCCGGACGGCGCTCTTCGAGACCACGGCTCCCCTGGGGCCCCAGGAGGGTCTCACCCTGAGGCTCACCTTTCCGAAGGGCGTGATCCGCCCCCCCACGGCGGAGCAGGAGGCCGAGTGGGCCCGGATGGACTGGGGCGGCTACGTGGCCGCCGGCGGAGTGGTGGCGCTGGTCCTGGCCCTCTACCTGGTGATGTGGATCAAGGTGGGGCGGGATCCGGCGAAGGACGTGGTGGTGGTGCGCTACGAGCCCCCCCCCGGCTACTCCCCGGCAGCGCTGGGCTTCCTGGAGCAGCGGGGGTTCCACAACCGGCAGTTCGCCGCCGCGCTGGTGAGCATGGCGGTGAAGGGGGACATCACCATCCATCAGGAGGGGAAGGACTGGACCCTGAAGCGGGTGGGTGCCCCGGCGAACGCGCCCCTGGCCCCGGAGGAGGAGCTGCTCCTGAGGTCCCTCCTGGGAAGCCGCTCCTCGCTGGAACTGAAGAGCAGCGAGGCCACCACCGTTCGATCGGCCCTGAATGGATTCCGCCGGCACCTGGGTCAGCAGATGGAGAAGAGGTACTTCGAACTGAACCGCCGCTGGTTCCTGGCGGGGCTGGCCGCGGCGGCGCTTGGGTTCGCCCTCCTGGCCTGGAGGGAGCGGTACGGGGTGGCCCCGGAGGCCTGGTTCCTGGGCTTCTGGCTCACCGGCTGGACGGTGGGAGCGGGAACGCTGGCTGTCCGGGTGGTCCAGCTCTGGAGGCAGGTGCTGGGAGGCGGGGGGATCGGTCGCTGGGCCGAGGCCCTCTTCATGACCCTCTTTGCCACCCCCTTCTTTGCGGCGGAGATCTTCGTGGCCGGCCTACTCCTCGCCATGGTTCCCTGGTCGCTGGCGCTGGCCGCCGTGGCGCTTGGGGGGATCACCGTCCTCTTCTACCACCTCCTGGAGCGACCCACCCTCCGGGGTCGGGGGGTCCTGAACGCCCTGGAGGGCTTCAAGCGCTTCCTCACCGCCGCCGACGCCGACCGTCTGGACCGGATGAACCCGCCGGAGCGGACCCCGGAGCTCTTCGAGCGCTACCTCCCCCACGCCATTGCCCTGGGGGTGGAGAACCGCTGGGGGGAGGCCTTCACGGAGGTCCTCACCCCGGAGGTGGCGGGGACCGGTGGGTCGCTGGGGGTGGGCGGGTCCTCCGGTGCCCTGGCCTGGTACTCCGGGGCGGGTGCCGGGAGCCTCTCAGGCTTGGCCTCCTCCCTGGGGAGCGGGTTCTCTTCGTCGCTTTCCTCGGCATCCAGCCCTCCTTCCAGTGGGGGCGGCGGGGGAGGGGGAACGATAGGATCTTCGTCATCGCTGCAACCGGCG
>CAYQVI010000061.1:0-16645 GCA_964420725.1 uncultured Gemmatimonadaceae bacterium | reverse complement strand
TGCCGCTCCCCCCCCCCTCGCCCCGCCGCCCCCCTCACCCAGCCGCGCCCCTCACCCAGCCGCCCCCCTCACGGATTCAGCCAGTAGCTCGCCTTCACCATGAACACGTTGTCGGGACGCCCAGCCGCGCCCCTCACCCAACTGCCCCCCCCTAGGGATTCAGCCAGTAGCTGGCCTTGATCATGAACACATTGTCCGGCCGCCTCCCGAAGAGATCCCCCGCCGCTCCCCCCAAGTCGAAGTCCCCGTCCCGGCTGAACTGGTCCCGGGCCTGGGCCCACACCAGGAAGAGCGCCGATCCCGGCCGGTACTCCCATCTCAGCACCGCATTCGACCGGAACTGGAGGGTGTTGAAGTCGGGATTCCGCCAGCTCTCCTCGGTGCCGTTCCCGTCCAGATCCGCGGCGTAGCGGGCCCCCTCCTGGACGGGGCGGGCCTCCAGCCCCTGGAAGCGGTCCGCATACCGCTCCGCCCGGGGGTCGTCCACCCGCTTGAAGTCGCTGTACGACCCCGCTGCCAGGAAGGGTTGGGCGTAGATCTGGAGGGTGATGTCCGGGGTGAAGGCCATGTCCAGTCGGGCGGTCATCCCCGCCGTGGTCTGGTCCAGCCGGCCGAAGACGTAGTGGTCCGCCGCCGCCGCCCCCTCCCCGGTCCCCACCCGGGCCACCCACTGCCGGTCCTCCAGACGACGGTTCCAGAAGGGCCCGGCGTTCAGCGACATCCTTCCCGACGGCCGCCACCGGACGTTCATGCTGGTGTTGTAGGACCAGGAGTCGCTCTCCCGCCGCACCGACCAGTTGTTGTTCCAGCTCACCTGCACCGCCCGCCGGGAATCGGAATTGATCCCGCCCCACCCGTTCACCCCCGGCTCCCGGCGGAAGATGGGCCCCCCCCGGAGCATCCCGGTGGAGAGCCCCCCCATGTCCCGGTTGATCCCGGCATACCCGCTCCAGAAGCTGTGGAGCTGCCCGTTCACGTTGATGTTTCCACCCAGGTTGGTGCGCTCTCCCCCGAAGGTCCACCCGCTCCATCCATTCAGGTTCACCCCCCAGTTCCGGAAGAGGCGCCCGGGCACCGGCCGGTGATGCCCCATCCAGATCCAGGGGCTCACGAAGTCGCTCTCCTGCATGAAGCCCAGGTCGTTCACCTCGAAGCCTGGGGAGCGCACCCGGCCTCCGGTGGCGAAGCGCCAGAAGCCTCCCCCCACCTTCCCCACCTCCCACATCCCCGTCCAGCCGCTCATGCTTGTGGCGGTGGAGTCCACCGAGAGGTGCGCGGCATCCGGCCGCTGGAAGTGTCGGGCCGGGGCTCGCTGCGCCGAAAGGATGGCCTCCTCCGACCCCCGGATGTGGGACCCGATCAGCGCCCCCGCCACCTGGTAGTTCCCTCCCCCCCACCGGTGCCGGGCATCGATCCCCGCGGTGTAGGCCCCCGTCCGCAGCCCCAGGGCGTCCGCCCCTTCCCCCTCCCGGTTGGTGGCGGTGGTCACCAGCCCCACGGCGCTCTCGCCATTCCGGAAGTCCTGCTGCACCCTCCCCACCACATAGTTGGTGAAGGGCTCAACGGTCTCCGTCAGCCGCTCCCCGGTGCCTGTGGCAATCTCCGCCTCCTCCCGGGCGGTGGCGGCGTGCATCAGCCCCAGCGACAGCCCCCCTTCCGTCTTCCCCGAGAGCTTCCACGCCGCCAGGATCCGGGTCTGCCCCGCCTGGTCCACGAAGCCGTCCCTGGAATCCACCGAACCCTGCGGGGCCCTCCCGATGCGCCGGGAATAGAAGAGCGACTCGGACGCCCCGTCCCCGTCACCCTGGGCCAGCCGGATATTGAAGATGTTGGCCCCTTCCACGAAGAAGGGACGCCGCTCCGGGAGGAAGACCTCGAAGGCAGTGAGGTTCACCTGGCTGGGATCCGCCTCCACCTGCCCGAAGTCCGGGTTCACGGTGAGGTTCAGCGTCAGGTTCCCCGCCACCCCCATCTTCAGGTCTCCCCCCACCTCCATCCCCCCCTGGGTGGCACTCCAGAAGGGGTTGGCCGGGTCCCCCCCCACCCGCTCACCCCGGGCCAGGGCGTAGGGAGTGATCTCCATCCGCCGGGAATCCGGAAGGTTGTCCAGCCCCGACAGGTCGCCGAAGCGGGACACCACCCCAGGGGTCTCCCGGGAGATGGGAGCCCACACGGTGGTCTCATTGGTCCGGGCGATGGTGCGGAGCGCGTTGAAGCCCCAGGTGTGCTCCCCCTGGCCGGCGGCGAAGCGGAGCTGGGAGAAGGGGATGCGGAACTCCGCCGTCCATCCCTGCTCGAACCGGTCTGCCGCTCCATCCCACACCGCGTCCCATCCGCTGTCCTCGCTGGTGTCGTCGTAGCGGTAGATGTCCAGCTTCACCCCCAGGGGATTCAGGGCGAAGTCGAAGGCCGTGCGCCGGTCGTGGTAGGAGTCGAAGGAGAGGAGGATTCGGTCGGAGAAGGAGTTCTGGTCCCGGCGGGTGAGCTGGGCCACAATGGAGTCCGGGGCGGTATCGTACATCCAGGCTGCCACATAGAGGGCATCCCCGCCGTAGAGGATCCGCAGCTCCGTCCGCTGCCCCGGAGGTGCACCCGCCAGCGGCTCGAACTGGACGAAGTCGGTGATCACCGGAGCCGTCTGCCAGATGGCCTCGTCCGGCCGACCGTTGATCACCGGCGCCGGCCCCTCCAGGCGCACCGCCTCCGCCTGCTTCCGGACCACCGCTCCGGTATCCCTCAGCCCCGCCTCCACCACCCCTCCGGAACCCCGGACCTGCTGGCCCTCCAGCGTCGCACCCGTACACAGGAGGATGAGGAAGAGGAGGCATGCTCCCGGCATCGACTGGAAGGCGAGGTGGCGTGGGGTATGGCGCATCGGGTAGGATTCCTGGGTTGTTCCGGACCTGGTCCCCCGGCGGCCCGGGGGGACAGCTGGTGGGACGTGGGTCGGTCCGTTTCGGTTGCGTCGGGCTGCCTGCAGAGACCTACGAGAAGGGGCGTCGCACGGTTTCGAACTCGTGATGTGCGGGTGGGGGGGACGGGAGCTGCGGCGGTTGGAGGTCCCCCCGTGCCCGGAACCATCGGAGGGGAAGGGAGCCGGCCGGTGGGGCCGTGGAGTCCGCGACGGGGCGACTCCGGAGCCACCGGTGGCGCACAACGCGATGACACACTGGAGAGGAGAGGAGGGAATGGTGGATGCACCCGGGGCGGGGGCGGCCTGGTTCAGGGCCCATGGGCTGGGGAACGACTACATCGTGTTCCGGAGCGGCGACGCCTGGACGCTGACGCCGCAGGCGGTGCAGCGGGTCTGCGACCGGTACCGGGGGGTGGGGAGCGACGGGATCGTCCTGGAGCTGCCGCCGGACCCCCTGCGCCCCGACGTCTTCGGGCTCCGGATGTTCAACCCCGACGGGTCGGAGTTCGAGCGGAGCGGCAACGGACTCCGGGTCTTCGGGGCCTCGCTGGCCACCGCGTCCCGGGTGGGGGACGATCCCTTCGACATCGAGGTGGGGGGGGACCGGGTCCGGATGCAGGTGATGGGGCGGGAGCCCGGAGGGGTGCTGGACATCTCGGTGGAGATGGGGCGGGCCTCGGTGGAGCCTGCTGTGGTGGGAATGGACCCCGCCCGATTGGAGCCCACGGGAGGGGCGGGGAGTGGGGAGCTGGTCCTGGCGGGGGGGGAGCGGGTCACCATCCGGGGGGTCTCGGTGGGGAACCCCCACTGTGTGGTCTTCACCGACGATCTCTCGGAAGAGGCACTGGGCCGTCTGGGCCCCCAGCTCACCGGGCACCCGGCCTTCCTCCATGGCGCCAACGTACAGCTGGCCCGGGTGAAGGGCCCCGGCGTCCTCCGGATCGCCATCTGGGAACGGGGGGTGGGGAAGACCTCCGCCTCAGGGACCAGCAGTTGCGCGGTGGCGGTGGCGGCAGTGCATGAGGGGCGGGTGGAGCCCGGCGAGATCGAGGTGCGGATGGAGGGGGGGACCCTCCGGGTGACGGTGACCCCCCACCTGGATGTGGTGCTCCGGGGGCCAGTGGAGGAGGTGGCCCGGGGATTCCTCACCCCCGGCTTCCTGGAGGCGCTCCAGCAGGGGGAGTGAGGGGAGGGGAGAGCCCCCCACCCACCCTCAGCCTACACGCCTCAGGTCCGGACCCGGGCCAGGAGGATGATCCCCGCCAGGAGGAAGAGCCCGTTGGGGAGCCAGGCCGCCGTGATGGGGTCCAGCACCCCCGTCGTTCCCAGTGCTCCGCTGACACGGAGCAGCATGATGTAGAGGATGGTGGACCCCAGGGAGGCTCCCACTCCGAAGGCGGCCCCTCCCCGCTTGGCGCTGGTGGCCAGCGGCGCTCCGAAGAGGACGATGACGAAGGTGGCCGCGGGGATGGCCAGCTTCTGGTTCAGCCGGACCTCCAGTTCCCGGGGGTCTCCACCGGAGCGGCGCATGATGTCCACCTGCCGGGAGAGCTGGGCGTACGTCATCTCCTCGTGGTCCCGGACCTCCTCCATCATCTCCTCGGGCTGCTCCGTGAGGGTGGGGGTCCGGAGGGAGCCAAACTGGATGGTGGACTGGGTCCCATCGGGGCGCACGAGCCTGTAGTAGCCGTTCCGGAAGATCCACCCCTGCTCCTGGTCGTACGAGCCGGCATCCGCGTTGATGTACTCCGTGGGCTCCCCCTCCTCTCCCAGGCGGGTCATCACCACCGACTCCAGACTTCCTGCCGACACCCCCAGCCGACGGGCGGCCAGTGTCCGGCCATCTTCCGACTGCACCACGAAGTCCGCCCGCCAGTCGATGCGCCGGGTTCGGTCCTCCAGGATCTCCCCCGCCACCCGGGTTCCCCGGGGGGCCATTTCAGAGAGCCAGAAGGCCACCCCGGTGAAGACTGCACCCAGCAGCACGATGGGGACGATGAGGCGCCGGAAGGAGATCCCCCCCGCCTTGGCCGCCACGATCTCCCGATGGGTGGTCATGCCGTGGACGGTGAACACGGCGGCGATGAGAGCGGCGATGGGGAAGGCCCAGAGTACGAACTGGGGGAGCATGTACAGGTAGGCCAGCGCCACCTGGTCCATGGCGATCCCCCGGTCGATGTGCCGGTCCAGGTTCTCCACCACGTCCCCCACCACGAAGAGGAGGGGGGCTCCCACGATGAAGGCCAGGAAGAGCTTGAGGAAGCTCCCCGCCACCAGGCGGTCCAGGATCTTCACGAAGGCACCCCCACCCCGTCCCTCTCCCTCCCCCGGACGCGGGCCCAGGCACTCCGCACCCCGTGGAGGATCCCATTACCGCTCCCTCCCCGACCGGTGGACATGACCGTGCCCATCCGGGCCAGAAGGGGGGCGGAGAGGAGCATGAAGACCAGGTTGGGAGCCCACATCGCCAGCATCGGATCCGCCCGCCCCCGGTCCGCCAGCCGTTCTCCGCCGATGAGCCCGGCCCAGTAGAGGGCGAAGACCACCACCGATACCCCGATGGCCATCCCGATCCCCCCCCGGGCGAAGCGGAGGGCCACCGGCGCGCCAAAGAGCACGAAGACGATACACGCAAAGGAGATGGCGTACTTCTTGTGGATCTCCACCCGATTTTCCGCCTCCTGGCTTCCCAGGGTCTGCGCCCTCAGCATGGCGGTGCGCACGTTCCCCGAGACCCCCTGGGTGAGGTCATCCGACAGGTACTGCCGGGTGAACGAGGCGAAGCGCACCCCTCCCGCGGATCCCCCCTGGGAGGCCGAGGGGCGGAGGAGCGGGGGCGGAGGGGGAGTGTCCCCTCCCTCCGTCCCGGCGGAACGGGGGAGCAGGGTGGTGTCCGCACCCATCGAGTCCGGAAGGGGCACCGTGGTGGTGTCCGCCCCCTCCGGATCCCCTCCCTCGAAGTCCATGGCCGGATCGGGGACGTCCTGGGGGGGGCGGCACCCGGGGGAACGCTCCAGGGCCGGCTGCTCCCGGAGGGCCCGATCCACCGACTCGTCCGTGGGCTCGAGCAGCAACGCCGTCTCCACAGCGTACCGGGAGCGCCGGAAGACCTCCTCCTGCAGGAGTTGGTACTCCTCCCGGCCACACGTGACAGCCTGCCGGAGCATCCCGATGGTCATCTCCCGGTCGCTCCGCCGATCCCGACCCTCCCGGCGCTCCAGTTCGTCCGACACCCCCTCCATGGCAAAGGTCTGGCGCTTGAAGGCGATGAGCTGGTAGTCCCCGGGTGAACGATCGGACACCTGGTGGATCGTTCCATCGAAGAGGGTCAGGATCAGGTCTGTGCCGTCCGGGGTGAAGGCCATGGTCCCCCGTTGCGCCTCGATGGTGCGGTGCTGCATGGGGTCCGCCAGGTCGTGGATCACCACCTCCGTCAGCTCGCTGGTGGTGGGATCAATGGTGGAGGCCTGGAGGAAGTACTTGCTGGACCCGGCGCCGGTGCGTACCTCGTTCACCACCGCTTCCCGCAGCGCGAAGGTGGGGCGCTTGGCGGCGATGTCCAGCGTCAGCGTCTGGAGCTGGTGGTTCGACTCCGGGAGGATCTGATCGTTGAAGTAGAGCATCAACGCCGACAGGATGGACCCCGCCACCAGGAGGGGGAGGATGAGTCGCAGCGGGTTCACCCCGCCGGCGGCCATGGCGGAGATCTCGTTTCCCGACGACAGTTCGCTCAGGGTATAGAGGACCGACACCAGCACCGCCATCGGGAGCGTCAGCGCCACCACATGCGGGATGGTGAGCATGAAGAAGTCGAAGAACACCTCGAATCCCAGCCCCTTTCCCGCCAGCCGCTCCATCCGCTGGGCCACAGCATTGAGGAAGAGGAGGCCGGTGAGGACGGAGAGGGCGAAGAAGAAGGAGCCCGCGTGGGATCGGAGGAGGTGGCGGGTGAGGATGCTCATGCGCCCTGCGTGGGGGATTGGACTCGCGATCCTTCCGGCCCGGCTTCGAAGAGCCCAAGTTTACCGGATGCCAGGTCCTGTCTCAACGGGGGGTGTACCCCCGTCCCGTCGCCCCGGTCCCGGATCCGTCTCCGCGTGAACCGATTCCTCCTCCTGTGCGTTGTCCTCGCGTCCGCGCTCCTGGGGTGGGGGTGGAGTGGGGAGGGGAGGGCGGACGCCCGGGTACCGGCTCCGGGCGGTGAGCGGTGGGACGGGTGGGACGGGTGGACGGCGGAGGGTGCGGCAGGGGTGTGGAAGGCCCGGGCCACGGCGGTTCCAGCGCGGGAGGTGCGACGGGTCCCAGGGGTGCCGGCCGTACTCAATTCTCCGGCACCGGGCTTCGGGTCCGCGCTGTCGGGAATGCCCCTCCCGGCCGCCGGCACGCCGCTGGCCCTCGGCGGAGACACCCTGAGGGTTCCCCCCCCCACCCGCCTCTTCGCCCCCCTCCCGCCGGTCCTGTTCGACGGCGGGGGGGTGGACACCGGTTGGTCCATCCCCCGGGACACGCCGCGGCACCCTCCCCCGGACGGGCGGCCCTCACCCCTCCAGGCTCTCCAGGCCCGCTCCCAGGAGGTTCTGGATCTGGGCATGCGTCTCCGGGCCCGCACCGAGGTGGGGGGCGACTGGCTCCGGTTCAGTCCCTGCGATCCCTCGGTGCGCTTCGCCTGCGAGCCCTCCCTCATCCCCCAGCTTCGACCGGACGTGCAGTTCGGGGTGGAGTTGTCGGGGACGGTGGCGGACCGGGTGGTGGTGGATGTGGACTACGACCAGAACCGGGAGTTCACCGCCACCAACCGCATCAACATCGAGTACCGGGGGATGGAGGGGGAATTCCTCCGGAGCGTGGAGGTGGGGGATGTCACCTTCGACCTCCCGGACTCCCGCTTCCTCACCCGGGGGATCCCCGCCGGAAACTTCGGACTCCGGGCCTCGGCGCAGGCGGGGTCGCTGGAACTCCAGACGGTGCTGGCGCAGCAGAGGGGCGACCTCTCCACCCGCACCTTCCAGCTTTCCGGAGGGGCCGGGGCCCAGGGTTTCGTCCAGGAGGACACGCTGGTGGTGGACGATGCCGACTACACCCGGGGCCAGTTCTTCTTCCTGTCGGATCCCCGGGAATACCGGGGCTATCCCCACCTGGACGTGCTCTCCCTCACGGCGGCGGACGTCCCTCCGGATCTCCGACCGGGGTTGGAGCCCATCCAGCTCTACCGCTTCGCCAACGAGCCGGTGACGCAGCAGCAGGTGGAGGGCTACATCCAGGCCACCGGGGTGGCCCGGGGGGAGGGCGCGCCGGTCTCCGAGTCCGGCTGGTTCCGATTCCTGCAGCCGGGGATCGACTACTTCGTGCACCCGTCCGGGCTCTGGGTGGCGCTCCGGAATCCGCTCCGGCAGGACGAGATGCTGGCGGTGACCTACATCACCGCCGCCGGGGATACGGTGGGGGACTACAACCCGGAGCGCCTCTACAACGCCGGGCTCCGCCCCACCCTCCGTCTCCTGAAGGCGTCGGGGGCGAACCACCAGCCGGGACGCCCCACCTGGGACCGGGAGATGCACCAGATCTACCGGGTGTCGGGCTCCAACGACGTGGATGTAGGGTCGGTGGATGTGGCCATCTCCCTGGGGGAGCTCTCGGCGGGACGGACCTTCAAGCGAGCTCCGGATGGACGGGAGGTCACCTTCCTCAAACTCTTCGGGGTGGACGAGGAGGCCCCCTCCGACCGGGTGGACCGGGCCTTCCTCTATCGCCCTTCGGAGGAGTCGCTGGAGGATCCCCCGCCGGTGTCGGGGACCTTCCTGGTCTTCCCCACACTCCGCCCCTTCCAGCGCCCCCCCCCGGTTCCCTCCCTCGCCCTGGATGCGGAGGACACGGAGGCCATCCTGGGCTTCGATGCCAACGCCCGGATCTACGAGGATCCCGATCCGGTGAACCGACTGGCGGGGGGGCTCTTCCGTCTCACCATCCCCTTCCGGGTGCGGAGTGAGGGACTGATCTCCTCCTTCGCCCTGGGGGCGCTGGGAATCCGGGAGCGGAGTGAGCGGATCCTGCTTGGGGATCGCCTCCTGGTGCAGGGTCAGGACTACCTCATCGACTACGACGTGGGGCTCGTGACCCTCCTGGATGCACCGGCGCTCTTCGCCGCCAACCCCGATGCGGTGCTCCGGGCGGACTGGGAGCAGAAGCCCATCTTCCAGGTGGCCCCCACCTCCGTCGTGGGGATGAGCGCCCGCTACTCCTTCGGGGACCGGGGGGGGATCAATCTTCTGGGGCTCTACCAGTCGGAGCAGGCGCTGGTGAACCGCCCCACCCTGGGAGTGGAGCCCGCCGCCATCATGCTGGGGGGGGCCGGAGGGGATCTCCGCTTCGGGACCTCCTGGCTGGACCGGCTGGTGGGGGCCCTCCCGGGGCTCCAGGGACGGGGAGAAGGGGGGCTGCGGATCAGCGGGGAGGTGGCGCTGTCCCTCCCGGACCCCAACACCCGGGGGGATGTCTTCCTGGACGACTTCGATGCCGGGAATGACCTGGCCCTGTCGCTCCTCTCTCCGGCGTGGCAACTGGGGAGTGCCCCGGAGTTCCGGGACGGGGCGGAGACCCTCCTCCCCGCCGCGGTGGATGCATCCGATGCGGCGACGCTGGCCTGGCAGCACAACTGGGTCATCGAGGGGGTGGCGGGGGACAGCACAGGCGTGTTCGAGGGGTTCTTCCCGGAGCAGATCGACCGGCAGATCAACGTGGCGGGAAGCCCCACCCGGGAGCCGGCCCTTCTCCTCTCCTTCGGGGGGCGTCAGGTGACGGAGGGGCCGCTTCCCCAGCCCGGGGCCCGGCGGTGGCGCTCGGTGACCACCACCCTCTCCCCCACCGGGCTGGACCTGAGCCGTAGCGAGTACCTGGAGCTGTACGTGGCCGCAGGCGACTCCCTGGCCCTCCTCTTCGACCTGGGGCAGGTGAGCGAGGACGCCTACTTCATCGACCAGGATGGGCAGACCGGGGGGATCCGCCCCGATGGGCGCCCGTGGGGGCTGGGGATCCTGGACCAGGAGGCGGATCCCCGGCTGGGGGAGATCTGGAGCGATGCCGCGGACCAGGTGGGGGTGTGGGGGGAGGCGTGCAAGGCCACCCCGGGCGCCCTCTTCCGGATCGGGGATCCCCGGGCCAACTGCACGGTGGGGAACGGGCGCCCCGACACCGAGGACCTGGATGGGGACGGGATCCTGGACGAGGACGCCCGCTACATCCGCTATGTGCTCCGCCTGGACGGGAGCTCTCCCTATCTGGCCCGGGACCGGGGGCAGACCGGGTCGGGGTTCCGCCTGTACCGCATCCCCCTCCGGGGCCCCGGGGGGGTCTCTCCGGGGGGGACCTTCACGGAGGCCGACTGGAGGGCAGTGAAGCAGCTCCGCATCACCCTCACAGGGAGTCGGTCCGGCGCGCCCCTCCTGGCCCGGATGCGGATCACCGGGTCCCGCTGGGTGAAGCGGGGAATGGAGGGGGTGGTGGCGGGGTTGGCAGGGGAGGTTCCGGGGATGGGGCGCCTGGAGGTGGCCTCTGTGAGCCGGGTGACGGAGGGGCCGGCGTACCAGGCGCCCCCCGGGGTGCTGGAGCAGTTGGATGACCCCACCGGCGCCATCGCCGGCCGGGGGGTGGAGTTCAACGAGAAGTCGCTGGGCCTCCTGTACGAGGGGCTGGGGGCCGGAGACCGGGCGGAGGTCTACAACCGCTTCCCCCAGACCCCCCGCAACTTCCTGAGCTACCGCCAGGCCCGCCTCTGGGTGGTGGCCAGGGAAGGGGACTGGGGCCGGGACCGGCCCCTCACGGTGTTCTTCAAGGTGGGGAGCGACGACGAGAACTTCTACCTGTACAGGACCCGGCTGGACCCGGCGGTGGACCCCGGGGCGGTGACCCCGGGGGACTGGCTTCCGGAGATCGTGGTGGAGTTCGACCGGTGGCTGGCCCTGCGAAGCCGGGCCGAGGAGCAGTTGCTGGCCGATCCTCCCACCCCCGGAGAGCCGCCGTTGATGCTGTGGAGCGCCGACTCCACCTATGCGGTGGTCCTTCGGGACCGGGCCCGGGCCCCCAGTCTGGCCTCGGTCCGGGAGCTCTCCGTGGGGGTCTGGAACGAGGGGGAGCTCCCCACCTCGGGGGAGGTCTGGATCAACGAACTCCGACTGGGAGGAGGGGTGCGGGATCCGGGGTATGCCGGTGCCCTGAACCTGGAGCTGGATGCCGGAGGCCTCATCTCCTCCCGCCTCTCCCTCACCCACCGGGGGGCGCTCTTCCGGGAGTTGAACCGGGAGGCCAGCTACCTGGACGACCAGGCGCTGGCGCTGAACACCACCTTCAGCCTGGACCGATTCACCCCGGAGGAGTGGGGGCTGGAGATGCCCCTCACCGTGAGCTGGGGGAGGGAGGGGCAGGACCCCACCTTCCTGGATCGGAGCGACATCCAGGCGGATCGCCTCCGGGGGCTGAGGGAGACGGGGTCCAACCGCACCCGGGTCACCCTGGGCTTCCGGAAACGGACCCCCACCGGGAATCCCCTGCTGGGGATCTTCCTGGATGGACTGGACGCCCGCCTGGGGTACGGGGATGTCCGCTCCAGCACCATCACCTCCAAGGCCACCTCCCGCTCGCTGGACGCGGGTGTGGCCTACCGGCGCACCCTGGAGACCAGGACCATTCCCATCCTCCCGGACGCCCTGCTGGGCTTCACGGACCTCCTCCTCCCCGATGCGCTGCAGGACCGCCTGGAGGACGTGCGCATCCGGTGGAGCCCGGAGCGGATCACCTTCTCCAGCACCTACCTGAACCAGGAGAGCGAGGTCACCCGGTACGACCAGATCCTCCTCCTCCCCGGGGACGATGAGATCCGGCCCACCCGGGCTCCCCGGGAGGTGGTGGAGAGTGTGGCGGAGGTGGCCTTCCGCCCCATCCCCTCCCTGGGGGCGGAGGTGGCGCTCCTCACGGGCCGCGACCTCCTGGATCCGGAAGAGGCCACCGGGGACCTGGCGCTGAGGCCGGTCCTGGCATCCCAGCGGCGCTCCCTGGGAGGAGTGGACCTGGGGTGGGAGACCAGCCGGAGTCTCAGGACCCGCCTGGACTTCCAGCCCCGCTTCTCCTCCTGGCTCCGGACGGGGGCCAACTGGAGCACCCGGTACCTGTCGGACCGGAACGCAGGGTACCTCCGGCGCACGGTCACCCAGGGGGACACCCTCCTGGACCTTCAGCGGAACCTCACCGGCCAGCGGGATCTCCGGGCGGTGGTGGGGGTGGACCCGGAAGCCCTCTCCCGGGCCATCGGCGGCGAGGAGGGGGCTCCGGCGCTGCTGGGGATGCTGGGGCGCCGCATGCTCCCCCTGACCATCGGCTGGCAGGACGCCCTGAACGCCCGCTTCAACCGGGCGGTGGTGGACCCGGGAGCGGCCTACCAGTTCGGCTGGGGCGGGGCCGACGACTTCCGTCTGCTGGGGGGGGACACGGCGTCCATCCTGGCGGACCGCACCGGGTGGAACGGGAGCGGAGGGGCCAGGCTCCCGGGGGGCGTCGTCATGAACCTCGAGTACGCCCAGGCCGTGCTGGTGACGCTGGATGCCCGGAGCGACCGGGAGAATCGCACCCGCACCTGGCCCTCCGTTCGCCTCTCGGCCCCGGATCTGGGGGTGCCGAACTGGGCCCGTCCCCTCCTCCAGCGGGTGAGCCTCAGCACCGGGTTCACGGTGCAGTCCACCGAGTCGGTGGTGGGAGATCTCGCCCAGTTGCGGAGCCGCGAGGACCGGGTGGTCCCGGTGAGCCTCTCCATCCGATGGATGCAGTTCGCCACCACCAGCTACACCGGGAGCCTCCTCTGGGGGGCCGGGGAGGATCCCACCGGGGACACGGAGCGGCGGCGGCAGACCCACGGATTCTCCCTTTCCTCCTCCTTCCGGCCGGGGAGCGAGTGGGCCCGGAGGTTGGATCGCCCCGTCCAGGTGACGCTGCGGTTTGCCTACTCCGACCAGTTGGATTGTCGGATCACGGCGGCCCGGGAGGTCTGCACCCCCTATGTGGACCAGCTCACCCGGGACTTCAATCTCACCCTGGATACCTCCATCTCGGATGTCGATTTCGGAATCCAGACCAGCTACTTCGACCGCCGGTCCTTCATCGGACAGCGGCTGGGCTCCACCCAGTTCCAGCTTGGGGTCTTCGCCCAGATGAACTTCTCCGCCGGAAACCTGGCCCGGCTGGCGGGGGGCTGACCGGGCGGACACCGGGAGCCGAGTCCCGCGCACCAGGGACCACCCGACCGACCGGGGGCCCACCAGAGGCTCCGCCGGCTGTCCCATCCTGCCATCCCCCTGCCCCCTCCCGACCCCCATCCTGGGTCATGACCGAGATCGAGGGACGGATCATGCTCCGGGCCGCCGTGGCTCTTCTCCTGGCGGGGCTCATTCGCCTGGGCGTCTCCCCGGGACCGGCAGTGCCCCCACCCGGTGGACTGGAGGCGGCGTCGGCGCTACGGGACTCGAGCGCCGTCCTGGCGGTGTCGGAGGAGCGGGCCTCCCGCCCCCTCTCTCCCGGCGAGCGGATCGATCCCAATCGGGCGGATGCCGTGGAGTTGGACCGGCTTCCCGGAATCGGTCCGGGACTGGCCCGGCGGATCGTCCTGGATCGGGAGAGGAACGGGCCGTTCCGCCGGGCGGAAGAGCTCTCACGGGTCCCCGGGATCGGTGCGGCAACTCTTGCAGATTTCGCGGAACATCTGACGGTGGCCGGGAGCGACAGCCCGGGTCCGGGAGAGGGAGCGATGGATCGTTCCTTTCCTCCCGTGGAGGTCCGCGGCGCTTCGGGCCGCCAGGGAACGGGTCCGTTGATCGATGTCAATCGGGCCTCCCGGGACGAACTCGTGGCCCTTCCCGGGATCGGCCCGGCTCTTGCAGAGCGCATCGTGGATCATCGGATGCGGTATGGGCCCTTCAGGACTCCCGACGCCCTGGTGGATGTACCGGGCATCGGTCCCGCGACCCTGGAACGAATCCGTGCACGGGTCCGAGCCGGGACCTGACCGACCGGTCCACCGAGGCGGTACCGCTTGCTCCGTCCTCGACCCGGGGCCTATCGTTCCGGGAATCTGGAAACATCTGGATTCGTACGTCTGGGTCACCTGTGCCTCCGGGGGCTTCCCGGGGCGGCTCGGGCCCCAGCTTGTGTCACCTGCAGCATCCACCGGGATTGCCCACGGGATGTCCACGAAGAACCTGACCCAGGACCGACTCGGAGACGTCCTCGTACGGGACGGTACGATCTCGGCCGAACAGCTCCAGAAGGCCCTGGAGGATTCCCGCTCGTCGGGGAACCGCATCGGCTATGCCCTGGTGAAGCTGGGGTTCGTGGCAGAGGAGGATCTCACCCGTGCCCTGGCCCGGCAGTACCGGGTCCCGGCAGTGGATCTGGCCCGGGTGCAGGTGGAGCCCCGGATCCTGAAGCTGGTCCCCGCCGAGGTGGCCATCAAGCACCTGGTGCTTCCCCTCCGGCGGGTGGGGCGGACCCTCACCGTGGCCATGGTCAATCCCCACGACCTTTCGGCCATCGACGTCCTCAAGTTCATCTCCCGCTCCGAGATCGAGCCGGTGGTGGCGGGGGAGTTCACCCTCCGGAAGCAGCTCGAGAAGTACTACGACACCGCAGACCAGAAGATGTCGGAGATCCTCTCCGACCTCATCTCGGACGAGGACCTGGAGTTCGCCGAGGACGACCAGGAGGACGTGTCGGTTGCGGCGCTGCAGGAGCAGATCGAGAAGGCCCCGGTGGTGAAGTTCATCAACGGGCTCCTCACCGACGCCGTGCTCAAGGGCGCCTCCGACATCCACATCGAGCCGTACGAGAAGGAGATCCGGGTGCGGTACCGGATCGACGGGGCCCTCATGGAGGTGATGAAGCCCCCCATGAAGATGAAGGCCGGAATCACCGCCCGTGTGAAGATCCTCTCCGATCTGAACATCGCCGAGCGGCGGGTCCCGCAGGACGGGCGGATCAAGCTCCGCATGAAGAACAAGGTCGTGGATTTCCGGGTGTCCACCCTCCCCGTGATCTTCGGCGAGAAGATCGTGATGCGGATCCTGGACAAGGGGAACCTGACGTTCGACCTGTCCAAGTTCGGCTTCGAGGCCAAGGCCGAGCAGGACTTCATGGACGCCATCGCCAACCCCTACGGCATGGTCCTGGTCACCGGGCCCACGGGGTCGGGGAAGACCACCACCCTGTACTCCGCCCTGTCCAAGGTGAACACCAACGAGGTGAACATCATGACGGCGGAGGACCCCGTGGAGTACAACCTCCACGGCATCAACCAGGTGCAGGTGCGCAACGAGATCGGGATGAGCTTTGCGGCGGCGCTGAAGGCGTTCCTCCGGCAGGACCCCAACATCATCATGGTGGGGGAGATCCGGGATCTGGAAACGGGCTCCATTGCCATCAAGGCGGCCCTCACGGGGCACCTGGTGCTCTCCACCCTGCACACCAACGACGCCCCCTCCACCGTCACCCGTCTCATCGACATGGGGCTGGAGCCCTTCAATGTGGCGGCGGCCATCAATCTGGTGACCGCACAGCGACTCCTTCGCCGGATCTGCAACAACTGCAAGGTGGAAGCCCACTATCCCGACGAGTTCCTCCGGGCGGCTCGGCTCCCGGACGACTTCGCCAACCGGGTCACCTTCTACAAGGGGGAGGGGTGCGACCAGTGTGGCGGGAGCGGATACCGGGGACGGCAGGGTCTCTACGAGGTCATGGCGGCCACCACCTCGCTGCGGAAGCTCATCATGCAGGAGGCGGGGACGGACGAGCTCCGGGAGGAGGCCATCAAGGGGGGGATGCTCACCCTGCGGATGGATGGGCTGGTGAAGATCGAGAAGGGCATCACCACGCTGGACGAAGTGGTCAAGGAGACCGCTGCACAGACCTGAGGACGCAGACCCCATCCACCTGTGGTGGCCCTGGTTCCAGGACCATCGGTGGATTGCCAGGCCAACGGGTTCCAACCTGAAGAGGAATGATGGAAGCTCCCAGCATGCACGCCCCGCCGGCACCGCCGAAGACCGAGTTGAGTCTCCGGGTGCTCCTCCAGGAGATGATCCACCGCAAGGCCTCCGACCTCCACATCACGGTGGGGGAGCGGCCCAAGCTCCGGGTGGACGGCGACCTGGTGAACTCCTCCGTCGAGCATGTCCTGACCCCGAAGGACTCGCTCCAGTTGGCCTACTCCATCCTCACGGAGAGCCAGAAGAAGCGCTTCGAGACCGAGGATGAACTGGACTTCTCCTTCGGTGTGCAGAACCTGTCGCGTTTCCGCGGAAACGTCTTCAAGCAGCGGGGGTGCGTGGCGCTGGCCATTCGGCAGATCCCCTACGAGATCATCTCGCTGGAGCAGTTGGGGCTCCCTCCCATCCTGATGAAGCTGGCGGAGAAGCCCCGGGGGCTGGTGCTGGTGACGGGGCCCACCGGGTCGGGCAAGTCCACCACGCTGGCGGCCATGGTGGACAAGATCAACAAGGAGCGGAAGGGGCACATCATCACCATCGAGGACCCCATCGAGTTCATTCATCGGCACCAGAATTGCACGGTGAATCAGCGGGAAGTGGGGGCCGATACGAAGAACTTCACCGCGGCCCTGAAGTATGCCCTGCGGCAGGATCCGGATATCATCCTGATCGGCGAGATGCGGGATCTGGAGACGATCTCGGCTGCGCTGAC
>CAYQVI010000060.1:0-16658 GCA_964420725.1 uncultured Gemmatimonadaceae bacterium | reverse complement strand
GCCCGGGAGCGGTCCCTCCGGTCCCCCGGGGCGACGTACGCCTCCATCCCGATGATGGGCTTGATCCCGTCCTTCCGGGCCGCCTTCTGGAAGGTCCACGCCCCGTACATGCACCCGTGGTCCGTGAGGGCCAGGGCGGGCATCTCGAAGTGCTTCGCCCGGTGGATGAGGTCCGTGAGGCGGTTGGCCCCGTCCAGCAGGGAGTACTCGGAGTGGGTGTGGAGATGGACAAAACTCACGGCGGCTCGGGCGTTGACGGCGACCTTCGGGGGCGGCTCGGCGGAGGGGGCTCCGCCCCGGTCGCCGGGGGGTGTGCAGGACCCGAAAGGTATCCCCCCAGGGGGTCCCGAACAACGCATCCGGGGAGGGGGCGACGGGGGGCGCTCCCCTCCGGGTCGGGACCCTCCGCCGCCGTCGCCGGAAGGGCCCGGAAGCCGTCAGTGGGTCAAGGTGCCGGAGGTGCCGGGCAGCGCCGGGGAACCAGCTCCTCCCGGGGGCGCTGGAGGAGTTCCGCCAGCGCCGGGGCCAGCGTCTCGGTGAACATGGTCCGCCCGGTGGCGTCCATGTGGGTGCCGTCGGGGAAGTGCTCCGGGGGGACGCCGGCGGCCTGGCTCACGTCCAGCACCGTCACCCCGCAGCTCTCCAGGATCTCACGCTCCTCGGGGAAGAGCTCCCACGGCTCCGGCTGGGGCATGGGGAGGAGGATCAGGGGGATTCCGGCCCGGGCCACGTCGTCCACGATGGTCCGGACGTGCCGGTACCGGTCCGCGCCCTCTTCACCGGTGGGCACTGCCGGGGCCTGCACCGCCGCTCCTCCCCCCTGACCTGCCGCAGCCCCCTCCCGGGCCAGGAGGATGGGAGCCCGCTCACGGTACCGGGGGATCACCACATCCAGGATGCGGGGCTGGATCCGCTCTCCCAGCGCCACCAGGCTGGAAGTCCGGGCGGCGAGAAAGGCGGCCCGATCCTCCAGGGTGTGGAGCTCCTCCCCCAGGAACCGCCCCAGGTCGCGGGGCCCCACATGGTAGAGGGCCAGCCGTTCCAGCGTCTGGTCGGGGCTCCGGTCCAGCAGATGCCCGGGGCCGAAGGCCAGGACCAGGGTGCCGGGGACCGCCGCTCCCCGCCCGTCGATGAGGGCGGACCGGAGTAGGAAGGACCACTCCATGGGGGTGGTGCCGTCGGGGTTCACCTTCCCCACGGTGTAGCGGCTGGGAGCGGAGGCCTCCAGCCCCCGCTCCAGCGCCTCCCGGTCGATCCCCTCTCCCAGGAGGGAGTTGCCCCAGAGAAGGACCGGCTCTGCATCGGAGGAGAGGGTCTGCTCCACGATGGAGGGGATGGCCTCCAGGTGGGCCACATCCCCGGAGAGGAGGGTCCCCACACTCCGGAGGCCGAACTCGGCGGCCAGGAGGATGGCCAGGAGGCCCACCACCACTCGCCACTCCCCCCGGCCCGACGGCCGGCCCGTCTCAGAACTGGAAGTAGATGAACTCACTGGGCACCGGCGCAGGGAACCAGAGGAGGAAGAAGGCGATCACCGTGTAGAGGGCCACCCGCCATCCCCAGTGGACCGTGGTGATGGCAAAGAGGTCGCCCCGCCGCTCCACCCACGCCTCGTAGAGGAGCATGGGGAGGGCAAAGAAGACCAGGAGTCCGAAGCCCAGGACCGTGACCTCGGAGGGGGTGTAGCTTCCGAAGAGGGCCCCGAAGAAGGCCAGCGCCTGGGGCACCGAATCGGCCCGGAAGAAGAGCCAGGTCACGCACACCATCTGGAAGGTCAGGAACATGCGCACCGCCGTCCCCGCCCAACCGGGCTCCGACGGGGAGGACCGCCCCTCGGAGATGAGGCGGTGGATGGCCAGCCACCCCCCGTGGATCACCCCCCAGATCACGAAGGTCCATGCCGCGCCGTGCCACAACCCACCCAGGATCATGGTGGCCAGGAGGTTCCGGTACGTGGCCAAGGACCCCCCCCGGTTCCCCCCCAGGGGAATGTAGAGGTAGTCCCGGAGCCAGGTGGAGAGGGAGATGTGCCACCGGCGCCAGAAATCCTGCGGCGAGGTGGCGAAGTAGGGGTGCCGGAAGTTGTCCATCAACCGGACCCCCAGCCAGAAGGCGGTCCCCTGGGCAATGAGGCTGTAGCCGTGGAAGTCGCCGTAGATCTGGAAGGCGAAGGCGTAGACCCCCAGCAGGGCATCCAGCGCCGACAGCGATCCCGGCGGCTGGCTGAAGATGTGGTTCACCACCAGGGCCATGTTGTCGGCCACCACCACCTTCTTGAAGAGCCCCAGCAGGATGCAGTACAGCCCCAACTGGAAGTCCCGGGCGGAGACCACCCGGGGCTGGACGATCTGGGGGAGGAGCTGCCGGGCCCTCTCGATGGGTCCCGCCACCAGCTGCGGGAAGAAGCTGACGTAGAGGGCGAAATCCCAGAAGTTGTCGCAGGGCTGGAGCTGCCTGCGATAGATGTCGATGGTGTACGAGAGCGTCTGGAACGTGTAGAAGGAGATCCCCACGGGGAGGATGATCCGGAGGCTCCAGAGGTTGGGCTCGAGCCCCATGAGCGCCAGGAGCGAGGCGGCACTCTCCACGAAGAAGCCCAGGTACTTGAAGACCGCCAGCAGCCCCAGGTTCGTGCAGAGGGAGAGGATCAGCCACCGCTTGCGTACCCGCTCCGTGTTCGTGGCCGAGACCATGGCGTGGCCCGCCACGTAGTCCACCACCGTGGAGAAGACGATGAGACTGAGAAAGCGCCAGTCCCAGGTACCATAGAATACGTAGCTTGCGAGGAGGAGAAGGCGATTCTGCGCCCGGTGGGGTAGAATGCGATAGGCGGCCAGGACAACCGCGAAGAATCCCCAGAACGTATAGCTGTTGAACAGCATACAGGCGCTCGCCGTCTCCCGATGGGGTATGCGCTCCCAGCCCCCCCAGCGGCCGGCAGATCGACCTTTCCCGAGCAACCACCGTGCCGGGGCTCGCCCAAGGGTGAAGGGTGCGGGAAAGTCGGTCCAGGCCCCGCCCCGGGAAAGGGGTGGGGACCTTCCCGGGAGAGGGATGTCCTCCCGTCGAGGCAGCCTCGCAACCCGGTGTGGCCGGGGCACGGCACTGCCGGGAAGCCCCGGGCCCGGGTGGGACCCCGCCCTGGTGGCGGCGCCCTCCCCTCCCGGCGTCCTCCCCCGGGAGGGGGGTAGCGGGACCGGGCGTGGGTGTGGAGATGGACCGGCGGTGGTATCCTGAAGGGATGTGGCTCATCGCACTCCGCTTCCTCCTCTACGACCGGGCCAAGGCCCTGGGGGCTCTCTCCGGCGTTGTCCTGGCCACCTTCCTGGTGGCCCAGCAGACCGGGACCTTCCTCTTCCTCACGGGGCTGATGACCTCCCTGGTGGATGGGGCCTCGGCAGACCTCTGGATCACCTCCCCGGAAACCACCAACGCCAACCAGCTCCGCTCCTTCGACACCCGGCGAATGTGGGCGGTGGCCTCCGTCCCCGGGGTGGAGCGGGTGCGGCCCCTGGTCATCGGGGCCTCCAACGCCCGCTTCGCCGATGGGTCCGCCACAGCGGTGGTGCTGGTGGGCTCCGATCCCCCGGACTTCCCTGCGGGTCCCCGGAGCTTCGTGGGGGGCTCCCGGGGGGAGCTCCTCCGGGAGGGGGGGGTGACGCTGGACATCTTCGAGCGGGACAACCTGGGGGGGAGCCGCCGGGGAGACCGCTTCGAACTGGGGGGGGAGGAGGCCTTCGTGGCGGCGGAGGTGGTGGGGTCCCGGGGGTTCGGAGGGCTCTACATGTTCACCACCACCGAACGGGCCCGGGCCCTTGGAGGTGTGCCCCCTTCCCGGGTGTCGGCGGTGCTGGTGGAGCTGGCTCCCGGGGCCGATGCAGAGGGGGTGCAGGAGGCCATCGGCCGCACCGTGCCGGGGGTCCGGGCATGGCGCCCGGAGGAGCTCTCCTCCGCCACCCGGCGCACCGTCCTGGCCACCAGCGGGATCGGCTTCTCGGTGGGAGCCCTGATCTTCTTCGCCATCCTGGCGGGGTTCGTCACGGTGGGGCTCACCATGTATTCCGGGGCGCTGGACCGGATCCGGGATTTCGGGACCATGAAGGCCATCGGGGCGGGCACCGGTGACCTGGCGGGGATCCTGATGCGGCAGGCGGCCATCCACGCCGGGGCCGGGTTCCTGCTGGGGATGCTCCTTACCGAAGGGTTCCGCCGGGGGGTGGCAGGGAGCGGGGTGCTCTTCTCCTTCTCGCCCCTCCTCATGGGGCTCTTCCTGGTGGTGGTGCTGGGGATCGCCCTGGGAGGATCGCTCCTGGCGGTGAGGCGCCTGGCCCGGCTGGAGCCTGCGGCGGTGTTCCGTGGCTGAGGTGACGGTGTCGGATGAGGAGGCCCGGGTGGTGGCGGAGCTGGTGGGGGCCTCCAAGGTCTTCGGGAAGGGGGAGCTGGCGGTGACGGCCCTCCACCCCTCGGACATCGCCCTCCGGCGGGGGGAGCTGGTCCTCCTGGAGGGGCCCTCCGGTTCGGGGAAGACCACGGTGCTCTCCCTCCTGGGGTGTGTCCTCACCCCCACCGGGGGCACGGTGCGGGTGCTGGGGCGGGATGTGGGGCCCCTCTCCTCCAGGGAACTGGCGTCGCTGCGGCTGGCCTCCATCGGCTTCGTCTTCCAGGAGTTCAACCTGGTGGAGCCCCTCCCCGCCGAGGAGAATGTGGCGTACCCCCTCCTTCTGGCGGGGGTGGGGCGGAGGGAGCGCCTGCGGATGGCCCGGGAGGCGCTGGAGGGGCTGGGGTTGGCGGACCGACTCCGGAATCTCCCCCGGGCCCTCTCCGGGGGGCAGAAGCAGCGGGTGGCCATCGCCCGGGCCCTGGTCACCGATCCCGCCCTCCTCCTCTGCGACGAACCCACCGCGGCGCTGGACCACGCCTCGGCGGAGCAGGTCATGGATCTCCTCCTGGGGCTGGCCCGGGACGGAAGGGCGGTGGCGGTGGTCTCCCATGACCTTCGCCTCACCGCCTGGGCGGACCGGGTGGTTTCGATGATGGACGGCAGGATCACGGGGGAGCGACCTGGCGAGGCGCCCCCCGCCCCCACCCACCAGGGAGCGACGGGATGATGCATCGGACCCAGACCGGGGGTGGCGCCTCTCGCCTCCGGGGTTCTTCCGGGAGGGCTCGGGAAGGCGCGTGTGGGGCCTCTTCCCCCCGGCGGCTCTTCGCGGCGCTTCTGGTGGTGGTGGGGTGCGGCGGGGAGGAGGGGGCCGAGGCGCCTGCCTCAGGTCCGCCCCCGGTGATCCAGGTGGTGGTGGGGCCCGGGCGGGTGGAACCGGAAGGGGGGGTGCTCCCCCTGGGGACCGACGCCGGGGGGCGGGTGGCCAGGATCCTGGTGGCCCCCGGTGACTCGGTCACCTCCGGGGATCTCCTGGTGGAGCTGGAGCAGGAGGTGGAGGAGGCCCGTGTCGCCCAGGCCCGGGCCCAGGTGGAGACCGCCGGGGCTTCGGCGGAGGCGGCCCGGGCCCGGGTGGGGCTGCAGGAGGTGGAGCTGGCCCAGGCCACACGGGAGCGTGCGCGGGTGGAGGAGCTGGTCCGTTCGGACTTCTCCACCGCCGAGGCCCTGGAGCAGGCCCGGACCCGGGAGGAGGCCCTCCGGGCCCAGGTGGAACAGGCTGCGGCGCAGGCGGCGGTGGCGGCGGGGGAGCTGGGGTCGGCCCGGGCCGCCGTGGCTCTGGCCCGGGCGGAGCTGGCCCGGCGGAGCGTCCTGGCGCCGGTGGATGGGGTGGTGCTCTCGGTGGGGATCACGGTGGGAAGTGTCCTGAGCGGCTTCCAGCCGGTGACCGTGGTGGAACTGGCGCCGGCGGGCCCGCCCCGGGTCCTGGCGGAGATCGACGAGCTCTTCGCCCACCGGGTCCGGGTGGGGCAGGGGGCGTCCATCGTGGACCCCGGCACCGCCGGGGTGGTGGCCCGGGGGACCGTGGTCTTCGTGGCCCCGGGGCTCTCCCGGAAGTCGTTGCTGGATGACGCTGGGGGCAGCTTCGAGGACCGTCGTGTCCGGGAGGTCCATGTCCGGCTGGAGGAGACCGGGCGCCTGCTCCCCGGGGCCCGGGTGGAGGTGAGGGTGGAGGTGGACCCATGAGGATCGGCGTGCTCTCGGACACCCACGGGCTCCTCCGCCCGGAGGTCCTTCCCCTTCTGGAGGGCGCGGAGCACATCCTCCACCTGGGGGATGTGGGGGACCCCACCATCCTGGAACGATTGGGGGAACTGGCGCCGGTGACGGCGGTGCGGGGGAACGTGGACCGGGGCCCGGGCCTCTCCACGCTCCCGCTGACCACGGTGGCCTCCCTGGGAGGAGCCCACCTCTACCTCATCCACATCCTGGCGGATCTGGACCTGGACCCGGGGGCCGCGGGGATGGCCGCCGTCCTCTCCGGGCACACGCATCGTCCGGAGATCCGCCGGAGCGGGAACGGCGTACTGTACCTGAACCCCGGGAGCTGCGGACCCCGGCGCTTCGACCTGCCGGTGACGGTGGCCCGTCTGGATGTGGAGGGTGGACGGGTGGAGGCGGAGATCCTCCCCCTTCCCCTGGTCCGGTAGCGTCGGCTCAGCCCCTTACAGGGGTCAACCGGTCTGCGGTGCCGCCCCCATCAGCCGGGCCCAAGCCCCGCTCCCCTCTGCCCACCTCGCCGGGAGCCACCATGCGGTCTCCGGCGCCCCCCCGATCAGCCTGCGGCACCCACCTCACCGGGAGCCACCACCTCGTCCGGGGTGGGGATGGAGTCGGTGCAGCGGAAGGAGTTGAGGATGGTCTCCAACTGGATCATGTACTGGTACTTGTCCTGCCCCGGAGCGTAGAGCCAGGCATCCACCAGGTAGAGGCGGTCCTGCCCGGGGCACTCCACCCCCCGCATGATCACCGGCCCCGCCACCGGCCACGACTCGTCCGGGGGGTTGGTCCACCCCGCCTGGAGCTGCACGATCTCCCGCTCTCCCAGACGCCCCCGGGAGAGTTCCGCCCGCTGCAGATCCGTCACCTGCCGGTCCTGGTAGTACCCGTCCACCAGCTCCTGCCGCCAGGCTGCCATCCACTCCTGGGAGTAGAGCGCGTCATCAGGGATGGGGGACACCCAGGTGACGGCGATCTGCCGGATCAGCTCCGAGGGGTCGGGATTGTCGTTCCGGAAGATCCAGACCGAGTCCTGGACATCCCAGTAGTAGACCCGGGGGAGATCCAGGGTGAAGCCCCGGTTCCGCTCCAACTGCACGGTGAGGCTGTCGTTCCGCCCCGAGGCGTACATCCGGCTCAACGAGATCTGGCGGTACTGCTGGTCCAGGATGTTCTGGAGGGAGTCCGCAAGGGGGCGGATGGTGGACTCCCCCGCCGTTGGGGGAACCAGCATGAGGTTCACCACCTGGCCCCGGGCCCACACGTCGAAGACCTGCACCAGGGCGGGAGGAGTCAGGTTGGCGTCCCTCCGCCGGGCCTCCCGGATGGCGTCTTCCATCCAGGGATCCTCCGGCGAGCCCACCAGGAGCACCTGCCGGAACTGACGGAGCACCGGCCAGTCGGCATCCGCCGGATCCTTCCAGGTCATCCGGAAGGTCTCTTCGTCCCGGACGGTGAAGAAGGTGGGCTGGAGCTCCTCCCGGAGGATGTCCTGCACAGAGGTCCAGCGCTCCTCGGGGGTCCCCACCACGATGGCGTTGGGGTCCCCGTAGGCCTGTCTCTGGTCGCAGGCGGTGCCTGCAACCAGCAGGACCAGGGCGACGGCGGAAGGGAGACGATGCCGCATGGGGGCCTCGCAGGAGGATGGAGGATGTGGAACATGGGTTCCCGGGAGGGGAAGTCTACCCACCTTCCAGGCCCCGGGACAGGACCAACTCCTACGGGCTGCTACCCCGCCGGCGGACGCGGTTCCGCCGGGGTACACCCTGGAGGAGTCGCCCACGGGGGAGCCGCCACCTCCGTGGCCCGGGTGCCTGGGGCGGGAGGCGAGGGTGTGGGGTGGACCGTCACCTCAGGCGGCGGGCTGGAGCCCTGCCGGGGTGGGGGGCTCCGGCTTCCGGTACTCGAAGTGGCGCTTCAGCGTCAGGAAGTGCCGCTCGAAGAGGTTCCAGCTCAGGAGCGCCACCACGTACGTGACCAGGATCGACCCCACGATGAGGAGCAGCTGCGCCGGGATCTGGGAGCCCAGCAGCACGGGGAGGTCGCCTCCGGGGAAGACCCGGTCGATGAGCACGTTCCGGAGGGGAATGTGCAGCAGGTACAGGGCATAGGAGTACTTCCCCAGCTTGCGGAGGGTGCCGTTCATGAGGAGCGATCCCTCCCGGTCCACCCCCGGGAGGATGGCGTACCCCACCAGCGCCAGCGAGAGGAGATCCACGGCGGGGTAGCCCAGGAGCTGCACGTGGAGTTGCAGCGGTGGAAGGAGGCCGTCGCCGGGGGTGAGGATGGGTGTGAGACTGCAGGTGAGCACCAGCAGCGCCAGCCCCCCCCAGGCCATCCGGGGAAGGTTCGTCCGGAGCGTCTCCACCCACCCGGGGCTCCGGACCATCACCGAGAGGAGTCCCCCCAGCGCCAGCGCATCCATCCGGGCCGGAAGGAGGGCGTATCCCGCCACCCCATGCCCCAGCCCCAGGTGGAATCCCAACCGGGTGAGCCAGGCCAGAGCGATGGCCCACAGGCAGATCTTCACCAGGGTCCGGCGGCCGGCCAGGAAGACCACCAGGGGCCAGATGAAGTAGAACTGCTCCTCGATGGCCAGCGACCAGAGGTGGGTGGTGTGCCCTGGCACCCCCTCCCAGCCGTTGAAGGCGAAGAGGAAGTTGGACATATAGCCCAGCGTCCAGAGCCGGGGTCCCACCGGCTCCGGGGTGGACGGACTCAGCAGGGGCCAGATCCAGAAGATGAAGATCAGGAAGGCGTAGTAGAGCGGGAAGATCCGCAGCGCCCTCCGCATGTAGAAGGTCCGGAAGTAGGCGTGCCCGGACTTCGCGTCGATGAGGATCCCGGTGATGAGGAACCCGGAGAGCACGAAGAACAGGTCCACCCCCGCCCACCCGAAGCTGGCCCCGAGGTAGAAGAGGTCCTCGGCCCCGTTCGCAGGATTGAGGATGGTGAAGTGGAGGATCATCACCACCAGCACCGCCACCCCCCGCACGCCGTCCAGCGCCGGCATATGGGTGGAGCGCATGGGTGCGGAGAGTTCCTGGGTGGGACCGTTCATCAGGGGACCATGGTCTCTGGAATGCGTGTGTGCCGTCTGCGGGAGACGGGGACTTCCCGTCATGTTCGGTGCCACGACCTCCAGACGGGTGGGAGACCCCCCGCCGGGGGGGGATCCACCGGGCACCCGGGTGACGGTGTCTTGTGGAGCAACAACTTCCGGGGGGGCCCGCAAACGGGCGGCATCGTGGTGGCCCGGGGGTGGAACCCGGAACGATGTGTCCCGTGTTGCGCATCTGTTGCAGGGCCGCCTCGCCGGTCTACCCGGGTTCCGTCCCGAACGGCGTCCCTGGCCTTCCCCGACAACGAGGGGCGCCTCATCCGGACGTGGTCGTCTCCTCAGGGGGCCACCACCCCAGCCCTTCCCGGTCCATTCGTCCCCGCTGGTCGAACTCCACCCCTTCGGCCTCGAGGATGGCCCGCTGTCTCGCCGCGATGTGGTGGAGGGCCGGGCTGCTGATCTCCCCATTCCGGTTCAGCACCCTCCACCAGGGGACGTCGGTGTCGTCGGGGAGTCCGGCCAGCGCCCGCCCCACCCCCCGGGCGGCCCTGGGTTGACCCAGTGCGGCCGCCACATCCCCGTAGCTCATGACCCGCCCCGGGGGGATCTGACGCACCAAAGAATGGACCCGGGAGGGGAACGATTCCGACGGTGCCGGAGGCCGGGCGCGTGGGGACATGGAGGGCTTCACAGGAAGAGGAGGGGAGACACGAATCCGATGGCTACGGGGATGCTGTAAGGTGCACCGGAGAGGCCGCTCCGGAACAGGCGGGGGGAAACCACCTGCAAGGGTCCTTGACAGATGCAACGGCCAGTTTAGGTTGGCGCGATGACCTGATCTGGCACCGCGGGGGTGGCGCCGGACGTTTCCTCAGAGCCCTGGAGGCATTCCCATGAAGGACGGCTGGGTCCAGCTCGATGCCGAAGAGCTGCGGCTGGGGGTCGGCGGAATCGTTGCTCTCGACGACGACGAGGACCTCGACGGCGATGACTGGGACGAGGACGATGACTGGGACGACGACGACGACGACCTCGATGACGACGAGGACGACGACGACGATTCGGATGATGACGAGGACTGGGAGGACTGGAGCGAGGACGACGACGACGAGCCCTTCGGACGCAAGAAGGGGCCGGGTCCCGTACTCTGGGATTGATTGCAGCAGGGGGTAGGGCTTCCCCCTGTAGCTCCAGGAGGTGGAAGGAAAGAGGGCCGTCACGCGGGGCGTGGCGGCCCTCTCCTGTCTCCCCCGGCCCGGAGTCACCCCTGGCCGGAACCCTGTGATGCCGTTCATCCGGGGACGGTGGCGCCCCGGGGAGCCCGCCCGCCCGGAAGGACTACTTCTCGATGGGAGCCCGCACCAGGTTCCCCCACTCGGTCCACGACCCGTCGTAGTTTCGCACCTTCTCGAACCCCAGCAGGTAGGTCAACACGAACCAGGTGTGGGAGGACCGCTCGCCGATGCGGCAGTAGGCCACCACCTCCTGGGCCGGATCGAGCCCCTGCTCCTCCTGGTAGATGCTCCGGAGGCGGTCTGCCGGGAGGAAGGTGTGGGTGGCGGGGTCCACGGCCTTCGCCCAGGGGACATTCCGGGCGCCGGGGATGTGGCCCCCCCGGAGGGCCCCTTCGTTGGGGTAGTCCGGCATGTGCATCCGGGTGCCGGAGTACTCCTCGGGGCTCCGGACATCCACCATCTGCCCCCGCCGCTTCATGTGCTCCAGCACCTCGTCCCGGAAGGCCCGGATGGCGTCGTCCTTCCGCTCCCCCACGGTGACCGTTCCCGGGGCGACGGTGGGGACCTCCTCGGTCATCTCCCGCCCCTCCTGCTCCCAGCGGGCCCGGCCGCCGTCCATGATCCTCAGGTTCTCGATCCCGAACAGCCGGAACACCCAGAAGGCGTAGGTGGCCCACCAGTTGTTCTTGTCGCCGTAGAGGACCACGGTGGTGTCCGGGTGGATCCCCAGCCGGCGCACCAGCGCCTGGAAGTCCTGCTTCTCCAGGTAGTCCCGGGTGAGGGGGTCGTTCAGGTCGTCCACCCAGTCCAGCTTCAGGGCGCCGGGGATGTGGCCGGTGGAGTAGAGGAGCATGTCCTCGTTGGACTCCAGGAGGCGGACCTTCGGGTCATCCAGGTGCGCCGCCACCCAGTCGGTGGAGACCAGCACCTCGGGGTGGGCGTAGCCGCGGTCGGGGATCGGGGGTGCAGAGGGTGCGTCGGAAGCCATGGTGCGCTCGTCCGGATTCGGGAAGGGGTGTGGAAGCCCTGAGTCTACGGGTTTCGCAGTGGGTCCTGCAACGCCGTGGACCCGTCTTCCATGACCCATCAGGGCGGTACCGGTTCCCGATGATGGACCGGGGCCCCGACCCCCCGCTCCCCCGGGGGATGGCGCGGAACCCAGGGGCCGGTGATCATGGATTCCGCGCTTCGCGTCCCTCTCCTCCTGCTCCCCCGCACCATGTCCACAGCCATCCTCTTCCTGGGGGACTCCTACACCATCGGCGAGGGGGTGGCGGAGGGGGAGCGGTGGCCGTCGCACCTCCTGGAACTGCTGACCGAGGCGGGGCGGCCTCTTCCGGAAGGGGTGGTGGTGGCCCGCACCGGGTGGACGGCGGAGGAGCTCCGGGAGGCCATCGAGGGGCGGCGGGGCGAGTTGGCGACCCGGGCCCCGTACCCCCTGGTGACGCTCCTGGTGGGAGTGAACGACCAGTACCGGGGAGGGGAGCCGGAGGCCTTCCGACCCTCATATCGCCGCGTGCTGGCGGAGGCGGTGGGGTTTGCCGGCGGAGACCCCCGGAGGATGGTGGTCCCCTCCATCCCCGACTGGGGGGTCACCCCCTTCGCCCAGGGGCGGGACCGGGAGGCCATCGCCGATGGGATCGATGCCTTCAACGCCGTGGTCCGGGAGGAGGTGGAGCGGATGGGGGGGCGCTTCGTGGATATCACACCGCTGTCCCGGGAGCGGGGGGCGGACCCCGCCTTCCTGGCGGAGGACGGGCTCCACTATTCCGGGGCCATGTACCGGCTCTGGGCCTCCCGTCTCCTTCCGGCGGCACGGAAGATCCTGGGGGGGTAGTCGCTGCGATCCGCCGTTTGCCACCTGGCTTTCCGGCACATTCCGTTGCAGGATCGTGGCACAGATCCCCGTCGCCCGCACCCCTCGGGGGTAGACCTCACGGTCCGATGGGGGCACCTTGGGGGTTGTACTTCTTCTATGGATGGGGCGCCCGGCGGGTCTGGTCGGGGCTGCATCCGCGCCCAGCGGCGGGCCCCAGAAAGGCCCTGACCGCGCCGTCGCCGTTGTGCGGGGAGCCCCGCATGTTGCGGGGAGACCCGCACGATCCGGGGAGACCCGGAGCCGGCCCCCACGGGGCTGGTCCCCGTCTCGACCCCACGCCGGTTCGCCGGTGCGGCGGCGGTCGAACCCGGAGGATCCCACCGTTTCCATGTACCTGCTCGCCACCGACCTCGACGGCACCTTCCTGGGCGGCCGCCAGGCCGACCGCCTCGCCCTGTACCGCATCCTTCGCGCCCGTCCCGACATCCGCCTGGCCTTTGTCACGGGACGGGGTGTGGAGACGGTCCTCCCCCTCCTCTCCGACCCGCTGATCCCCGATCCCGAGATCATCATCTCGGATGTGGGGGCCACCGTGGTGCGGGGCGACACCCTGGAACCGGTCCAGCCCCTGCAGGGGGAGATCGACGCCCGCTGGCCCGGCGACCGGGAGATCCTGGGGCTGCTGGAGGGGGTGGCGGGGCTGATGCGTCAACCGGTCCCCCAGGAGCGGCGCTGCTCGTTCTACGCCGAGGAGGAGGAGGTCATCCTGGAGGTGCGGGACCGCCTGAAGGGGCACCCCCTGGATGTGCTGCATTCGGCGGGGAAGTACCTGGATGTGCTGCCGTCCGGGGTGAACAAGGGCTCCACGCTGAGGGGGCTCCTCCCCATCCTGGGGCTGGAGGATGACCAGGTGATGGTAGCCGGCGACACGCTGAACGACCTGGCGCTCTTCCTCTGCGGGCTCCGGGGTGTCGTGGTGGGAGGGGCAGAGGAGTCCCTGGTCCGGCAGACCACCGGGCTCCCCCGGATCCACCACGCCGCACGCCGGGGCGCCGGCGGGATCCTGGAGGCGCTGCAGGAGCAGGAGGTGGTCACCGCCGAGGAGGAGGACGAGGCGGTGGCCCGCCGGGGAGAGGCGCAGCTCGTGATGGTCTATCACAGACTGCCCTACGAGGAGGTCCATGAGGAGGGGGAGCTGAAGCGGCGGAACCACACCAGCCCCAACGGGATCATCCCCACGCTGCTGGGCTTCTTCCGGGAAGGGCGTCCCGGGGCCTGGGTGGCCTGGTCCCAGCAGGACCGCCGGAAGCCGGACCGCTTCGAGACCCACACGCTGGTGGATGCGGAGGAGTATCCCAACCTCGTGGCGTCCCGGATCGCGCTGACCCGGAAGGACGTGGACCTCTTCTACCGGATCTTCTCGAAGGAGGCCTTCTGGCCGGTGATCTTCTCCTTCGTGGACCGGGCCGTGTTCCGGGAGGACCACTGGCAGCACTACCTGGAGATCAACCGGATCTTCGCCGAGCGGGCCGCCGCCGAAGCCGACGAAGGGGCGCTGGTCTGGATCCATGACTACAACCTGTGGATGGTGCCGGCCTTCCTCCGGCAGCTCCGCCCGGACCTGAAGATCGCTTTCTTCCACCATACCTCGTTTCCCCCCCCGGACGTGTTCAACGTGATTCCCTGGCGGCGGGAGCTGGTGGGGAGTCTGCTGCAGTGCGACTACGTGGGATTCCACATCCCCCGCTACGTGGAGAACTTCGTGGACGTCGTGCGGGCCCACTCGCCGGTGGAGGTGTTGGAGCGGGAGGCCTCGGCCCCCCGGTTCCTCACCTGGGGGTGCGCCCTGGGGGTGGAGAGCTCCGCCACCCGCATCAGCGCCGGGGACCGGGAGCTGGGGGTGGGGGCCCACCCGGTGGGAATCGACGTGCAGCGCATCGAAGAGATCCTGGACCGGCCGGGCATCCAGGACCGGATCGCGCAGCTCCGGGAGGAGCTGGGGCACCGGAAGGCCATCCTCTCCGTGGAGCGTCTGGACTACGTGAAGGGGCCGCTGGAGAAGCTCCACGCGTACGAGCGCTTCCTGGAGGAGCATCCGGAGCTCCACGGGGAGGTGGTGCTCATCTCCGTGGCCACCCCGCCGTCCCGGGGGATGGAGATCTACCGGGAGGTGCAGCAGCGGGTGGAGGAGGCGGTGGGGCGGATCAACGGCCGATTCTCGAGGCTGGACTGGACCCCCATCCGCTACCTCTTCCGGGCACTCCCCTTCGAGGAGGTACTGGCCCTCTACGCCGCAGCGGATGTGGGGTGGATCACCCCGCTCCGGGACGGGCTGAACCTGGTGGCCAAGGAGTACGTGGCGGTGCGGGACCACCTGGATGCCCCGGGAGTGCTGGTGCTGTCGGACTTCGCCGGCGCCGCGGCGGAACTCCAGGGGGCTCTCCTCACCAACCCCTACGACCCCCGGGAGATGGCCGAGACGCTGTTCCGGGCCCTCACCATGCTGAACCCCGAGCGGGTGGCCCGGATGGCCCGGCTGGCCTCCATTGTCCGGGAGTACGACGTGAACGCCTGGGGCGATGCCTTCCTGGAGGCGGCCAGCGGAGGCGGGGCCGGGGGGGAGGCCGGCGACGGAGCGCTCCATCCCCTCCCTGGAAGAGCCCATCGGGAGGTCACGGCGGACGTCTCCTGACCGGTGCTGGCCCTCCACCCCCTGGACTGGGGGATCATCGGGCTCTACCTGCTCTTCGCCCTGGGGGTCGGCTTCCGCATGCGGGAGCGGGCCGGCACCGGAAGCCGGAGCTACTTCCTGGCGGACCGGACCCTCCCCTGGTGGTGGGCAGGGGTGAGCATCGCCGCCACCACCTTCGCTGCCGACACCCCGCTGGCCGTGACGGGGATCGTGGCCGGCCGGGGGCTCTCCGGGAACTGGATGTGGCTGTCCTGGATGGCCGTGCATGCGTCCATCGCGGTGGTCTTCGCCCGGCTCTGGTGGCGCACCGGGGTGGTCACCGAAGCCCAGATGATCCAGCTCCGCTACTCCGGCCGCCCCGCCTCGTGGCTCCGGTCGCTCCGGGCCGGCCTCTTCGGGGTGGTCTACAACGCCATCATCCTGGGGTGGGTGCTCCGGGCCATGGGGAAGATCGTCCAGCCCTGGGTGGACTGGGCCTCATGGACCCCCGGGCTGGTGGCGCTGTTGGCACCGGTATGGCCGGCGGCGGCGCCCATCGGAGGGGTGGAAGAGGGGATCACCGTCATCGCCCTGGTGGCGCTGGTGACCCTCTATTCGTCCATGGGAGGGATCCGGGGGGTCATCCTCACCGACCTGGTGCAGTTCACCCTGGGGCTGGCCGGGAGTATCTGGTTGGGGGTGGCGGCGTGGAGTGCCGTGGGAGGGCGGGCCGGACTGGGCGAGGGGCTGGTCCGGCTCTACGGCGTGGATCATGGGCTCCTGGACCTCTTTCCCACTGTGGGGGAGGGGTGGCTGGGGGCGCTGGGGCTGGGGGCCTTCAGCTTCGGCGCCTACCTCCTGGTGCAGTCGTATGCCAACGTCCCCTCGGACGGGGGCGGCTACCTGCAGCAGCGGCTGAACAGCTGCCGCACGGAGGACGATGCCCCCCGGGCCGCGCTCCTCTTCCTGGGGCTCCAGTACCTGGTGCGGGTGTGGCCCTGGTTCGCGGTGGCGCTGGCAGCGCTGGTGCTGATCCCCCTGGGGCAGGAGGGGACGGTCTTCAACGGAGCGGCCGCCGCGGTGGCCGATGACCGGGAGCTGGCCTACCCCGTCCTCATGGGGCTCCTCCTTCCTGCGGGGGTGCTGGGGCTCCTCATCACCAGCCTGCTGGCCGCCTTCATGAGCACCCTGGACACCCACTTCAACTGGGGCTCGTCGTACGTGGTGAACGACGTCTGGCTCCGCCTCCGTCCCGATGCCACGGCCGCCTCGCAGGTGCGGGTGGCCCGCCTGGCGGTGGTGGGGTTCGCGGTGCTGGCGGTGGCCGTGAGCTTCCAGATCGACACCATCGAGCAGGCATGGACCTGGGTGGCCTTCATCGGGGCGTCGCTTGGGGTGCCCACGGCGCTGCGCTGGGTGTGGTGGCGGGTGAATGCCTGGGGGGAGCTGGGGGCCGTGGCAGCGGGGTTGGGGGGAGGGCTGCTGGTGGTGACGCTGAGCCCGTGGCCGTACGAGGTACAGCTCCTGGTCACCGGCGGGTGCAGCCTGGTGGGAATGATCCTGGGGATGGCGCTGGGGCCCGCTGCGGAGGCCGGAACGCTGGAAGGGTTCGTCCGGCACGTGCAGCCCCCGGGGTTCTGGCCCGGTCGGTCGACGGGGGAGGCGGCGCGGCAATTGGCGGGGAAGGTGGGGGGGGTGGCGGTGGTGGTGGCCGG
>CAYQVI010000059.1:0-16683 GCA_964420725.1 uncultured Gemmatimonadaceae bacterium | reverse complement strand
CCTTCTGCAGCAGGTTGGCCGTGGAGTCGAAGCGGAGCTGTTCGTCCGCCAGCCGAACCATGGTCTCCTCCAGCGCCGCCTCGCTGAACGCCCCCTCGGGGAGTTCCTCGATGGCGCCGTCCTGTGCGCCCACCTGCGCCACCACTGCTCCCGGAGGCCCTCCCGGGGTGGAGGCGTTGGCCAACTGGTGGGCCAGCGACTGGACGGAGCGGGTGCTCTCGGAGAGCCCCGTCCGCAGTCCTGCCATCAGTGAACCCGCTCCCATCATCCGGATCAGCATTGCACCTCCAAACCACTCGGGATCTTGCCTGGCCCATCCTCCGGGCCGCCTGGCGATCCTCTTGGGCAAGGGGTGTTCCACACCGTGCCACGAGTGCTGGCGTAAAATCGTAAGTGCTTTTTTATCAAATATTTATGACGGGATAGACCGGACCTGCGGATTCCCCGGGGGGAGGTGGGGCAGGAGTTGGGAGGGGGTGGACCGGCAGGAGCTGCCGGATGGAGCGGAGGATCCTGCCGGACCCGGTTCCCGGCTCCGGTCGCCTCACCGGAGCGTGACCGGAGCGGGACCGAGGGGAGGTCAGTCGGGCTGGTTCAGGCGGGTCCGGAGGGTCCGCACACTGATCCCCAGGAGTTCGGCGGCCCGGGTGCGGTTCTGGCCCGTGGCCTCCAGCGCCCGTTCGATGAGGACCTCCTCCGCCCGGGCGATGTTCAGATCGGTGAGGACCACCCGGATGCCGTCTCCCCCCTCCTCCTCCCCGTCCCCTGCGGATCCCCCCTGCAACTCCTTGAAGATGGAGGAGGGGCTGGGGGTGAGACCGAACGCCGCCCGCTGGAAGGCCTCCGGGGGGAGGTCCTCGCCAGGGGAGAGAAGGACCGCTCGCTCCACCGCGTGGGAGAGCTCCCGGATGTTCCCGGGCCAGGGGTAGCGAACCAGCGCTTCCACGGTCTCCGGGGGGATCCGGGGGGGGGTGCGACCCAGCTCCCGGGCGGCCAGCCGGGCGAAGTGGTGCACCAGGATCGGAATGTCCTCGGGGCGGTCCCGGAGGGGTGGAATGAGGATGGGCACCACGCTCAACCGGAAGTACAGGTCCTCCCGGAAGGCCCCGTCGGAGACCTCGGTGGCCAGGTTCCGGTTGGTGGTGGCCACGATCCGCACATCCACCCGGATGGGGGCGGTGCCTCCCACCCGTTCGAACTCCTGCTCCTGCAGCACCCGGAGGAGCTTGGACTGGAGGTCCACCCGCATCTCGGAGATCTCGTCCAGGAGGAGCGTTCCCCGGTGGGCCCGTTCGAACGCCCCCTTCACCTGCTTCACCGCCCCGGTGAAGGCCCCCTTTTCGTGGCCGAACAGGGTGCTCTCCACCAGCGAATCCGGGAGCGCGGCACAGTTGATGGAGACGAAGGGACCCTCCCGGCCGCTCATGGCATGGATGGCCCGGGCCACCAGCTCCTTCCCCGTCCCCGACTCCCCCTGCAGGAGTACGGCGGCCCTGGCCGGCGCCACCATCCGCACGGTCTCCATGACCCGGGCCAGCGACGCACTCTCCCCCACGATCTCCCGCTCCTGCCGCAGGGCGTTCACCTCCTGCTTCAGGCGGGCGTTCTCGCTCCGGAGCCGGGAGAGCTCCAGCGCCTGCTCCACGGCGAAGGTGAGCTGGGGGCCGTGGACGGGCTTCGTGATGTAGTCGATGGCTCCGGCCTTGATGGCCGCCACGGCGTGTTCGATGGAGGCGTGCCCGGTGACCATGATCAGGGGGATCTCCAGCTCCTCCTTCTCCATGGTGGCCAGGAGTTCGAGCCCCGTTCCCTCGGGCATGCGGTAGTCCGCCACCACCAGATCCACTCCCCCCCGGCGGAGCACGGTGAGGGCGGCCTGGATGTTGCGGACTCCGATGAATCGGTGCCCCGCTCCTTCGATGGTGTGTTCGAGGAGGCTCAGCGCCATCGCCTCGTCATCCACACATAGAACCGTCGACATGGGTCAGGCTGCCGGAGAGGGGTGGGGCGGGGAGGGCTCAAGTCGGGGCGGGAAGCGACCGACACTGTCCAGGGGGGTCCCACGGGCCCCTGGCAGAGACCGTGGCGGAGACCCCGTTGCGAGGACGATAGGGCGACAAGGTCTTTCCTGCAACGGAAAGCAGAGGCAATCCCGGGGGGGATGGTGGTATGAGGATCACGAACTCGATTCTGCATCGGACGGCCCTGGGCGGTGTGACCCGGGGGCTGTCCAACCTGGAGGAGGCCACCCGCAAGGTGACGAGTGGTCTCCGTGTGGAGCGTCCATCGGACGACCCGGTGGCCACCTCGGGGATCATGCGATCCTCCAGCGGCCTCCGGGCCATCGACCAGTACCTCAGGAACCTCTCGACGGCCGAGTCCAGACTGGCCGTCGAAGACGACGTCCTGAACCAGTTGGGGAACGTCCTGTCCCGGGCCCGGGAGCTGGGGGTGGGGCAGGGGACCGACACCGCCACCAGCCAGACCCGGCTCTCCGCTCGAGTGGAGGTCAACGGCCTCATCGAGACCGTCCGGGCCCTGGGGAACTCCCGTCTGGGTGAGGCCTGGGTCTTCGGAGGGGACGAGGCGCATCGCCCCCCCTTCTCGGAGGATCCGCTGGTCCCCCTTCCCGGAGGGGAGGGAGCGGTTGAGATTGCAGCAGGGCAGACGGTGCAGACGGCACACTCCGCCCAGACGATCTTTGCCGACACCGGTGCACTGGATGCCCTGGCCCGCCTGGCCGGCGCCCTGGAGCAGGACAGCCGCCCCGCCATTGCCGAGGCGCTGGTTGATCTGGAAGCGGCCTTCAGTTCGGTGCAGCAGTTGGTGGGAGAGGTGGGCGGTCGTCTGAACCGGGTGGATGTGGCCCGGGAGAATCTCACGGCGCTGGACACAAGCCTCCGGACCCACCGGTCCGACCTCCAGGACATCGAGCTGGAGGAGGCCATGTCGGACCTGGTGAGGCAGCAGGTGGCGTATCAGACGGCGCTGGCGTCCAACGCCCGGATCCTCAGCCTCAACCTCACGGACTATCTGCGATGAGTGCTGCTGCCTTGACCGATCCGTCCGAAGCCGTCGTGGAGGTGCAGTCGGATCTGTTCGGATCCATTGCGGTGCCAGGGAAGCGGATCTTCGACTTCACAGCGGGGCTGGTGGGCTTCCCCGATTGTCGGCGGTTTGCCCTCCTCCCCGGGAAGCCAGGGGTCTACTGGCTCCAGTCACTGGAGCTGGCTGCTCTCACCTTCCTCCTGGCGGATCCCTTCATCTGGGTGGACGGGTTCGAACTGGACCTGGACATCCCTCCGGTGGGGGATCGCCCCAGCATCGAGAGCGAGGTGGCCGTACTCTGCATCGTGACCCTCCCCCGGTCGGGGGATGCTCCCGCCACCATCAACCTCCAGGGCCCCCTGGTGCTCTACTTCGCGGATCGCGCCGGGCGCCAGTTGGTCCTTCCCCAGAGCTCCTGGGGAGTGCGCCACCCGGTGGATCTTTCCCGGGACAAGGGCTGATTGCAGGGGGCCTGCCCCGGGGAGGGAGGTGGGGTCGGAATGGCCCTCCTGGAGACCGGACAGGGCCGCAGGTTCGGGGCTCCGGAGGGGAAGGAGGGGAGGACAGGAGGATCCGGCACCCGGTTGGTGCCGGGTCCTCCTTGCGTTCCGGGAGGTGTTCGAGCTCCCCGGGGTGTGCGGGGGCGATCCGGGGTGGGGTGGTGGCGGCGCAGCGAGTTCCCCGGGGGGGGCGGCGGCCCCGGGGATCCGGGAGCAGACGGATGGCCCGCCCGGTGCCGGCCCGACCCCTGGCAGCACCTGCCAGGCGGCAGGATCTGCCGGGTGGAAGGAGCGGATCGATGGCTCCCGGCAGCCCGGTCAGGGGAGCCGGTAGAGGGCCGGCTGCACGTACTCGAAGGGCTGCGTCAGTCCGGTGAGGCTCTCGGCGTGACCGATGAAAAGGTAGCCGCCAGGCGCCAGAAGTGAGGCAAACCGGTTCACCAGGCGCTCCTGGGTGGGCCGATCGAAATAGATCATCACGTTCCGGCAGAAGATGGCATGGAAGGGTCCCCGCATGGGCCAGGCGTCCATGAGGTTCAGTCGTGCAAAACGCACCATCGCTCGCAGATCGTCACGGATGCTCCATTGGTCTCCCTCCACCCGGATCAGCGCGGTCCGCCGGAGCTCCGCCGGGATCTCCTGCACCCGGGCGGCAGGGTAGATCCCCGCCCGGGCCTGCTCCAGGACCCGGTCGGAGATGTCGGTGGCCAGGATCCTTCCCTGGCGATCCCGGAGCCCCTGGCGCAGCAGCATGGCCAGCGTGTAGGGCTCTTCCCCCGTCGAGCATCCGGCGCTCCAGATCCGGAGTTCCCCCGACTGGCCGCTCCACACCGGCAGGAGGGTCTCGGAGAGGAAGTCGAAGTGCCCCGATTCCCGGAAGAAGCTGGTCTTGTTGGTGGTGAGGATGTCCACCATCCGTGGGATCTCATCCCGCCCCGGGGCAGACGTCACCAGGGAGACGTAGGACTGGAAGTCCCCCATCCCCATCTCCCGCAGCCGCCGCATCAGGCGGGTCCGCACCAATCCCATCTTCCCTTCGTGGAGGTGGATTCCGGCCACGTCGTAGACCATGGCCCGGATGCTCTCGAACTCCGCCGCTCCCAGCTCCGGTTCCTGCCTCTCCAGTAGTGCCATGTCCTCTCCCACCCCCATGTCCGGCGCCAGACCCCTCCAGACCACCGCGAATGCGCCTGCGGTCCGGATGCCCATCAGGCAAGGGTATCGGCTCCCGGCCCCGGATTGTTGAGGTGCTCCTCCTGCCATTCAAGTTCCTCCCCCTCCGATTCGATACTCGCATCCATGGAGGGATGAGAACGGCAGGTGGCGGGCAGGGGCCTGCTTCCACGCATCCCGTACCCGCAGCCCCGAGTCGAAGCATGAGCCATCTCGATCGTCAGGGAGGAAAATTCCTCACCTTCTTCCTGGACGAGGAAGAGTACGGACTGGAGATCCTCCGGGTCCGGGAGATCATCGGATTGCTGCCCATCACCGCCGTCCCACGGACCCCCGGTTTCATTCGGGGCATCGTCAATCTTCGGGGGAAGGTGATTCCGGTGATGAGCCTGCGGAGGAAGTTCGAGATGCCGGACGTGGACGACACCGATCACACGTGCATCATCCTGGTCCAGAGCGGCGAGAGCAGCCTGGGGATGATCGTGGACCGGGTCTCCGAGGTGCTGGACATCGCCCCCACCGACATCGTCGATGCCCCCACCCTGGGTGCGGGACTCCGCACCGAGTACCTCCTGGGGATCGGCCGGGCCCAGGGAAAGATCCGCCTCCTCCTGGATATCGATCGGGTCCTCTCGGAGGGGGAGCATGTCGAGCTGCAGGCCCTCAAGTCCTCCTCCGCTGCCTGATCGGAGTGCCGATGCACGCCATCAACCGCGACACAGTGGGTCCCTCCCGGGCGTCCGGGGGAACGGTGGTTGGAATCGCGGAATTGAGGGTGTCCGACGATCCTTCTGAGCTCCTGGTGACCCATGCCCTGGGGAGCTGTCTCGGGATCGTGGTGTGGGATCCGGTGGCCCGGGTGGGTGGGCTCCTCCATGTCATGCTTCCCACCAGCGGCAGGGACCCGGTGCGGGCCCAGACGGACCCGGCCCGCTTCGTGGACAGCGGGGTGCCGGTTCTCTTCCGTGCATGCTACGCCCTGGGTGCCCGGAAAGAGCGGATGATCACCCGGGTGGCGGGAGGTGCCGCCATGGCGACGGAGGGGCACCCCGACCGGTTCCAGATCGGGAAGCGGAACTACCTCCAGTTGCGGAGCGTGCTCTGGAAGGCCGGGGTGCTCCTGGCGAACCAGGACGTGGGGGGGAATGTCTCCCGGACGGTCTGTTTCAAGGTGGGCTCCGGAGAGATGACCATCCGCTCCGGCCGGTCCGAGTCCGTTCTCCCCCTTCGCGCGAGCCCGTGAGCCATGTCCCTGAATGTCCTGATCATCGATGACAGCGCCGTCATGAGGAGCATCGTACGACGGGCCCTCGTCATGAGCGGCGTCCCCGTGACAGGGATCCGGGAGGCCGCCAACGGGGCCGAGGGGCTGGTCGTCCTGGACGACTTCGCGGCGGACCTGGCCTTCGTGGACATCAGCATGCCGGTGATGAGTGGCGAGGAGTTCATCGACCGTGTGAGGTCGCAGCCCGAGCGGGATGGACTGGCGCTGGTGGTGGTCTCCACCGAGAGCAGCGAGACCCGCATCGAGGCGCTTCAGGCCAGGGGGGTGCATTTCCTCCATAAACCCTTCTCCCCCGAACGGTTGAGGGACGCCGTCACCCTGATCACCGGAGTGGACGCAGCATGAATCCCACCGTGCAGCAGGACCTGGAGGGGTGCATCCGGGACGCCATCGCCCACACGCTGGAGGAGCTGGGCTTCCTCTTCGCCATGGAGGCCGAGCCGGGAGAGGAGAAGGGAACGGACGGGATCGCGGTGGAGGTGGGCTTCCACGGTCCCCTCACCGGGGCCGTCCGCCTGGAGATGAGCGCCGCCGTCCTCCCCATGCTGGCGGCCAACATGCTGGCCATGGACGGGGAGCCGGGGCGGGTCCTGCAGATGGATGCCCTGGGCGAGCTGGCCAACATCGTCTGCGGAACCGTGCTTCCGGCCCTGGCGGGGCCCCGGGCGGTCTTCAATCTGGACCACCCCTGCCCCGTCACCGGTCCGCTGGAGGGAGAGGTGCTGGCCGGTAGCCTGGTCATGATGGATGGTGGATGGGCCGAGGCCCGACTGGTGGTCTACGCGGCACCTCCGCAACCATGATCAGGGTCCTGGTGGTGGACGACTCCGCTGTTGTCCGGAGGATCCTGGAGGACGAGCTCTCCCGGCTTCCGGACATCCAGGTCGTGGCCACCGCCGCCGATCCCTTCGAGGCCCGGGATCTCATCGCCATCCACGGGCCCGATGTGATCACCCTGGACATCGAGATGCCGAAGATGGACGGCCTCTCGTTCCTGGAGCGCATCATGCGCTCCCACCCCATGCCGGTGGTGGTGGTGAGTTCCCTCACCCAGGGGAACAACGCCGCGGCGCTCCGGGCGCTGGCGCTGGGGGCGGTGGAGGTGGTGCCCAAGCCGGGTGCCTCCTGGTCGGTGCCCGACGTGGCCCAGCGCCTGGCCCGGGCCATCCGGGCCGCTTCGGTGGCCAGGCTTCATCGGCTGGAGGCACGCCCTCAGCCCATCCCGCCCGCCGCCGCACCCCCCGTTTCCGGGGTGGCGGACGGGATTACGGCCCTGCTCAACCGGGGAAACGGCGGGAGGCCCTCCTCCAGAATGATCGTGATCGGCGCTTCCACCGGCGGCACCAGGGCGGTGGAGACCCTTCTGACCGGGCTTCCTGCGGAAGCGCCGGGAATGGTGGTGGTGCTCCACATGCCGGCGGGCTTCACGAAGTCCTACGCCGACCGCCTGGACTCCATCCTTCCCCTCCACGTGGTGGAGGCGGAGGACGGGGCGCTGGTGACCCCGGGCAGGGTCCTGGTGGCCCCCGGGGGTTACCACCTCATCATGAGGAAGGTGGGCGGGCGGTGCACGGTACACCTCCGGGCGGGCCCCCCGGTACACCACCAGCGACCGGCGGTGGATGTGTTCTTCCGTTCGGTGGCCCGGAGTGTGGGAGCCGACGCCGCAGGGGTCCTCCTCACCGGAATGGGGGCCGACGGAGCGAAGGGGATGCTGGAGATGCGGGAGGCGGGGTCGTACACCGTCGCCGAGCATGAATCCACCTGCGTGGTCTACGGGATGCCGCGGGTGGCTGTGGAACTGGGAGCGGCTGTGGATGTGCTCCCGCTGGGAGAGATCGGAGAGGCGGTCCTGCAGGCCGTCCGCTCCAGCACGGACGGGGTTGCCCGCACCCGAATGGCTGCGCTGCCCCCGTCCCCGAGTCGACCCCCCGCCCGGGGCCTGGAGAGGGAAGGAGTGGCTCCATGACATCCGATCTGGAGGTGATGCGGTACCTGGTGGCCCTGAAGGAGGCCATCGCCGACCAGGACCTCCAGGCGATCTCCAACCAGGCCGGGGAGCTGACCGCCCTGGCGAGGATCGAGGGCACCCCGGTGGCTCGGCTGGCGGCGGCGCTGGCGGACCCGGTCTTCCGGGAGGCGGTGGGAGCCCCCGCCGTGGCGGCTGCCCTGGAGCTGGGGGAGCGCATCGCCTTCGATCCTGCCGACGCCGAGGCTGTGGCCGGGCTGGAGGAGTGGCTGGATCCCACGGACGCCCTGAACGAGGCCGCCATGCTTCTGGTGGAGGTGGAGGGGGACGACCGCTCGTCCGTCCTGGAGGCGGCGCGGCAGATCTCCGGACGGGTGGACGCCGCCGGTTCCCTGGGGAAGGCGGTAGCCGCGGTGCTGGGGGCGGAGGAGGCTCCCGCCGGAGAGTGGAATACCCTGTCCGCCGCGCTGGCCCAGGCGCTGGAGGGGGCGCTGGAGGGGACGGAAGCCACCGCCCCGCTACCCCGCCCCACGGAGGACATGACTCCGGAGGCGGTCGCTCCCGAGGGCCCCGAGGCCGTTCCATTCTCCCTCCTCCCCACGGATGTGGACCGGACCCTCCTGGAGGAGTTCCTGGAGGAGGCGGCGGACCACCTGGGGGGAGCGGAGGAGTCGCTGCTGGCCCTGGAAGCCGACCCGGACGACAAGGAAGCGGTGAACGTGGTCTTCAGGGCCTTCCACACCATCAAGGGTGTGGCCGGATTCCTGGATCTCGGGCCGGTGGTGGAGGTGGCGCACCACGCCGAGACGTTGCTGGCCCGGGTCCGGGACGGGGAGGTGCGCTTCGAGGCCCACGTCACCGACCTGACGCTGCAGGCTGCCGATCTCCTGAAGGCCCTCTTCGCCGGGATCCGCATGGCGCTGGAGGGGCGGGGGGTGGACAGCCTCCCCCCCCGTTGGGACGATGTGATGGGAGCGTTGAAGGACCCCCTCCGGCATGGGGTGGGTGCCGGCCCCGGTGGCGCCACCGGCGCCACCGGGGCGCAGGCCCCGTCCCCCTCCAGCGGGGATGGAGCGTCGTCCACAATCCCCTCGGCCGGGGAGACATCGGTTTCCGCCGCGCCCCCTGGAGGGGCCTCGGCCCAGCCCTTCATCGGAGAGGACCGGAGGACCGGAGGGACGGACCGCAGGGCCGCCGTGGAGTCGTCGGACGCGGGGCCCAAGGGGGGTGGGGTCACGCCCCAGGATGCCTCCGTGCGGGTGCGCACCGAGCGCCTCGACCGGCTGGTGGACCTTGTGGGGGAGTTGGTCATCGCCCAGTCCATGGTGGTACAGGATCCCACCGTCCTGGATACCGGGGGTGAGCTGGGGACCAAGGTGGGCCGGGCCTCCAAGATCCTCCGGGACCTGCAGGACCTGAGCACCTCCATGCGGATGGTCCCGCTGAAGCCGGCCTTCCTCAAGGTGTCCCGGGTGGTGCGGGACGTGAGCCGCCGGAGCGGGAAGCAGGTGGAGTTCGTGCAGCTCGGAGAGGATACCGAGATCGACCGGAGCATGGTGGACATCCTGGCGGACCCCCTCATCCACATGGTCCGGAACTCGGTGGACCATGGCATCGAGTCCGCCGCCGAGCGTCGTGCAGCCGGAAAGCCCGAGAGCGGCACGGTGCAACTGAAGGCCTTCCAGGCCTCCGGTCGGGTGGTGGTGGAGATCTCCGATGATGGGAAGGGGCTGGACCGGGAGCGGATCCTGGCGAAGGCCCGGGACCGTCGCCTGGTGGACGGGGACCGCAATCTCTCCGACGCCGAGGTCTTCGCCCTCATCTTCGAGCCCGGCTTCTCCACGGCGGAGAAGGTCACGGACATCTCGGGACGGGGAGTGGGGATGGACGTGGTGCGGCGGAGTGTGGACAGCCTCCGGGGGAGGATCGAGGTCACCTCGGAGCCCGGACAGGGCACCACCTTCTCCATCCAGCTCCCCCTGACGCTGGCCATCACCGACGGGATGCTGGTGCGGGTGGGGACGCAGCGATACATCCTCCCCACCACCCGGATCCAGACCTGCTTCCGCCCGGCCCCCGAGGACATCACCCTGGTGTTGGGGCGAGGGGAGATGGTCCGTCTCCACGAGGACCTGTTTCCCCTGGTCCGCCTCCACCGCATCAACGAGGTGGAGGGGGCCGAAGAAGATCCCACGAAGGCGCTGGTGGTGGTGGCGGGAGAGGCCTCCCGGCGGGTGGCGCTCCTGGTGGACGAGCTGGTGGGTCAGCAGCAGTTCGTGGTGAAGGCGCTGACGGGGCTGGCGTCCCGGGTTCCCGGAGTGTCCGGCGGATCGGTGCTGGGGGACGGAACGGTGGGGCTCATCCTGGATCCGGACGAACTCTCCGCACTGGCCCGGAACGGGACCGACGGCACCCGTGGGGGGAATGGAGGGGCGATGGTCCCTGCCGCCTGACGAAGGAGGGGCTCTCCCACACGGTCAGGGTTCCGACCCGGGAGGGGGGAAGTGCTGGGTGTCCGTTCCCACTCCCCCGGCGCCCTGGTGCTGAAGGGGCTTCTCCCCCAGGAGCGGATTCGCCGGGGCGGCGGCGCGCCAGAGCAATTCAGGATGGCCCCGGGTGGCCTCCCGGACGTGGGCTACCGCCTCCTCCGGCGAGTCGGTGACGAAGAGGGTCGAGGCATCGCCTGGGGAGATGGTCCGCTCCCGGACCAGGGTCCCCTGGATGAAATCGAGGAGGGGCTCCCAGTAGTCCCGCCCCATGAGCACCAGGGGGAAGTCGTGGATCTTTCCGGTCTGGACCAGCGTCATGGTCTCGAAGAGTTCGTCCAGGGTGCCGAACCCACCCGGGAGGATGATGAAGGCGTACGAGTACTTCACCAGCATGACCTTTCGCACGAAGAAGTACCTGAACTCCACGAACCGATCGAGATAGGGGTTCGGGTCCTGCTCGTGGGGGAGCTGGATGTTGCACCCCACCGAGGGCCCGCCCATGTCCCGGGCTCCCCGATTGGCCGCTTCCATGATCCCCGGCCCCCCGCCGGTCATGACGGTGAAGCTGGCCCGGGCCAACTCCGCCCCCACCTCCCGACCCAGCCGGTAGTAGCGATGCTCCTCCGTGAAGCGGGCGGAGCCGAACACCGTCACACAGGGCCCGATGAAGTGGAGCGAGCGGAATCCATGGATGAACTCCCGCCCGATCCGCACCACCCGGGTGAACTCTGCCCAGCGGCTCCGGGGACCGGTAAGGAAGATCCGCTCCTCCGGGCTGGGGGAGGCCTTTCCCCATTCCGGCGCGGAGTGGGGAGCGGCAGGGCCGTCCGGGTTCGACGGAGGATCGTGAGACATGGAAGCCGGGGATTGGAGTTGCGTACGCGGTTCCTGCGGGGGGGTACGCCCCCCTGGAACCCCTGGATGGCAACGGAAGCTGCCGGACCGCCCCCTCGGGGGCAACGGGGGGGGGGCGGGCTATTGACGCTCCCTCCCTGCCGCGCCACCCTTCCCGCATCCCGACACCGGACCCCCTGCGTCCCGTGCACCCGGCCCGGTCGCCCCTCCCGTGAGATGCAATGGATCCCCTGAAGGAGATGGCGTGGGCCCTCCCGGACGCGGTGGCCGTGGAGGCGCCCGATGGCCGCTGGACCCACGCGGCCTTCGATACGGAGGTGGACCTCCTGGCCCGGCGGCTCGCTTCCGTGGGAGCGGGCCCCCGGGTGCGGGTGGCCCCCCTCCTTCCGCTGCGTCCGGAACTCATCTCCCTGATCCACGCCGTCCCCCGCACGGGCGCGGTGCTCTCCCCCCTCAGTCCCCGTTGGACCGCCCCGGAAATCCGGCGGACCCTGGAGGCGCTGGAGCCGGTCATCCTGGTCTGTGACGGCTCCACGGAGGCGCTGGCGCTGGAGGCGTTGGGGGGGCGCCACGTGGGAGACGGCCCCATCGGCTTCGGCTCCCCGGGGGGGACCGGGCGCTATCGGCTGGTGACGCTGGGGGCAGCGTCCCAGGTGCGGGCTCCCATCGAGGACGGTTTCGACGAGGGGAGGGTGGGGCTGCCCCCCTCCGGAGCCCGGCTCCTGTCCAGCCTGGAGGTCTCCGATGGCGACCTCCCGGGTCGTCGGAACGAGGATGTCATGGCGGTGCTCTGGACCTCGGGGTCGTCGGGGATCCCCCGGGGGGTGGAGATCACCCTGGACAACCTCCGGGTGTCGGCCCGGGCCTCCCGGAAGGCGCTGGGACTGCGGCCTTCGGATGCCTGGCTGGCCTCCCTCTCCCCGGCCCATGTGGGTGGGCTGGCGCTGGTCCTCCGGGCCCCGGTGGTGGGGTGCAGGCTGGTGGTCCGTGGGGACTTCCAGGCGGAGTCGTTCAACACCGCCGTGGATGCGGGACAGATCACCCATGCCTCCCTGGTCCCCACCATGCTCCACATGGCGCTGGACGAGCGGGGGGCGACTCCTCCCCCGGAGTCGTTCCGTTGCGTCCTCCTGGGGGGAGCACGGGCGCCGTTGCCCCTCCTGGAGCGGGCCCGGGGGGTGGGCTTTCCCGTGGCGCTGACCTACGGGATGACCGAGACCTCTTCGCAGGTGAGCACGGCGCTCCCGGAACTGGTCCGTCGCAAGCCGGGGACGGTGGGGTCCCCCCTTCCCGGGGTGCAGGTGCGGGTTCCACGGGAAGGGGGGGAGATCCTGGTACGGGGCCCGGTGGTGGCGCTCCGCTACCTGGGGAGCGCCAGCCCGCTGGCGGACTCCGAGGGATGGCTCCGCACCGGCGACATGGGACGGGTGGATGAGGAGGGGCATCTCTGGATCACCGGCCGGATCTCCGACCGCATCATCTCCGGAGGGGTGAACGTCGACCCCGTCGAGGTGGAGAAGGTGCTGGCGGCCCACCCGGACGTCTCCGATGCCGTGGTCGTGGGGATTCCCGACCACCTCTGGGGAGAGCGGGTGGTGGCGGTTGTCGTCCCGGGTCCGCTGGCGGCGGGGGCAGAGGGGTGGGAGAGGCTCCTCCGGGAGGTGGACCTCCTGGCCCGCCGGGAGCTGGCGCCAGGGAAGCGGCCCCGGGGGTACATCCGCCTGGAATCGCTCCCGGTAGGGTCGAACGGGAAGGTGGACCGGCGAACACTGGCCCTCCGGGCGGACCAACTGGCTCGACAGGCCCGGGGAGAGGGGACGGGGGATCGGACCCCTGGGAGTCCCGCAGGGTAACGATCCAATTGGCCCCCGACAGGGCCCCGAGTGGCCCCGGGAGGGGCTTCAGCATTCTCCCCCGAACTCCATCGGTTGCACCGAATGACCTCACCCGCGGATCGCCTCGTCCTGGTGGTGGACGACGAGGCCGCAGTCCGGGAAGTCCTGGCCATGAGGCTGGGGGCCTGGGGATACGATGTCTGCACGGCGGCCGACGGCGAGGAGGCGTTGCGTCTCGCCGGCTCCCGTCACCCCCGGATCGTCCTTTCCGATGTGGTCCTCCCGGATACCTCCGGAGTGGACCTCCTGGCCGGGTATCGGGCCTCCTCCTCCCCCCCTCCCGCCGTGGTGATGATGACCGCCTACGGGAGCATCGATGTGGCGGTGGAGGCCATGAAGAACGGAGCCCGGGACTTCCTGACGAAGCCCCTGGACTACGGAAAGCTCCGCTCGGTGCTGGACCGGGTGGAGGGGGACGAACCCCCGGAAGAGGTGACCCGGATCGTCCCGGGATCGGAGACGCCCAGCGGATCCCGGGACCGTTCCATGACCGCGGCGGCCGAGGGGCTGAGCTCCCGGAGTCCCCGCATGCGGGAGCTCCTGGAGCTGGTGGAGAAGCTGGCCTCCAGCGATGCCTCCGCTCTCATCACCGGGGAGAGCGGCGCAGGGAAGGAGGTCTTCGCCCGGACCATCCACCGCCTGAGCCGCCGCCGGACCGGACCCTTCGTGGCGGTGAACACGGCGGCGCTCCCCGAGGGGCTGGTGGAGAGTGAACTCTTCGGCCACGAGCGGGGGGCCTTCACCGGGGCTGCCGGCGTTCGCCGGGGGTGCTTCGAACTGGCCCACGGGGGAACGCTCTTCCTGGACGAGATCTCCGAGATGCCCATCTCCCTCCAGCCCAAGCTCCTCCGGGTCCTGGAGGAAGGGACGCTGAGGCGTCTGGGAGGCGCCCGGGAGATCCCCTTCGATGTCCGGGTCCTGGCCGCCACGAACCGGGCCCCGGAGGATGCGGTGCAGGAGGGGCGTCTCCGGGAGGACCTCTTCTACCGCCTGAACGTCTTCCATCTGAGCATCCCCCCGCTCCGGGCCCGGAGCGAGGATGTGGAACTCCTCACGGAGTCCTTCGTGGAGCAGGCCAATGCCCGCCATGGGTTGGCGGTGGAGGGGGTGGAACCGGAGGCGCTGGCCATCCTGGAGCGCTACGGATGGCCCGGGAATGTGCGAGAACTCCGGAATGTGACGGAGCGGGCCTGCATCCTGGCCGGAAAGGGGGCCATTGCGCCGGAGCACCTTCCCCCCCATCTGGAGGAGGGAGGCAGCCGTCCCATGGAGATCTCCTCGGAGCGGGTGGTGCTCCCGGTGGGGATCACGGCGGCGGATGCGGAGAAGCAGCTCATCCTGGCCACGCTGGAGCGGACGGGACAGAACAAGGCGGAGGCCGCCAGGCTGCTGGGCTTGAATGTGAAGACCATCCGCAACAAGCTGAAGCAGTACGGGCTGGACACGGACGACGACTAGGGCGTTGTCCTGTCCAGGGTGGGAGACCCTCGTGTGGGGCAGGAGGCTGGAATGCGTGTAGCGGCCAAGTTCGCCACCGGGTATGGGATCCTCTTCCTCATCCTCGTGGGGCTGCTGGTATACCACATGACGGTGATCCAGCAGGCGGTGTCCTCCAGCCGCCGGCTCTCGGTGGCGGCCGCAGGGCTCACCGCCGGTTCCATCGTGCAGTTCCAGCAGCTCGACCGCATCGAGGACGGCATCTCCAAGTTCCAGGTGACCCGGGATGCGGAGTACCTGGCAGGGGCCCTCAGCGCCTCGGCGGCCTTCGGCCACACCCTCACCGACCTCCAGGAGTTGCCGCTGGCGGAGCTGGAGCGGGAGGAGCTCCAGGTCCTGGCCGCCCTCTGGAGCCGTGCGGATGAGGCGCTGGAGGAGGCCAAGGCGGCGGCGGTGGCCATGGCGGACACCGCTGCAGACCCCCTGGACACCGGTGTCGGGGGCGGCATCCCCGCCACCTCCCCCTCCCTGGTCCCGGCGCCGGCCACCATCGTGCTCCTCCCCGGGATGGCCGGGGGCGGGATCGGACTCCCGGCGGACGTGGCCGCGGCCGGGCGGGCGCTGGTCCTCCTCCCCCGCCTCAACGAGCAGACCCGGGTGCTCAGCGACGTGGCGCAGGCGGGGATCACCCGGGAGCTGCAGCAGGCGGTGGAAGGGGCCCGTCGGGCGGAGCGGATCTCCATCGTGGTCCTCCCCCTCCTCCTCCTGGTGAGCCTGGGGGTGGGGTGGCTCTTCGTGGGGTCCATCTCACGCTCCATCACCCGGCTCACCCACGGTACCCGTGCGGTGGCCCGGGGGGACTTCACCCACCGCCTGGAGACGGTGGGGGGCGACGAGTTCGAGGAGCTGGCCATGGACTTCAACCGGATGACCGAGCGGCTGGGAGAGCTGGACCAGGCGAAGCAGGATTTCCTCTCCCATGTGTCCCACGAGCTGAGGACCCCCCTCTCCTCCATGCAGGAGGTGAATCGCCTCCTCCTGGAAGGGCTCCCGGGGGAGTTGAACGAGCGGCAGACACGTCTCCTCCGGATGAACCTGGACAGCGAGAACCGCCTCTCCGCCATGATCTCCCGCCTCCTTTCCCTCTCCCGCTTCGATGCGGGGAGGCTGGAGTACGAGTTCCGCCCCCACGACCTGGGCACGCTGGCCGGTCGGGCCATCCAGCAGTTCCGGTCCAGGGCGGAGCGGGACCAGCGGTACCTGGAACTCACCCTTGCAGACACCCCGGTGCGGCTGGACTGCGACGGGGAGCTGCTGGTGACGGTGATGGAGAACCTCCTGGACAACGCCCTCAAGTGGTCCCCGACAGGGGGGTGGATCCACCTGGTGGTGGCCCACTCCACCACGGTGCCTGCCTGGGTCCCCGGCGAGCACGCCCGCCGTGTGGCGGGGATGGTGGGAGACCGGGGTGTGGCGCTCCTGGCGGTGAGCGACGAGGGCCCCGGGGTTCCAGAGGGAGAGAGGCCGAAGATCTTCGACCGCTTCTACCAGGCCCGTCCGGGGCTGGCCAAGGGGAAGGGGGGGGTGGGCCTTGGCCTCGCTCTCTGTCAGGAGATCGTCCGGGGGCACGGTGGCTCCATCTGGGTGGTGGACCGGGTGGGGGGAGGGAGCGTGTTCCACGTGATTCTCCCCGGGGCCTACCGGGGGGTGGAGGAAACGGAGAGTGGGACCCCGGTGCGGGTGGGGGGGGAGGGACGATGGAGCGCCTGACACGAACCCTCCTCCCGCTTCTCCTCCTGGCTCCCCTGGGGGCCTGTGTCCACGGCGGCCAGGGGCGCTTCCAGGAACTCTTCCAGGCCGGACAGTACGGCGAGGCGGTGGCGGAGGCGGAGCGGGATGGCGGGATCGCCGCCTCCGAGGATGTCCTCTACCATGTGGCACTGGCCTATCTGGTGCCGGAGAGCGGAATCCACGATCCCTTCCGGGCAGAGGGGCTCCTGAACGAGCTCCTGGCCCGGTACCCCGGGGGGAG
>CAYQVI010000058.1:0-16693 GCA_964420725.1 uncultured Gemmatimonadaceae bacterium | reverse complement strand
GTCCACAGCCGCGCGCCTCAATCAGGTGGCCGCCACGAAGGGGTGGGACGGCCACGTGGCGGGGATCTCGACTCCGAACACCACCCGTCTCCGGATGGACCTGGGGCGGTAGCGGCTCAGGGGGGCGCGCACTCGGGCCGGGCCTCCCGGCCACGGACCCTACACCTGGCCTCGGGGTCTCCCCGGGGCCAGGACGCCCCGATGGCGGAAACCCACCTGGTCCCCCGGAGTACTCCGCCAAGTCAACTCCAACCGGGCCTCCCCCCGCCCTCGCTCCAGGGAGCCTCCGTGCGTCGCAGACCGATCTCGAACAGGGCCCGGCCCCCGGTCATCCGGTGTGCCCTCCTGGCCTGCGTCGTGGCCCTGGCCACCGGCTGCCAGGACAGGGTCACGGATCCCCGGGCAGAGCCACCCACCGAGCCACCCCCCCAGGTCAATCCCACCACTGCGCTGAGCCTCAATTCCCGCATGGCCCGGGACCGACCGGAGCAGATGCACCCCGACGTGACGGCGCTCCTGGGGCGACTGGTCAGTTCAGGCAATAGTAGCCAGGACGCCTTCTTCCAGGTGGAGAACGTACCTGCGGCCCACGCCGGGTCGCCCCGGGTCCGGATCTGGACGGAGGAGCTCATCGAGGCGTGGAGCCGGTACCTGGTGGAGAATGACATCGAGCTGGTGCCCTCGGTGAACATGTACGAGCCGGTGGAGGACCAGATCGCAGGGTGGCAGCGGTTCGTGGACCGGGGCGTCCGCATCCGCCACATCCTCTTCGGGGGAGAGTACTACCTACGGCAGTGGTTCGAGGGAAACCCGGGGAACGGGATGATGGGACAGGTCCGCATCGACCGGCGGTTCGACGGCGCCTTTCCTCCGGATGCGGACGCCCGCTACTACCTGGAGATGCTCGACACCTTCCTGCCGGCCTTCCGGGAGGCCTTCCCCGACGCCCTGCTCTACATCGTGGCGTGCACCACCCGGGAGGGCGGCGGAGCGCCCCAGGAGTACCGTCGAATCTGGCGGGATGCCGTGGTGGCCTATGCCGCGGCCCACCCGGACCGGGTGGACGGCTTTCGCTTCCACATCTATGTGGGCGAGCCGGGAGAGGAGCAGGGGACCGAGGAGCAGGTGGAGGCGCTGGCAAGCATCGAGGCCCAGATCGACGCCTTCAACCTCCCCCTCTACGTGGCGGAGGGGGGCCAGCGGGACGCCTCCTGGGATGCGGAGGGGATGGCACGGCTGCGCACCTACGTCCTCACCGTGGGGAACCGGCTCCGGGCCCGGGAGGACGGGAGCATCCAGAGCTTCCACGTGGCCTTTGGAACCTGGGGGCTGAACACCTTCCCCCAGGGGCATCCCTATGTCCTCGCCACCACGGCCGCCCAGATGCATGTCTACGCCCCGGACGACTACGCCGCCGGCTCGGACGAGATCGTCCTGACCCCCATCGGGCGCTGGTTCGTGGAGAACTGGACGACGGTGTTCGACCGCTGAGGGGGAGGGAGGGGAGGCTGCGGGGGGCCGAGCTTCTCCGCGGCGGAACTTCCCCCGGGGTGGAAGGGGCGCATCGGCGCGTCCTGGCCCCCGGACCCCCGCCCGTTCGGAGCGGGTAGGGAAAACGGTCAACGGGAACCGGAGCCGTCGGGAGGGTGGATGCGCCTGCTGCCCATTGTGGTCCTGCTCACCGGAGCGGCGTGTGCCGGCGACCGGTCTGCTCCGGTGGAGTCCCTCCGAGCCCCGGCGGACACCGTCTCCCTGGACCGGTCCCCGGAGAACCGCTCCCGGGGGGGAGTCCGCCCCCCCACCCGCCTCTACGCTGGGATGTGGAGCGTCCACCTCCGGGACATGGCCCCCACCCCCACCGCCAACCACCTGCTGGCCCTCTCCCACCAGGGCTACTTCCTGGGCACCTTCGTCAACTCCTTTGGTGACAGGGGGATAGCTGCAGGGGTCCAGCGGGGCCTGGCCAATTGGGGGTCAGACCGGGCGGCGCTGTCGGCGGGGTGGCGGGGGGGCCTGGTCAGCGGCTACGACGAGCGCCTCCTGGGCGGGCTGGGGGACCGGTGGCCGGTGCTCCCCTTCCTGCAGGTGCTGGCGAACGTGGACTGGCGGAGGGTGGGAGTGGAGCTCTCCTGGTCGGGGATCGTGGTGTCGGCGGCCACGAGCATCCGCCTGGGGGGGTGATGCAGAGGCCACCCCCGCCAAGGGGCGCTCCGGCGAGACTCCGGCTCCGGCTCCGGTCCCCCCGGTGTCATACGGACCCCGGCGTTCCGGCACCCATGGGGGACAGAGTCCTTCCCCGATCCCTGCCTCGTGACGGTCCATATGCGTCCTCCTGCCGGCGATTCCCCGCAGGTCTCCGGGCGTGGAGTCCCCTCCCCCCGCCGGGGAACCCTGGTCCTCCTCCTGGCCCTGGCCCTCCCGGGTCTCCCCGGGAATGGCCCTGATGCGAGGTGGGTCCCGGCTTCTTTCCCCCCGCGATCGGGTCCCATACGTTGGCACCGGAGTCCGTCGCGCTCCGTTCGCGGTCCCGTCCAGACGCCCTGGAGCGAGCACCCATGTATCCCCTGATTGCACTGCTTGCCCTGGCCCTGAGCGCCGGGGCGGCATCCGGTCAGATCCCGTCCGGGGATCGTGCCTTGCAACCCACCCCGGTGCTCGTCCAGGAAGATGACTGGGGGAGCAAGAGCGTGGTGGGCTGGAGGCAGCCTTCCCAGTCCCGGGCCAACTGGAAGGATGTCTGGGAGAACGGGAGGGATAGCAGGATCTGGCTGGAGGAGATCGCACAGAGTGACCTGGACCGGATCCTGGCGGACTTTGCCAGGAACAATGGTCTGGAGAATCTGGAGGTGAGGGGGTCCCGGGTCCTGGAGAAGGTGCGCCTGCTGGACTCCGACGGTCATGGGTGGACCGTCCTGGCATCCGCCTCCAGGGAAACGGAGACCGTCAGGCTCGCCCTCCTCCTGGTCTACGGGAGTCTCGACGACACCCCCCCCACCACCGGAGTCCACGCCTACATGGCCCCGGAGGAGGACTTCATCCGCACGGGCGGGTGGGTGGTCCCCGCCTCGTTCTGGCTGGGTGTGGATCCCCGGCGGGATGTGGGAGACCTGGTGGCCCAGGGGCTGAAGGAGGATGCGGTCCAGGTGGAGGTCTTCGGGGCGCTGAGCGACCTCTGGATGGAGAGCATCTACAACGCCTTCATCCTGCAGATGCAGGCGGACCTCCGGGCCCTCCACAACCTCCGGATGTCGGCCATCGCGGCGGGGGATCCCAATGCGATCATTGTTCCCGGAGAGAATGGCTACAACCGGGTCGAGTACCGGCACTGAGAAACTTCCTCCAGCGTGAGGTCGAGGTGATGATCACGCCATGATGCGCGTCCTCCTGGCGGTGACCCTCGCTGCCGCCGTGGCGTGCGGCGACAGTTCCACCGGCAACGGGGGCGAGGAGCCGCAGGTGAACGGTGCCGTGGTCCCCCGGGGCGACCGCCTGCTGGGGATCGCCATGAGCGACCGGTCGGACGGTGACTTCAACGCGGCCTATCGGGAGGCGGTGGATGCCGGAATGCAGTTCACCAGCCTCTCCCTTCAATGGGACGGGGTGGAGACGGCTCCCGGGGTCTACGCCCCGGATCCCAACTTCCTGGAGATCGCGGCGGCCTTCTATGCCCCCCGGGGGACCCGCCTCATCCTGGCCCTCAACCCCATCGACACGAACAACCGCCGGGTGCCAGCCTACCTCGCCGGCCGAGCCTGGGATGATCCCCTTCTGGTGGAAGCGTTCAAGGAGCTCCTGGACTGGGCCCTGGACCGGGCCGCCCCCCTGGAGCTGGTGGCGCTGGCCATCGGGAATGAGATCGACGGGACGCTGGGGTCGGTTCCGGAGTGGGAGGCCTGGGGGCGGTTCTTCCAGGAGGTGGCCGCCCATGCCCGTTCGATACGCCCGGGGCTGGTGGTGGGAACCAAGATCACGGTGGGAGGTCTCCGTGGGCCCTTCGCGGGGCAGGCCTCGGCCCTCGTCGGCGCCTCGGACGCGGTGCTCACCACCTACTATCCCCTGGCCTCCGACTTCCGCATCCTCCCACCGGAGACCGTGGGGGGAGTCTTCGACGACCTGGCGGGCCGCTTCCCCGCCCGCCCCATCCTCGTCACGGAAATCGGCTCCTCATCCACCCAGGAGTGCGGCAGCTCGGAGGCGAGCCAGGCGGAGTTCGTCCGGCAGGCGTTCGCGGCGTGGGACCGCCACGCCACCCGGATCCAGCTTCTGGAGTTTGTCTGGATGCACGACATCTCCCAGGCCCAACTGGACGTCTACGAGAGCTACTACGGCGTCTCGCACCGGTGCTTCCTGGAGTACCTGGGGACGCTGGGGCTGAAGCGCTCGGATGGACGGGAGAAGGGGGCGTGGAGGGCGCTGGTGGAGGAGGCGGAGCGGCGGGGGTGGTAGGGAGGGGGTCACCCCCCCTCGAAACGCCCCACCACCACCTGGTTGGGAAGGGGTGACGCGGGATCCAGGAACCAGAAGTGGGGCCAGCGCACACCCAGGAGCTGGGGAGTCTCCTGCCAGGCCCGGACCACGGTGCCATTCCGATCCATGAGGAGCAGTCCATGCAGGGGCTCCGCCGGAGGGGCCGAGCCGTACTGGATCACCCACAGGGAATCAGTGGGGAAGATGCTCCGGATGATCCGGACATCCGCCACCCCGGAGGGCAGATCGTAGCTGAAGCCCGGGATCGGAAGGGGGAACGCTCCGGTCTGCGTTCCCCCATGGTCGAAGGTGAAGAGGGTGTCGGAGAGGGTGTAGGCGGCCAGGATCGACTCCCCGTCCACCGCGAGCACCACCCCAGCCACCTGGGTGGCCGCCGGTTGAAGCTCCGGGGGAAGTGGGAGGGGGAAGAACTCCTCGCCCGCAGCGCCGTCGGAAAGGTGCACCAGGCGCAGCAGCCGGGGATCCGGAGTGCCAGGGGTGTATCCTCCCAGCACCACAACGGAGTCGCCCAGGCCCTTCGCGGCAAAGGTCATCCGGCCCTCCCGGTCCAGTCTCCGATCCACCCGACCCGATGCCTGATCCCAGATCGAGACGCCCCTGAGCACGTCCGCCACGATGGCCCTGCCGTCGGGCAACCAGTCGGTGGAAAAGGGGAGGGTGAACTCGTCCGGGCCGTCCCCCCGGCGACCGATCTGCCGCATCAGCGTCCCCTGGTCCGAGTACACCCGCACCCGGGCATCACCCATGTCGGTGACCACCAGGAGGCCGTCCGCCGTCACCTCCGTCATGAACGGGAGAACGTTCACGACCGAGTCGTTCTCCTCCAGGACAAAGCGCCGCTCTTCCAAGAAGTCTGCCGGGAGCCCGGACTCCCGGTTCGCCGTCTCCGGAGGCGGGGTGTCGGGAGCGGGTGTGCAGCCTTGCAGGGAAAGGATCAGAAGGAGGGCGGTCGGAATGCAGAGGCTGATTTCGGCGCGCATGGCTCACCCCTCCAGGATCAGGTTGTCGCTGGCCGCATGAGGCCCCCGGGGAGGTCGCAGCGTCCCCCCCCAGCCCCTCGGAAGATGCCTGGATCTCACAGCCACGGTCGAAGCCGGTACTCCCGCACCTCCTCCACCCCCAGGTCGCTGCGCCACACCCCCATGAGGGCGTTGTCCGAGACCTGAAAAGGCTCGAAGCCCCCGTCCACGTGGACCTGCCCCCGCCAGGCACCGTCCGGGCCGAACACATCCCAGTCCCGGGGGGCCAGGGGGTCGATGGCGTACCGACGAAGCCACGCGGTGCCGCCCGGGCCGGGCAGGAGGCGGTCCCAGGTGGGGAGTACCTGCGGAAGCTCCGGGTGCCCGAGCGGTTCCTCATAGTCCAATCGCATCCCCTCCGGGATCCAGCGCTCCACAAAGCCCCGGTATGCGGCCAGTTCCCCGGCCCCGACGGCGCGGGGTGCCTCGTCCAGCCCGTACATGGACGTGAGTCCGCCGTTCCTGTAGACGTGGACGAGGGGTCCCGGTCCGGACACCACGTGGAGAGCATCTCCCACCACCGCGAAGGACGCAGGGGCTGTGAAGGGGAGCGGGACCATGCCGGACCCGGTCCAGACCCAGGTGGCGCCCGGGGCGATGCCCACCTCGACGGCGCTGCCCTCCGGCGTGATCCGGAGCAGTGCGTTGTTCTCCCGGATCAGCTCTCCCTCCGCCAGCCCGGCCCCCGAGAGGGAGGTGCGCGCCATCGCCAGGACCGATCCATCGGGGAAGGGCGCAAAGGGGCGCGGTGGAGCGGCTTCGGACGGGGTGAAGGTCCGGGTCCAGGCGAAGTCGGCGTCGGGACCCCAGGCCGTGATCCGGGGAAGCACCCGGTCGCCGGTGAGCACAGTGTCCCCCGGCAGGGTGCCCAGGAGGAGGAGCTGCTGGAACTCCCCTGGTCCCTCGCCCCGACCTCCCCGGGTGGCCACATGGCCGCCATCAGGGCCAAAGATCCTCAGTTCGTTCGCCTGTCCGTCCGCCACCCAGATCCGCCCTATTCCATCACGGAGCACCCCCTGCACGCCGGCGAAGGAGGTGGGGCTCCCGTCGACGTTTTCCCCCAGCGGCAGCAGCGGGACGGAGTCGAGGATGGCCCAGGGAACGGGATCGCCCCGGCTGGTGGTGTGGCGGACCCCGGTGCTGTCCTTGACGGTCACCTCGATGCCGGGGGCAGCTTCGGGAGGGGTGTCGAGGCAGGCTGCCAGGGTGAGAATGGCGGTGAGGCAGGCCAGGGTCGCGAGCCCCTTCAAAGGCCCCCTCACTGCGCAGCCAGCTCCATCCACACGGGCTGCTCCAGCTCCACCGGGTGCGGGAACCTTGGGCTGGGAAGCCACTGGTAGTGGAGGCTGGGAGCCACCTCCATGGCCACCGCGTCCCAGCAGGGGTCTCCGGTGCTCCCTGCCAGGGACAGCCTCGACACCCGTCCCTGCTCATCCAGGCGGAGGTGGAGTCGGGCGGGGGCCGAGGGAGCCGTGCCCACGGTCCGGCCGCATTCCGCCGGCAGGGGAAGGCTCCGCTCGGCCTCCAGCGTGCGATCCACCACCTCATCGGCCCCACCATCCGCCTTACTCCGGATGGTGGGCGGCCCGAAGACGAAGGCGATGGAAGGGCCCGTCCAGGCCCCGGCCGCCATCTGCTCCCCGAGGATGGTCCTCCCCTCGGCATCGGGCCAGGTGATCAGGAGAGCCGCGCCCAGGTGCAGGAGCAGGCCCACCGCCAGGGACCACCCCAGCACCTTACTGTGGCGCCGACGGAGCTCCGCCGAACGCGTGGCCAGGGGATCCATCCGGCGCCCGTTCATTCCCTGAACTCCAGTCTGCGGACGGTCCACGGCGGTCCGTCGTCCACCAGGTAGAGGAATCGGCCACCCCCCAGAACCTGGGTGCCCTGCGGCAGCGGCAGATCCTCTCCGATCTTCCGGCGGTTGGGAAGGTCCCAGACATCGAGGGCGTAATCCCGATGAATGAGGGCCTGCCCGGGTCCCCCATCGAGTCGGGCGTGGACCACCACCAGACGGTCTTCCCCCACAGCCACCAGGGCCGACATCACGGTAGCGGCCTGCACCCACTCCTGGAACCCCGGGGCCCCCACTCCCGCGATGAAGGCACCCCGCTCCACCGGCGCCAGGGGCCTGAACGACGGAGGCGGCACGTGGAGGCTATCCACCCGTTCCCCATCGGACCGGAGGATTTCAATGGGGTAGAGGAGGGACGATGCGATGGCGAGCCCGCCGTCCACATCGGCGGACACCAGCCGGGACACCGAGCCCCAGTACGGTTCGGTGCGGAGGGCGTCCGGCCCGGGCCAGACACTCGCGGAGACCTCTCCGTCCTCTCCAAGGAGGTGGACCAGGGGCGAGGAGGCCACAACCGGATTCGGGGCATCCACCCTGAGTCCCAGGAGGAAGGGTCCCGGCTCGCGCCTGACCAACGCCAGGGGAAGGACGGGAAGCAGGCGTTCCTCCACTGGACCCAGCATGGCGTCGAAGATCTGGACCCGAGCCCCCGATCCCACCACCCAGAGTCTGCCCGGCTCTTCCTCCCAGAGCCCGCGGACGCGGCGGAACTCGAAGGGGCCATCCCCGAACCGTCCCGCCGCCGCCACCCAGCGTCCATCGCTCCGATACGTCCGGATCCGGGGCAGCAGCGCATCGGCAAGATGGAGATCCCCTGACGCCGACTCCACGAAGGCCCCCGGTTCGGCGATGGAATCCCCCTCCTGCTCCTCGAGAACGAAGCTCTCCCGTTCGACGAAGAGGGCGTCCAGGGTGCGAGGGGGGGCATCTTCAGCGCCGGGGGGCGCGCAGGCCGCCAGGGAGAGGACGAGCCCCGTGAACGCCCGGGTCAGGGAGGGGGGTGGACCCACGGCGATGGAAGGGCGGAAGGACATGACGTGCTCCGGGCGGGGGCGGAGACCATCCTACCTCTCTATGGATCCTACCTCTCTACGGATTCAAGGGGGCGGGGGCAAGAGTGTTGTTCCGCCCTCCAGGATCACCTTCAGCCCTGTCGGGAGGCCGGGTGGAGGTCCAGGGCGCTCCAGAGGGCTACCCCCGGATGGGCAGATCCAGAAGCGACGGCCGCACTCCGAGACCGTGCGAAGTCCCCGTCCCAGGTGAGCAGGGGTACCTGCAGCCAGAGTGCGGTTGCCGCGATGAGCAGGTCGGGAAGCGGGACCGTTGCGCCGGCTTCCCTGAGGAATCCTCCCAGAAGCCCTGCGGTCTCAGCGGCCTCTCGCGGAAGGATGGCTGCGGGTATGTGGGCCAGCGGCGCCGCGAGCTCCGTCACCCGCTCCGCCCTGCGCTCTCCCAACAGCACCTCCGACACCGTCACGGCTGGGAGAATGGCTCCGCCGGCAGCGATCGCGAGCCGGGCAGCGTTCAGGAGAGCCCCCGTACCCTCCGGCCGCTTGCTCCGAAGGAGAAGGATGACCACCGAGGTGTCAAAAAGAACGGTCACCCAACGTCCGCCGGTACTCTTTGAGCTCTTCTGTGGATTCCCACGACAGGTCCGAACCTTCGAGGGTTCGCCAGGCCTCCGCGGCCCTCGTCCGGGAAACCACCTGGCGCAGCGCCATTTCGATGGCCTCGGTGAAGCTCTCGACTCCCAGGGCCACCTTCGCCTCTTCAAGAAGAGCACGATCAAGATCCAGCGTCGTACGCATGGGCAACCTCAGGCAGATACGGATGCAGATCCGAATCTGCATTCCCGGCGAGCGTTGAACAAGGGTGAACCGCCCCTCCTCACCGGGGCCACCCCAGCCCCTCCAGCCCCTCCAGCCCGCCAGTCAACGTACAGCCCTGCGCCCGCCAGGCGATCCACAAGCGATCCCAGGAGATCCTCCGAGGTTTCGATCACCAGATCCACGTCCTGGGTCGCCCGCGGGGTGGAGTAGTAGGCGGCCGCAAGGGATCCTGTGAGCATGTGGGGGATCCCGAGTTCCCGCAGGATCTCCACCACATTCTCAAGGAAGGTGGCCAGACTCATCGGCCCGGGGGGAGTTCGACGCCCAGGTTCACGAAGACCAGCCGTCGCACCGCTTCGCGACGGGACCAGTGGGGATTCCGGTCGAGCAGGCCGCCTATCTGGATCTCCCGAACGGCTTCACTGAGTTCCGCGGCCATCTTCACGCGGCCCTCTGGTCCCAGCCGCGAGAACGCCGCCCCCTGAGCCTGCCACGCCTCGGGAGAGGTATCCGATGGAATGCTCATGGCTCAAGGCGCCCTGTGCGGGGAGGTGCCCGCCGGCGGCACAAAGGGGTCAAGGGTGAACTCACCGGGGCCACGCCAGCCCCTCCAGCGCCTCGAACCCCGGCGGAAGCTCCACACTCCCTGCAGGGTGGCCGTTGAGCTGGAGGATGTAGGCCACCACGGCGGCGTAGTCCGCCGGCTCCAGGCTCCCGGGGGCATCCTGGGGCATGGTGGTGGCGATGAGCTGGTAGAAGTGGCCGATGGGGCGGGCCATCCAGGTCATGCGGAACATCTGGCCCCGGAACTCCCCCAGGGCATGGCACGCCGAGCAGGTGGCCTCGAAGACTTCCCGCCCCTGCCGGGCCTGGATGGCGGTGTAGGACACCAGCGCCGGCGGGGCCGGCCCAACCGACTCCGGCACTCCGGGGACCGTGGTCACCGGTGGTACGGGCTCCGGAGGGGCGCCGGGGGAGAGGGTGGCACCTGAGGAGCATCCGCTCAGAACAAGGACGCCGATCCACACCCATGCACGGAGGTGGCGATCGGGGGGCGGAGGGGGAGGCGGTGGCCCCCATCCCCGCACCTCCCCCCCCCCCCCGGGCCCCCCCCCCCCCTTCATCCCGCTAGAACCGGGAACTGCGGATGACCACGTCCGACCGGTCCCACTCCTCCCGGAACCGCTCCCGTACCGCGTCGGCCTCCTCGGTCTTCCCCTGCGCCCGGAGCGCCTGCTCCAGCCCGAAGAGCGACCACCCGTTGTGGGGGTGCTTCACCAGCGACTCCTCGTAGACCCGCTGGGCGTCCGCCGGCCGATCGGCCTCCAGGAGGGCCGCCCCCAGCCAGTGCCGGGCAGCGAAGTTCAGCGGCTCGGGCTCGTCGTAGCGGAGTCCGTCCTGGATCTCCACCGCGCCTTCGAAGGCGGCGATGGCCTCATCCAGCTTCCCTTCCTTGCGGAGCATCTCCCCGTGGAGCACCCCCCCGGCGATCCCCAGGAGCTGCGCCGCCGTGTGGCGCCGGAACTCCACGGTGCTGGTGTCGGCGGTGGCCCGGACGCTGGCCAGGGCGGCCGCAGCCCCTTCGGTGTTCCCCTTCTGGAGGTGGGCGTACCCCCGGGCGAACTCCCACAGCCCCCGCTGCAGCGACTGGGTGGGGACGTCGTCCAGCGCCAGGACCCGGTCGAAGTTCCCGAAGCGGTGGTGCACCAGCGCCTGATAGAAGGCGCCGCTCCCCACCTGCACCGCGTACTCATCCGCTGCCAGCGCTGCCACCGCTCCCTGCCCCGCCATGGAGGCCGCGAAGAGGAGCATGTGGAGGTTGTGGGTGGCGGCGTACGAGACCCCCTCCCCGAACTCCGCCCGGCGGTCCGAATTCCAGGCCTGCAGGTTGGAGCGCACCGCCGCATCCCAACGCCCCAGGCGGTTGTAGGTGTGGGACGGCATGTGGTTCAGGTGGCTCGCCCCGGGGATGCTGTTCCCCAGGTAGGCGGCGCAGGGCTCGGCCTTCCCCGGATCCTCGGTGGCCTCGGTGGCGTGCACGTACAGGTGGCAGGCACCGGGGTGCTTGATGTCCATTTCCAGCACGGCCTCCAGCACCCGATGGAAGCTCTGCACGAAGGGATCCGCCAGCCGGTACTGCCCCCGGTTGGTGTCCAGGAGCATGAGGGACTCGGCATAGAAGGTCCCCACATCCACGTCGTGGGGGTGGGCCTGGTAGACCGCCTCCATGGCCCGGGCGTAGGCGCTGTCGTGGGGAGCCCGGGTGTCCGGGTCGTGGTCCTTCACGTAGCGGATGGCCATGGCCTCCACCAGCGCCCGCTCCGCCGGGGTGTTCCGGTTGCTGAGCAGCGAAAGCGCCCGCTGCGCCGCCTCGTACGCCGGCCCCGCATTGGCCTGGGTCATGACCCCGTTCAGGAAGGGTCCCCGGGCCAGCGCCTCACCCCAGGCGCACATGGCGCAGGAGGGATCCTGCCGCTGCGCCTCCTCGAAGGACCGGATGGCCACCGAGTAGGTGAAGGCGAACACCATCTGCATCCCCTGGTCGAAGTAGGCCTGCGCCAGGGGCTGGGTGGTGGTGACGGGGCGGGTGTACTCCCCCAGGACAGCCGTCAGGAGGGGCATCTCCGGGTCGAGCTCCGCCTGCATGGGCGGCGTCGACGGATGGTCGTGCTGGGCGGAGAGCGCCCCCGGCAGGACCAGCAGGAGGGCCAGCATGGTGAGGACAGCGGCCACACCACGACAGACGGTCCGGGGTCCATTGGGCACTTCGCGACAGCGGTCCATGCATTCCTCCAGCGTCGAGCGGGGCGTGGGGGGGGCGTTCCAGGGCAGAGGGCGGACGATGGGCCCGGTCTCCGTGGATCCCTTGAACGTAGATTCCGCCGGCGGGCGAGGCAAAGGGGCGAGGGCGCCGCTTGCCGGGAGCCGCCGGCACCGGCACCGGCGACGGTCCAGCCCTGGAAGCGGACGCTTGCCGCCCCTGACGGCTCCCGGCATCATCGATCCATGACCCTCCGCATCGAGCACCACGACTCGGACCTGGGCCGCTGGACCCTGGCCCGCTGGACGCCCCCCGGACTGGCGGAGGTGGTGGACGCGCTCTGGTACTTCGAGGGAACACTGGAGCATCTGCGGGAGCGGCATTTCCCTGCCGGGCGCGCGGAGATCATCGTGCACCTGGGGCGGCTGTACCGGCGGGTGGAGCCCGAGGCCACCGGCACCTTCCCCGCCATCTGCGTGTCGGGGCTCCTGCTGGGACCCGAGGTGATCGAAGCGCCCCCGGGACCCACCGCCGTCCTGGGAATCCGCCTGCACCCGGTGGGGGCGTATCGCGTGCTGGGGCAGAGCCTGGAGCCACTGGCCGGGATCACGGTGGACCTGCAGGGGCTCGCGGATTGGCGGGCGAGGCAGCTTCTCGACCGATGCGGCGCTGCGGAGGGCCCTGAGGGACGGCTACGGGCGGCGGCCGACTGGGTGGCGGAGCAGGTTCGGACCGGAGAGGGTGCCGATCCTGCCGTGACATGGCTGGTTGGCGCGCTGGAGGGGCGGCACGGAGGCGTTCCGGTGGGGGAGCTGGCCGGGCAGATCGGGTGGTCCCGCACCCGGCTGACGCAGGCCTTCCGCCGGCACGTCGGGGTCACGCCGAAGCACTTCGCCCGGATCCTTCGCTTCCGGCGGGCGCTGGAGCTGGTGCAGGATCCCGGGAGCCCCCTCTCCGGTGTGGCGCTGGATGCCGGCTACTACGACCAGCCTCACTTCAACGCTGAGTTCCGGGAGATGGCCGGGGTGACGCCGTCCGCCTTCCGGCAGGCCCGTCACTTTCCGGAGAGCCCCAATCTGGCGGAACGGGCGGAGGAGTGAGGGTGCAGAAGGGGGGGCGGAGCGGGGGACCCCCTCCCCTGGCGGCCCCCCCGTGATTTCTTCCAAGACGCCCCCGCCGGATACCCCGACATTCCTGGAACGTCAGGGCGCACCCGCCCTCGAATCCAACCCAGGCGCAGGAGTCCAGCATGAGCTCGCCCCTTCCCGGTGTCCCCGAAGGACACCACACGGTCTGTCCCTACCTGGTGATCCCCGACGCCGTCGCGGTGATCAGCTTCATGAAGGACGCGTTCGGCGGAACGGAACGCTACCTCCACCGCACCCCCGAAGGACGGGTGATGCACGCGGAGGTTTCCATCGGCGATTCCGTCGTGATGCTGGGGGAGGCCAACGCGGCGTGGAACGGCTACCGGGCGATGGTCCACCTGTACGTGGCCGACGTGGATGAGACGTTCCGGCGGGCGGTGGCGGCCGGTGCCACGGTCATCCAGGACGTGGCCACCCAGGACCACGGAGACCGCTCCGGAGGGGTGGAGGATCCTTCCGGGACCCAGTGGTGGATCGCCACGCGGGTGGCGAAGCCGGCGTCCGATGGCTGACCGGGGCCCGTTCCGTCCCGGTCAGTTCCCCACGACAAGGACGGTGTCCAGCGCCAGCCGGACCCGGAGCCACTCCCCCAGACGGGCCTGGTCCAGGGTCCGGGCCGACCCGTTGAAGTTGGCCTGCCACCCCACCAGGACCGTGGTGATGGTGTCGAGCTGGACCACCGGAGGCGAGCCGTTCTCAGCCACCACCTCCCGGGCCTCCACCACCCGTCCGAAGGAGAGGCGCTCCACGGACGGGTACTGGACCCGCACCTCCCGGGTGATCTGCTCCACCGGAATGGTGTCCCGGGCAAAGCCTGCAATGGTGGTCTCCAGCTCCCGGATCCGCTGCTCTCGCTGGGTGAGGATGGTGGCCTGACGCTCGTAGAGGTCCTGGACGATCCCCACCCGGAGTTCGCCGGACAGGCGTCCGAGTTCGCTCTGCAGGTCCTGGGGCTGATGGAGTCGGAGAACGGTCTGGGACAGCCCCGAGGACGCCATCCGGGACTCGAGCTGGGACCGGATCATGGGAGGTACCTCCGACCCGGCCAGAAAGACCTCGATGGTGGACAGGGTGTCCCCATAGGTGAAGCGCTGGTTGACGATGTTCACCCCGGGGAGGGTCCCCAGGTTCTGGGCCACGAAGTCGGCCGCGCGACGCTGGAAGAGGCTCTCCTTCACCACCCCCACCATCAGCCAGACGCTGGGGATGAGCACCACGAAGATGAAGGCCGCCATCCGCAGGCGGACCAGTCGTCGGGCGCGGTCGTCGATGAACTCCACGAAGGGGAAGTGGAGGTACCGGACAATGGCCACCGTGGCGATGGCGATGAAGATGGAGTTCAGGGCGTAGAGGTAGAACGCGCCGAAGAAGAAGGCCCAATTGCCGTTGGCCAGTCCGAAGCCGGCGGTGCAGAGGGGCGGCATCAGCGCCGTGGCGATGGCCACGCCGGGGATGACGTTCCCCCGGTTCCGGCGGGACACCCCGATGATGCCCGCGAGTCCACCGAAGAGGGCGATGGCGGCGTCCAGGAGGGTGGGCCGGGTCCGGGCCAGCAGCTCGGACTGGACGTCCGCCAGCGGGGTGATCAGGAAGTAGAGGGTGGAGGTCACCAGCGCGATGGCGGTCATGGTGGCGAAGTAGCGCACCGCCCGCCGGAGCGTCACCAGATCGTTCACCCCAACCGAGAGCCCGATCGCCAGGATCGGGCCCATCAGCGGGGAGATGAGCATGGCGCCGATGATCACCGCCGCCGAGTTGGTGTTCAGCCCGATGCTGGCAATGAAGATGGAGCAGATCAGGACCCAGACATTGGGGCCCTGGAACACCATGTCCTGGTGGATGGTGTCGATGGTCCCCTGGACGTTTGCGTCGCGCCGGAGATCCAGGGTACGCCCCAGGAAGGCCCGGGCGGAATTGAGGATGGACCGGGCATCCCCTTCGTTCCCCCCGGCCGAGGCCTCGGCTGCCCGGTGGGACGGGGCACTCGGTCCGCCGGACCCGGCCCCGTCGCCGTCGTTCACATCGCGCATGGCTCCTTCCCGAAACGGTCCGGCCAGTTCCTGCTGAACAGCGGGAAGAGGGCTCCCCCCGGGCATGGAGTCAAGGCCGGGAAGAGATCAGGGCTTCAGGCTCGCCACGTACGCCACCAGATCCACCACATCACGGTGGCTGAGCCGGGCCACGGTCTCGTCCATGAGCTCCGACCAGAGGCCCTTCCGGTTCCCGGTGCGGAAGTCGTACAGTTGCCGGGCCAGGTAGCTGGGGGAGCGCCCGGCCAACGCCGGCACCGGCCCCAGCCCCCGGAGATCCGGGCCGTGACAGGTGGTGCACACCGTGGTGCGACCGTTCCCCCCGGTGCGGACCAGCTCCGCACCCCGCTCCACGGATCCTGGCGGCACATACGCGGTGAAGGTCACTGCATCGTCCCGGAGCTTCATCCGCTTCAGGTCGTCGGGGATTTCCACGATCCGCTCCCCGATGGGCTCCATCCCGCCCCCGTCCACCGCCTCGTGGAGCCAGCCGGCAAAGCGGGTCTCCGGCACCGAGTCCGCCCCCACCACCCGGATGTGGGGGCGGAAGGGGAGGGAGGCGAAGTACGCCGCCGCCGTCCAGGCATCCTCCGGAGTGGTGGCAGCCCCGATCCCCATCATGAGGGTGGGCGGGCCCATGCGGATTTCGCCGGTGCGGCGGAGGCCGTTCCGGTAGTCCTCCATCTGCTGCACCAGGTACGCCTCCGGCTGCCCGGCCAGCCCTGAGTTCTCCGGCTTCCCCATCCCGTTGGGAAGGTGGCAATAGCCACACGCCAGGGCGGCATCCCGCCCCCGGGCCACGATCGGGGGCATGGGGGGGCGACCCTCGGGGTGCCAGTCCGGGGGCCCGTTGTCGATGCGGATGTCCCGGCGGCGCAGCGACAGGGCGGAGCCGGGGACCGTGACCACCTCGTCGGGGTCCGGGGGGACCGCTCCCTCCGGGGGCGGATCGTTCAGGACGAAGGCCCAGGGCAGGACGTCGTGGGCGGACTCCACCAGGGGGAGAGGGGCGGCGGGGGCCTCGGCCATCGGGTCGGGAACCCCGGGACCGCTGCATCCGGAGGAGGCCAGGGCCGTCAGCATGAAGAGCGCCCCGGGGAGAGATCGGGCTGCCGGGCGCCGGGGGGACCTTCCGCACTCTGGATGTTGCATCCCTTCCTCCTCGGGTGGGGCGGAAGTATGGGCCAAGCGGCTGGGCTGGGCCAGGCATCTTGGCACCGGCTCGCCAATGGTGTAATCTGGGTGCAATGGTGTAACTCTCCCCTGCCTGCACCTTCATGGCCCTCAACATCAAGAACCCGGAAGTGGAAGCCCTGGCGGAGGAGGTGGCCCGCCTCGCCGGCGAATCCAAGACCGAAGCCATTCGGATGGCCCTGAGGGAGCGCCGGACCCGGCTACGGCTGGCCCACGCGGATCGGCACCGGAGCGGACATCGGACCCGCTTCCTGGAGACGGAAGTCTGGTCCCGGATCCCCGCGGAGCAGTTGGGGTCCCCGCCCACGAGGGAGGAGCGGGAGCGGATCCTGGGGATCGGGGAGGAAGGGGTGTGATCCTGGATTCATC
>CAYQVI010000057.1:0-16807 GCA_964420725.1 uncultured Gemmatimonadaceae bacterium | reverse complement strand
AGCGCTCCGGCGCGGAACAAGCGCAAGAAGAAGATCTTCCGGGTAGCCAAGGGCTATTTCGGGGGACGGAAGAAGCTTTGGCGGGTGGCCAAGGATGCGGTGGAGCGTGGATGGCAGCACGCGTACCGCGACCGGAAGAAGAAGAAGCGGAACTTCCGGGCCCTCTGGATCACCCGGATCAACGCCGCGGCGCGGCAGCACCAGCTCTCGTATTCCCGGTTCATGAACGGCCTCAAGACCGCCGGAATCGAGCTGGACCGGAAGGCGCTGGCGGATCTCTCCGTCCGGAGCCCCGAGGCCTTCGCCGCACTGGCCGACCAGGCCCGCTCGGCGCTGACCCGCGCCAGCTGACGCAGTCGCTGGGCGACGGGTAGAAAGGAGGTCCGGCGGTTCCATCGCCGGGCCTCCTTCCCGTTTCCGGCCCTGGGGGTTCCAGGCACTGCAGTGGGTTCCCCGCGCCTGCGGGGTCACGTAGCTTTCCCGATTCCCATCGTCCGCGGGGTGGAGACCTCCACCTCCCGGGGGGCAGACCACGGAAGGGGCATGGCCTTGGCATCTCTCATCGAAGCACTCCGGACCCTCGAATCGGCGGCGCTGGCCGCCGTGGAATCGGCCTCCGATCCCGACGGCCTGGAGCAGGTCCGGGTGGAGTACCTGGGCCGGAAGGACGGCCGGATCTCCGGGATCCTCCGCCGGTTGGGGGAGATCGACCCGCAGGAGCGGCCGGCCGTGGGTGCGGAGGCCAACCGGGTGAAGGCCCGGCTCCAGGAGGAGTTGGAGGCCCGGGAGGCGGCGCTGGGGGATGGTGAGCCTGCGGACGCAGCCCACGACCTGAGCCTCCCCGGGCGCCGGGGGTGGACCGGAGGGCTGCACCCTGTGACCCGGGTGCTGGATGAGATCTGCGCCATCTTCGCCGGCCTGGGATTCACCCGGGCCCGGGGTCCCGAGGCGGAGACCGAGTGGTACAACTTCGTGGCGCTGAACACCCCCATGGACCACCCGGCGGCCGACGAGCAGGACACCCTGTACCTCCAGGGGGGCGGACTGCTCCGGAGCCACACCTCCCCGGTGCAGATCCGAACGATGGAGCAGTACAAGCCCCCCATTCGGATCCTGGCCCCTGGCGTGGTCTACCGGCGGGACGCCTGGGATGCCACCCACGCTCCGGGCTTCGCCCAGTTGGAGGGACTGGTGGTGGACGAAGGCGTCACCTTCGTGGACTTCAAGGCCACGCTGGCGGAGTTCGCCCGTCGCTTCTGGGGGGAGGGGACCCGGGTCCGCTTCCGTCCATCGTTCTTCCCCTTCACGGAGCCGTCCGCCGAGGTGGATGTGAAGCGGGTGATCCGGCGCCCTGACGGCACGGTCCACGAGACCGACTGGCTGGAGATCATGGGGGCCGGGATGGTGGATCCGGCGGTTCTGGAGAATGTGGGGATCGATCCGGAGCGCTACTCGGGCTTCGCCTTCGGAATGGGCCCCGGCCGCATCGCCATGCTCCGCTACGGCATCAACGACATCCGCCTTCTCCACGACAACGACGTCCGCTTCCTCGGTCAGTTCACCCCATGAACGTTTCCTACCGCTGGCTGAAGGCCATTGCCCCCGATCTGGGGGACGACCTGGAGTCGCTGGCCGAGCGCATGACCCTCAGGGGAGCCCCGGTGGAGAAGATCCGGAGCCTGGCCGAGGGGATCCACGGGGTCCGGATCGCCCATGTGCGGGAGGTGCGGAAGCACCCGGACGCGGACCGGCTCTCGGTCTGCCAGGTGGATGGCGGGCAGGGGATCGTCCAGGTGGTGTGCGGGGCGCCCAATGTGCGGGCCGGCGGGTGGTACCCCTTCGCCCCGGTGGGGACGGTCCTCCCTGGGGATTTCGCCATCCGGAAGGCTAAGATCCGGGGTGAGGTGTCCGAGGGCATGTTGTGCTCCGAGAAGGAGTTGGGGTTGGGGCGGGAACATGGTGGCATCATGGAGCTCCGGGGCGAGTTCACCCCGGGGGTCGCCTTCGTGGAGGCGCTGGGGCTGGAGGACTGGCGCCTGGACGTGGAGGTCACCTCCAACCGGCCGGACCTCCTCTCCCACCGGGGGGTGGCCCGGGAGCTGTCTCCTTCAGGGGAGCCGGGGCTGGTGTCCCCGGCCATCCCCGGGGCTCTGCCGGTGACGGTGACGCTGAACCCGGACCCGGCGGAGGTGTCGGTCCCCGGCATCCGCATCGTGGTGGAGGACCCGGTCCTCTGCCCCCGCTACATCGGGGCGGTGGTCCGGGGGGTGAAGGTGGGCCCCTCCCCCGCCTGGCTGGCCACCCGGCTCCGGGCTGCGGGGGTGCGCCCCATCAGCAACGTGGTGGATGCCACGAACTACGTGCTCCTGGAGCTGGGGCAGCCCCTCCACGCCTTCGATCTCTCCCGGCTGGGTGGGGAGACCATCCGGGTCCGGACGGCCCGCCCCGGGGAGGGGATCCGCACGCTGGACGCGGTGGACCGGCCCCTCTCGACGGATATGCTCTGCATCTGCGACGATCAGCGCCCGGTGGCGGTGGCGGGGGTGATGGGGGGGGAGGACTCGGAGGTGTCGGGTGAGACCACCGACATCCTCCTGGAATGTGCCCTCTTCCAACCCGCCTCGATCCGCTCCACCCGGAAGCGGCTGGGGCTTTCCACGGATGCCAGCTACCGATACGAGCGGGGGGTGGATCCGGAGGGGATGGAAGAGGCGCTTCGCCGCTGTCTGGAGATCATCCTGGCCACGGCGGGCGGTACGCTGCAGGAGGAGGTGGCCGACGTCTGTCCCTCTCCCTTCAGCCGCCCTGTGGTGCGGCTCCGTCCGGCCCGGGTGGAGCGGATCCTGGGGGTCCCCTTCTCCCCCGGAGAGATCACGGAGCTTCTGGAGCCCCTGGGCTTCCCGGTGCGAGAGGGTCCGGAAGGAGGTCTGATGGTGGAGGTGCCAGGGTACCGGAGCTGGGACGTGAAGCGGGAGATCGACCTCATTGAAGAGGTGGCCCGGACCCACGGCTTCGACCGCTTCCCGGCGGAGCTGTCCCCCTTCCGCCCTGGAACGGTGCCCGATGATCCCCTCCTGCAGCTTCAGGACGAGCTCCGGCGCCACCTGGTGGCCCGGGGGTTCCTGGAGGCGCAGACCCTGGCGTTCGCCCCGCCGTCCGACGGGGTGGTGGAGGTCATGAACCCCCTCTCCATGGAGGAGAGCCGTCTCCGGTCGTCGATCCTCCCGGCCCTCCTGAGGCGGGTCTCGTACAACTTCCACCGGGGGAACCGGGACATCCGGCTGTTCGAGGTGGGGACCGTCTTCCACGCCCCTCCGGCGTCCGGGGAACTCCCCCGGGAGGAGATGCGTCTGGCGGTGGTCCTCACCGGAGGGCGGACGCCCCCCCACTGGTCGGGCACCTCCCCGCGGCTGGACCTCTGGGATGTCCGGGGGCTCCTGGAGGAGCTGGTGCCGCTGATCCGGCTTCCGGGCTCCCCGTCGCTGGCGGCGGGGGTGGGCCCGTGGCATCTCCTCCACCCCTCCTGGGCGCTGGTGCTCCAGGATGAACAGGGAGGGTTCCATGGGGCCGGGGGCCGGGTGCGTCCCGGAGTGGTGGATTCCCCTCCCTGGGCCGACGATGTCTGGGGGATCGAACTGGTCCTCCCCCAGAGTCCGCCCGCCGCATCGGAGAGCCTCTACCACCCGCTCCCCCTCCACCCCCCGGTGGAGAGGGATGTGGCCCTCCTCCTCCCGGCGGAGTTGGAAGCGGCCGGCGTAGCCCGTCGGATCGGCGCGTTGGGAGGCACCCTCCTGGAGTCGGTGGAGATCTTCGACCTCTACCAGGGACCGGGAATCCGGGAGGGCTTCCGTTCCGTGGCCTTCCGCATGGTCTTCCGGGCCCCGGATCGCACGCTGGTGGAGGCCGATGTCACCCCGGTCCTCCGGACGATCCTGGAGACGCTGAAGGAGGAGTCCGGTGTCGAACCCCGGCAGTGACGAGCGTCCGGATCTGGTGGCCCGGGCCCGCCTGGAGTCGGCGGTGGGGCGTCTGGCAGAGCAGCTCCGCGTCCACCGGGAACGGGGTGAGCGGGCGGAGAACCGGGTCCGGGACCTGGAGGGGCTGCTGGCCCGCTTTGCCCGGGGCGAGGAGGATCCCGCAGCACTGGCCCGTCGCCTGGACGAACTGCGGGAGGAGAACCGGGCCCTCCGGGAGCGGATGAAGGAGGGGCGGGAGGGGGTGGAACGTCTCCTCTCCCGTGTGCGGTATCTCGACGAGCATGGCAACTGAGCCTTCCGGGACCCAGCAGGAGGACCACGTGACCGACCTCTCCCATCTCACCGCCGTCACCGTGCGGATCGCCGGCGAGGAGCATGCGCTCCGGGCCAATGCGGACCCCGAGCATACCCGGGCCTGCGCCCGGTTCGTGGATGCCCGCATCCAGGAGATCCGGGAGAAGAGCGGGCTGGTGGAGACCCACCGGGCCGCCATCCTCGCCGCTCTCTCGATTTCCGACCAGTTCCTCCGCACCCGGGAAGATCTGGAGCGGCTCCGGAGGGAGGCCGCGGAACGAGATGACGCCCTGGCGCAGCAGGTGGAGCAGCTCCTCACCGGGGGGTGAGGGAGGACCACGACGATCGGCTTGCGAATCGTCATGGCGCTCCCTCTATTGTGGTTCAATCCTGAAACGCTGTCGGGTCGACCCGGTCTGCCAGGAGGCGGTCCGTTGTCGATCCGTACGCTTCGCCATCTCCGGGTGCAGTCCGGCCCGATCTGGAGTCATACATGGACCCGCTGGCCCTGGTGCTGGCGGCGGCGGTGGCCCTCCTCGCGGGCATCGTCGTCGGCGTTCTGCTGGGAGGAGGCCGGGAACGGGCTCGCCAGGAGCGCGAAAAGAGCGAGGCACGAGACGAAGCGTCCCGGATCCTGAACCGGGCCCGGGAGGAGTCGGAGAGCGTCCGGAAGGCCGCCGAACTCCAGGGTCGGGAGGAGGCCTACCGTCTACGGGAGGCCTGGGAGAAGGAGGAGGCCCGGAGGCGGGATGAACTGGAGAGAGGCGAGCGTCGCGTCTCCGAGCGCTCCGATTCCCTGGACCGGAAGTTCGATCTCCTGAACGAGCGGGATGGCCAGCAGGAGGCCAGGGCCCGGGATCTGGAGGCCCGGGAAGCCAGCCTGGGGGACCGGGAGAAGGGGGTGGAGGCGCTGGAGCAGGAGAGCCGGAGCCGCTTGGAGGCGCTGGCGGGGCTCACCGCCGAGGAGGCCCGCCGGAAGCTGGTGGAGGATCTCCAGGACGAGGCCCGGGCGGAAGCGGGGAACATGATCCGGGAGATCCGTGAGGAGGCGGCCCGGACCGCCCAGCGGGAGGCCCGGCAGATCATCACCCAGGCCATCCAGCGGCTGGCCGCCGACCAGACGGCGGAGATGACCGTGTCGGTGGTGCAGCTCCCCTCCGACGAGATGAAGGGGCGGATCATCGGACGGGAAGGCCGGAACATCCGGGCCTTCGAGCAGGCCACCGGCATCGACGTGATCATCGACGACACCCCGGAGGCGGTGATCCTCTCCGGCTTCGATCCGGTGCGCCGGGAGACCGCCCGCATCGCCCTCACCCGCCTCATCGAGGACGGCCGGATCCACCCGGGGCGCATCGAGGAGGTGGTGGAGAAGAGCCGGACGGAGGTGGAGCAGGGGATGACCGAGGCGGCGGAGGGGGTCCTGTACGAACTGGGGATCCACAACGTCCACCCCGAGATCGTGAAGGTGCTGGGGCGCCTGAAGTTCCGCACCTCCTACGGCCAGAATCAGTTGGTGCATGCCCGTGAGGTGGCGCTCCTTGCGGGGATGATGGCCGCGGAACTCAAGCTGGATGTGGCGGGCACCAAGCGGGCCGCCCTCCTCCACGACGTGGGGAAGGGGCTCACCCACGAGCACGAAGGGACCCACGTGGAGTTGGGGTACGCCCTCTGCCGGAAGCACGGCGAGACCCCCCTGGTGCTCAACGCCATCAAGGCCCACCACGACGAAGAGCCCCACCATTACCCCGAGACCTTCCTGGTGACGGCGGCGGACGCCATCTCCGGATCCCGCCCCGGCGCCCGGCGGGAGATGTTCGAGAGCTACGTGAAGCGCCTGGAGAAGCTGGAGGAGATCGCCACCAGCTACGAGGGGGTGGAGCGCTGCTTCGCCATCCAGGCGGGGCGGGAGGTCCGGGTCATGGTCCAGCCGGAGAAGGTTTCGGACCAGGAGATGGCCCAGCTCTCCGAGAAGGTGGCCCGCCGCTTCGAGGACGAGCTCCAGTACCCCGGGCAGATCAAGGTGGTGGTCATCCGGGAGACCCGGGCCGTGGACTTCGCCCGCTGATCCTCCTGGGGGGAGCCCGGACCGGGGAGGACGGTGGGAGTCCGGGGGCCGACGTCGCACCCCGCTTCCGGATCGGGATCGAGACTCCCAGGGGTCCCCTCCCCCGGGCGGCTCTTCCGGTGGTGGAGGGCTCCCTGCTTCCGGAACAGTCCCCGCAGCGCCTCCCGCGACCCCGTCGGCCTTCCATCCCGGCGGCTCCCGGGTCACCTTGGAGGCAGTCCCTCCCATGATCCTCCGTTCCCCATGAAGTGAAGGTACGGCGTCCATGTCCGCACAGATCATCTCCGGCGAGCAGGTGGCCCAGGACATCCGCCGGGAAGTGGCCCAGCGGGTCTCGGCGCTCCGGGATGCCGGCATCACTCCCGGACTGGCCACGGTCCTGGTGGGGGACGACCCCGCCAGCCGGGCGTACGTCGGGATGAAGAACCGGGACGCCGCCGAGGTGGGGATCCACTCCCGGCAGATCACCCTCCCCGCCGAGACCCCCGAGGCGGAGCTCCTGGGGCTGGTGGCGGGGCTCAATGCCGACCCCGCCATCCACGGCATCCTGGTGCAGCTCCCTCTCCCATCCGGGATCCGGGAGTCGCTGGTCCTGGAGGCCATCGATCCGGCCAAGGATGTGGATGGCTTCCACCCGGTGAACGTGGGGCTCCTCTCCACCGGCGCGGAGCAGGTCCTGGCCCCCTGCACCCCCCGGGGCGTGCAGGAGCTCCTCCTCCGGAGCGGCAACGACCCGGCGGGGAAGTCGGTGGTGGTGGTGGGGCGCTCCAACATCGTGGGCCGCCCCATGGCCTCGCTCCTTCTCCGGCGGGGGCGGGGGGGGGACGCCACCGTGACGGTGGCCCACTCCCGCACCGCCGACCTGGGGGCGGTGACCCGTGGGGCGGACATCCTCATCGTGGCCATCGGCCGCCCGGGACTCATCACCCGGGACATGGTGAAGCCCGGTGCGGTGGTCATCGACGTGGGTGTGAACCGGGTGGAGGACGCCCAGGCCCCCCGGGGGTACCGGCTGGTGGGGGATGTGGATTTCGAGCAGGTGAAGGAGGTGGCGGGAGCCATCACCCCGGTGCCGGGAGGGGTGGGGCCCATGACCCGGGCCATGCTCCTGGCCAACACCGTGGACGCGGCGGCCCGGCCGGGGGGCGTGGAGGGGTGAGCGAGGGCGAGGTGCTGGACCTGTTCGGCGAGAGCCCGCCGGGGGGAAAGCCGGCCTCCCGGGTGGAGGTGGAGGTGCAGATGGAGGTCCGGGCCCAGGTCCGTCGCAGGACCGCTCCGGCCGCCCCTTCGCCCCCGGTCCCCGCCGAGCCCGAGGTCTTCTCCGTCTCCCAGGTGAACCGGGCGGTTCGCGGCCTGATGGAGCGGGAGATCCCGCCCCTGTGGATCTCCGGCGAGGTGGCCAACTGGACCCGGGCCCGCTCCGGTCACTGCTACTTCACCCTGAAGGACGACCAGGCCCAGCTCCGCAGCGTCATCTGGCGGCGGGATGCCCTCCGGCTCCCCATCGACCTGGAGGACGGGATGCGGGTCCGGGGCTTCGGTTCCCTCACCCTCTACGAGGCCCGCGGCGAGTTCCAGTTCTCCGTGCGGGAGATCGCCGGCGAGGAGGGGGAGGGGCTCTGGCGACTGGCCTTCGAACGCCTCAGGCAGACGCTGGAGGCCGAGGGGCTCCTGGACCCCGCCCGGAAGCGCCCCATCCCCCGCTTCCCCCGCACCGTGGGGGTTGTGACCTCGGCAACCGGGGCTGCCCTCCGGGACATCCTCTCGGTACTCCAGCGCCGGGCCCCCTGGACCCGGGTCCTGGTGCGGGGTACCCGGGTGCAGGGAGAGGGGGCGGCGGCGGAGGTGGCCCATGCAATCCGGACGCTGGCCTCCACCGGCATTCCCGATGTCCTCATCGTGGGGCGGGGGGGCGGCTCCACGGAGGATCTCTGGGCCTTCAACGAGGAGGTGGTGGCCCGTGCCATCGTGGCCTCTCCGGTCCCCGTGATCTCGGCGGTGGGGCACGAGGTGGATGTCACCATCTCGGACCTTGTAGCGGATCTCCGGGCTCCCACCCCCTCGGCAGGGGCGGAGGCGGCGGTACAGGATGGAGATGCGCTGATGGAGGTCCTCCAGAAGGTGCGTCCCCGCCTGGCGGGGGGGCTCCGGCGGGGCGTGGAGGCCCGGCGAGTCCATGTGGCCACCCGGGGGGAACGTCTCCGGCGCTCCGCCCGGACCCTCACTGCCCCGGTGCGCGGCACCCTGGAGCGTCAGGAGCAGAGACTGGGGCGGGCCATCCAGGGGCTGGTTCCCCCCCGTCGAGCGCTGCTGGCCAGGCTGGAGGATTCGCTGATCCGCGGGGCGAGAGGGACAACCCCTCCCCTCCAGGACCGGAGCCGACGGCTGGGGGAGCAGATGGAGCGCCGGCTCCGACTGCGGCTGGAGCGGGGGCGGGCGGAGTTGGCCTCCGTGGCTGGCCGCATGGAGGGCCTCTCCCCCCTGGGGACCCTCCGGCGGGGGTTCGCCGTACCCCTGGATCCCGGCGGGGGGCTCATCCGGTCGGTGGCGGAGCTTCCGGTAGGCCGTTCCTTCGAGCTCCGCCTGGCGGATGGTCGGGTGGAGTGTGAATCCCGTGGACCCGTGGATGGTGAGGTGAGTGGTGACGGAGCGGCCTGAGACGGTGGATGGCCAGGGGGGAGAGTCGGTTTCCCTTGAGGCGCGGCTGAAGCGGCTGGAGGAGATCGTGGTGGCGCTGGAGGCCGACGGGGTCCCCCTGGACCGGGCTCTCTCCCTATTCGAGGAGGGGGTGGGACATCTCCGGAGGGCGGAGCGGCTCCTCAGCGAAGCGGAGCTGAAGGTGGAGGAACTCATCGGCCGGGGTGATGTCCTGGAAACCCGCCCGTTCCAGGGGGGTGGTGAGTGACGGAGAGCTCAACCGCCTTCGACCTGAAAGGCTTCCTGGATCGGGAGCGGGCCGGCGTGGACGCCGCCCTGGACCGGGCCCTCACCCGCTTCGAGCCGCTGGTTCCCGCACCGCTGATGCCTGCCATCCGGCAAGGGGTCCGCTCCGGGGGAAAGCGGCTCCGTCCGGTCCTCTGCGTGGCGGCCTTCCGGGCCTGCGGTGGGGTGGAAACCCCGGCGCTCCACGACCTGGCGGTGGCTCCGGAGTTGATCCACGCATACTCCCTGATGCACGATGACCTGCCGTGCATGGACGACGCCCCCCTTCGCCGGGGGGAGCCCACGCCCCACCGGGTCCACGGGGTGGATGCCGCCACCCGGGCAGGGGCCCTCCTGATCCCCCTGGCGGCCCTCCAGGCGTGGGAGGCCGGCCGCGTGCTGCACCCGGACGAGGGGGTGGCCCGGAGTCTGGTGCGTGAGCTGGCGCAGGCAGCGGGGGGAGGGGGGATGGTGGGAGGGCAGGTCCTGGACCTCCTTGGGGAGGCGAAGGATCTAGGAGCAGAGGAGCTGGACGCCCTCCACAACCGGAAGACCGGCGCCCTCCTGGTGGTTTCGCTCCGCATGGGAGCCCTGGCTGCCGGAGCCGAGGCCGGGAGACTGGAGGCCCTGGACCGCTACGGCCGGTACATCGGGCTGGCCTTCCAGGTGCAGGACGACGTCCTGGATGCCTCCGCCGGTGAGGAGGTGCTGGGAAAGACCCCCTCCGATGCGGCGCTGGGGAAGTCCACCTACGTGGCCCTCCACGGGATCGAGGAGGCGGGGCGGAGAGCCCGGGTCCTGGTGGAGGGCGCGCTGGAAGCCCTGCGGGACGGGGGGCTGGAGAGTGCCGCGCTGGAGGCGCTGGCGCGGTATGTTGTGGAGAGGGACCACTGAGTGGGATGGTGGGTACCTGCGGACACGCTTCCCCGGACCCGGTGCGCGGGCGGACGGAAGCCAGGTATGTTTGTGGAGTCCGGAGCCGGCGGCACCGGAGCGAATGACACCCAGTCAGGAGTCTGACCGTTGTCCCTGCTTGATCGAGTGAAGTGGCCCGCGGACCTCCGGAATCTCTCCCGGGAGGAACTGCACCAGATGGTCCGCGACGTCCGGGATCGGCACATCGACGTGGTTTCGAAGGTGGGTGGGCATTTCGCCCCCAGCCTGGGCGTCACGGAACTCACGGTGGCGCTGCACTACGTCTTCGAGACACCCAGGGACCTCCTGGTATGGGACACCGGCCACCAGGGGTACATCCACAAGATCCTCACCGGGCGGAACGAGGAATTCCCCACCATCCGCCGCTACGGGGGGCTGGCCCCCTTCCTCCGGAGGGACGAGTCGGAGTACGACACCTTCGCCGCGGGGCATGCTGCCACCTCCATCTCGGCGGCCCTTGGAATGGCCCAGGCCCGGGATCTCACGGGGCGGGACCACAAGGTGGTGGCCATCATCGGCGACGGATCCATGACCTGCGGTCTGGCCTACGAAGCCCTTAACAATGCAGGACATACGGACCGCGACCTCATCGTGATCCTGAACGACAACGAGATGTCCATCGCTCCGAATGTGGGGGCGATGAACAAGTACCTCACCGGGATGATCACCAACCCGGTCTACAACCGGGTGAGGGACGAGATCAAGAACGTCCTGAAGAAGGCCCCCCGGAGCCTGGGCGATGTGATGGGGCAGGTGGCGGGAAAGGTGGAGGAGACCGTGAAGGGGGTCTTCGTCCCTGGTATGCTCTTCGAGGAGCTGGGCTTCCGGTACGTGGGACCGGTGGACGGGCACGATCTGGACACCCTGGTGGATACCCTCAAGAACGTGAGGAAGATGGGTGGACCGATCCTGGTCCACGTACTCACCCACAAGGGGAAGGGGTACCCGCTGGCGGAGGAGAACCCCTGGAAGTGGCATGCCTCCTCCCCCTGGGACAAGATCACCGGGGTGGCGCCGAAATCCGCCGGGGGACTCCCCCGCTATCAGGCCGTCTTCGGGAAGGGGTTGGCGGAGCTGGGGGCCATGGACGACCGCATCGTGGCCATCACCGCCGCCATGCCCGACGGGACCAGCACCGGGATCTTCGGCGATGCCTTCCCGGAGCGCTTCTTCGACGTGGGGATTGCCGAGGGGCATGCCGTCACCTCGGCAGCGGGAATGGCCACCGGAGGGATCAAGCCAGTGGTGGCCATCTACTCCACCTTCCTGCAGCGGGCCTATGATTCCATCCTCCACGATGTGGCCCTCCAGGACCTGCCGGTGATCTTCTGCATGGACCGGGCGGGGATCGCCGGAGAAGACGGCCCGACCCACCACGGGGCGTTCGACATTGCCTACATGCTCTCCGTCCCCGGGATGACGGTGACCGCGCCCAGAGATGGCTCGGAGATGCTGGGGCTGCTCCGGACTGCCGCCGCCCACGAGGACGGGCCCTTCAGCATCCGGTACCCCCGGGATGCCGTTCCCGAGGCGGTGGGGCCGCTGGCCTCCATCCCCCCGGTTCCCATGGGAACGTGGGAGGTGATGCACCGGGGTCGGGACGTGGCGGTGCTGGCGGTGGGGACCATGGTGCTTCCGGCTCTCGAAGCCGCCCGGAACCTGGCGGCAGAGGGGCTGGATCCCACGGTGGTGAACTGCCGGTACATGAAGCCCTATGACGTGGCCGTTCTCACCGATCTGCTCCGGACGCACCGGACCCTCCTCATTGTCGAGGAGGGCGCCGTGATGAATGGCTTCGGCGCCTTCATGAGTCGTGAGCTCCATGGGGTGGAGGGGGGGGCAGGGGTCCGGGTGGAGTGCATGGGGATCCCCGACCGCTTTGTCGTGCACGGCTCCCGTGGGCAGCTGCTCCGGGACCTGGAGCTGGATGTCCAGGGGATCGAGGCCAGGCTCCGGACGATGGTGGTGGCCCGGCCCGAGGCGGAAGCGAGGGAGACGGCGTGACCCCGGGTGGGGCGGCGCTCCAACTGGCAGCCCCCCCCATCCGGAATCTCGCCATCGTGGTCCGGGAGGGCCCCGGTGGGGTCCTGGGTGTTCCCGATGAGGTCCTGGCGGCGCTGGGGGAGAGCTCCCACCGGCTGGGATTCCGGCTCCATACCCCGGAGGGCTCGCCACCCCGTCTTTCTGCCGCCCTCCCTGTCCGGGGGATGGATGAGGGAGCGGTGGATGCCGTCCTGACCCTGGGGGGCGACGGTACCCTCCTCCGGGGGGCGAGACTGGCCGCCGCCCTTGGGGTGCCTGTCGTTGGGGTGAACCTGGGCCACCGGGGCTTCCTCACCTCCCTTCCCGTGACGGATCTCCCCAGGGCGCTGGACGCCCTCTCCCGGGGGATGTACCAGGAAGACCGGCGGATGACGCTGGAGGCCCGGGTCAGGCATGAGGACGGCTCCTGGGGGGAGGCCCTTCCTGCGGTGAACGACGTGGTGCTCCACCGGGCGGGGGTGGCCCGTGTCACCCGGGTCCAGCTCACCGTGGAAACCGGGGGGTTCCGGGACGATGTGGGGAGCTTCTCGGGTGACGGTGTCATCGTGGCCAGCCCCACCGGCTCCACCGCCTACGCCCTCTCCGCCGGGGGGCCCATCATCAGCCCCTCCGTGCCCTGCATCCTGGTGGCCCCCATCTGCCCCCATACCCTGGCCGTGCGCCCCCTGGTGGTCCCTGCAGGGAGCCGGGTGGGGGTTCGGGCCCTGGAAGCGGCCGAAGACCTGGTTCTGACTGTGGATGGGCAGGTGGGAAGGTCGCTGGCCCCCGGGGACCGGCTGGAGGTGGGGCAGGGAGCCCGGGATGTCACCCTTGTGCGCTTCCCGGGCTATACCTTCTTCTCCACCCTCCGGCGGAAGCTCAACTGGGCCGTCCCACCCCGGGGCTGAGCCTCCGGGCACCCGTCCGTGAGCCCCACCGGGGGAGGTCGCCCGTTCCCTCCGTCGCATCGTTGCATTGAGCCGCCCCTGGCTCCCCCTCTAGATTCCTCCATGCTCACCGAACTCCGCATCCGGGACTATGCTGTCATCGAAGACCTCCGGGTGGGGTTGGGCCCGGGGCTCACCGTCCTCACGGGCGAAACCGGGGCGGGGAAGTCCATCGTCGTGGGGGCTCTCTCCCTCCTTCTGGGAGAGCGCGCCAGCCACGAGGTGGTGCGGACCGGAGCCGAACGGGCCCGGGTGGAGGCGGTCTTCGACATCTCCGGCCGTCCGGACCTGGAGGCGCGCCTTGTGGAGGGAGGCGTCGAGGTGGAGGACGGCCTCCTGGTGCTGGTGAGGGAGGTGGCGGTGGAGGGGCGGAACCGGGCCTGGATCAACGGGACCCAGGCCACCGCCGGCCTGGTGGGGCTGGTGGGGCGGACCCTGGTGGATCTCCACGGACAGCACGAGCACCAGACCCTCCTCCGCCCCGACGAGCAGCGGGGGGTCCTGGACGGCTTCTCAGGGGCCCTGGGGGTCCTGGCGGAGGTGGAGGCCAGGCACCGGGAGGTGGCGGCGCTGGAGGCGGCTGTGGAGGGGGCGGAACTCCGCCGTCGCGAGCTGGAGGCCCGGGCGGACTTCGTCCGCTTCCAGTGGGAGGAGATCCGGGGAGGCGCCGTGGATCTGGAGGCGGACCCCCTCCTGGGGGACGAACTGGTCCGCCTGGAGCATGGCGAGGAGTTGCTGGGGGGAGCCCGGGAGCTGGCGGACCTGCTGTACTCCGGCGACGACGCCCTCTCCGATTCCCTGGCGGGAGCCCGTGACCGACTCCGGCAACTGGGACGGCTGGATCCGGCTCTGGAGGGGGACGGCCTCCTCCTGGAGCAGGCCTTCCACGAACTGGTGGAGGTGGGCCGGAGGCTGGAGCGGTACGCCTCTGGCCTGGAGCTGGATCCCGCCCGTTCGGAGGAGGTCCGGGCCCGCCTGGACCTCCTGCACCGTCTCCGGCGGAAGTACGGGCCGGGGCTGGAGGATGTGGTGGCCACCGGGCAGGCACTCCGGGAGGAGCTGGACGAACTGGAGGGGGCGGAGGAGGACCGCAGCGCCCTGGAGGGGCGGTTGCAGGGAGCCCGGACGAGGCTGGAGGAGGTGGCCGGGAAGCTTACCGGGCTCCGGAGGGAAGCGGCGACCCGTCTGGGTTCTGCGGTGGAGGCGGCCCTCCCGGGCCTGGGGATGCCGGGGGCCATCTTCCAGGTGATGCTGGAGTCTCTCCCCCGCATCGGTCCCTCGGGTGCCGAGAGGGTGGAGTTCCTGGCGTCGCTGAATCCCGGCTTCGAGCCCCGCCCCCTCTCCCGGATCGCGTCAGGGGGGGAACTGTCCCGGGTGATGCTGGCGGTCACCTCCATCCTTGCGGATGTGGACCGGGTCCCCACCCTCATCTTCGATGAGATCGACGCCGGGGTGGGAGGGGCGGTGGCGGTGGGGGTGGCGGAGCGGATCGCGGAGGTGTCGCGGCATCACCAGGTCCTGGTGATCAGTCATCTCCCGCAGGTGGCCTCGCGGGCCCACACCCATCTCCTGGTGGAGAAATCCTCCGGAGACGGCCTGACAGCGGCTTCGTTGACGGCCCTGGAGGGGGACCAGAGGGTCCGTGAACTGGGCCGGATGCTGGGGGGGGATCCCCATTCCCGGGCCTCCCAGGAGCATGCCAGGGAACTCCTGGAACGGGGCGGGGAGCCCCTCAGGACCCCCCGAGGTGGAGGGTGACACCCCCCTGGAAGGTGTGGGTCCGGGGGCTCCGGATCCCCCCCCCCGATGCGACGGCCCGGTCGTAGCGGACGAAGACATCGAAGGCCCGTCCCGTGGCCCGTCCATCCCGGCTCGCGTTGACACTGGTGTACCCCACCTGGAACCCCAGGTGGTGGAGGGTCCCCTGGCTCCCCTGCGCCAGCACGGAGGGGTCGGGAGGGGTGGGGTCCAGGGGGAGGGAGATGGGGGGCGCTCCGGGGGAGGGGCGGATCCGGTACCGGTCTCCGGCCAGGCGGGTGAACCGGTACGACACGCCAACTCCGAAATCCGGGGTGAGGGCCATCCGGGGGGCCGCCTGAACGGAGAGGAGGTGTCCGCCACTCCGCTCCACCGGACGGAGGAGGGAGAGCCCTGCCAGGACCCCCTCCGGGGCTGCCACCCGCCGCTCCAGTTCAGCCGTCCCCCTCCGGGTATACCGGGCGTCCACCCCCACTCCCCACCGGGGTCGGGCCAGGTCCCCCAGGAGGCGGAGGGTCAGGTCCAGGCTGCCCCCCCCCGTCCCGGGGTCGAAGGGAGCCGAGGCCGCCGCCGGTTCCCCCGTGGGGACCCGGGCGACGACGCCCCCCGCCAGGAAGGTCCGTCCCAGGAAGGCCCCCGTGGTGTCCCGGTCCACCCGCTCCAGGATCCGGACCGTGGCGTGGACATCGGTGTCTCCAGGCTCCCAGCTCCGCTGCTGCGTGCCCAGGGTGTCCAGGGCGATGCCGTACTGCCGGGCGCTGGTGAGGAGGGCGAATCCCTCGGCGTCCAGGGGGGCTCCGGCCAGGGGAGGAGTGCCGTCGGGGAGCTGGACCCCCAGTCCCCCCAGCGCCTGTACCACGGCGGCGAAGCGGTCCAGGATTCCGCTCCCCGCTGTGGATTCCAGGAGCGGCACCAGGGGGCTCCCCCTGTACAGGAGTTCCAATCCCTCGAGGAGTGCGGTTCCCTCCGCCAGCGCCGCCTGCCCCGTCAGGCAGCCGTCGGAGGCCGGATCGCTCCCACAGAGGGTGTCCACCAGCCCCTGTCCCTCCTGGAGGGATCCCAGGAAGGAGGTCAGGAAGGCGTCCACCCCCCCTGGATCCCCCAGCGCCGGGTTGAACCCGGTGGTGGCACCCGGAGGGGAGAAGCGGACGTCGGCCTCGGTCCGGCGGCGGACGAAGGGAACCGTCGCGCCCACGGTGAGGAAGGAGGTGAGCCCCAGGTCCAGGGAGATGGGGACCGTCACCACGGTGGTGGAGCGAATGGCCCGGACCGCCCCCAGCCTGAGATCGAAGTCCGGGAGGCCGGACAGGGATCGCACCAAGGACTCCACCGGTGCCAGGTGGGGGAGGAGCCCGGTGCCGGCCTGAGGCGAGTCCAGGTCCGTGCCCAGGGGTACGGCACCGGCGGGTCCGAACCGATCTCCCCACCATGAGACCGAAGGGAGGGAGCCCAGCCGCACCCCGAAACGGGGGGCCACGGGATTCTCGATCCACTGCGCCTGAAGCGGTGCCGTTCCCACCACCATCATCAGGATGGGGAGGAGCCGCATGGCGACGGTGGAGGGCCGTGGGGTGAGGCGCATCAGGGGATGGGGGGGCTCGACACAGGGTGGTTCCGGGGTCTGGATGGGGTCTGGTCCCCGGGGGAGGCAAGTCCGGAAGATAGGGGCTTCCCCTGCGCCGCAAAACAGGGGCGGGGGTCCGGAGCCCCGAAGCGTCCGGAAGGGGATGGGGCGGGGTTGACACCCGGGGGGGCGTACCATAAGCTTCCGATCCTCAAAATGAGGCGGGGACAGTGGTTTCGACCCTTCGGGGTCGGGTCTCCGGTGCGCGGGAATAGCTCAGTTGGTAGAGCACCACCTTGCCAAGGTGGGGGTCGCCGGT
>CAYQVI010000056.1:0-17053 GCA_964420725.1 uncultured Gemmatimonadaceae bacterium | reverse complement strand
TCTCCCAGACCCGCAGGAAGTCGGCCTTCTTCTTGGAGAGGACGACGATCCCGTCGTCGTCTTCCAGGCTCTCCAGCAGGACTTCCACCTCTTCCCCGACTTCGGGAGCGTCCTTGAACTCGTCCAGGGGCACGGAGCCTTCGGACTTGAACCCGAACTCCAGGATGACGGCGGAGTCGGTGAGGGAGAGAACCCTCGCCACCACGATCTCACCCTCGCGAGCGTCCTGGATGGTCTCCTGGAAGTCGGAGAGGAGCTGCTCGAAGTCCTCCCGGGAGAAATCGAGTTCGTCCTCGCCGTAGGGGTCCCGGAGGAGCTCCGGCGAGATGTTCCCGTTGCTGCGGCGGCCCTTCTTCTTCCCCTTCCGGGGAGGGAGGGCGGTGGCCACGGGGGACGACGAGGTGGTCTCCTGGGGAGACGTGACGTCAGGGGTCGGCTGGTCAGTGGAGTCGGTCATGGAGTCCCAGTGCCCCCCGGGTGCGGTCAGGGGAGGCTTGTGCCGGAGGGAGACGAAAGTCCCTCTCCGGGTTGGAGTGAAGAAAAGGCCGACGACACCCGTGTGGCGTCGTCCGGCCTCTCGGCGAACCGGAGAGGAGTGGGCCGTGGCGGCCCGGGCTCTCCGGGATGTCCATGGTACAGCAAGGGTAAGGTGCCGTCGTGGTGTTGAGCCGTCAAGGGCGAGGGGTATCCAGACCCGACGCCCGGGCCGCGGCCACCACACGCTCAACCTGCTCCTCGAAGTCCAGGTGGGTGGTGTCCAGCACCAGGGCTCCCTCCGGCTCCCGGAGGGGGGAGGTGGGCCGGTCCCGGTCGCTCCGGTCCCGGGCCTCGATCCGCCGGGCCTCCACCTCCACCTCCTGCGGTCCCCCTTCCCCACCTCCCTGCTGGAGGTACCTCCGGCGCGCCCGCTCCCCCAGCTCCGCCGTCAAGAAGACCTTGAGGGTGGCCTGGGGAAACACCACGGTTCCCATGTCGCGGCCGTCCGCCACCAGCCCACCCCACCGGGCCGCCGATCGCTGCATCCCCAGAAGCCACTCCCGCACCGCCGGCAACCGGGCCACCACCGGAACGCTGGCCGTCACCTCCGGGTCCCGGATCTCCTCTCCCAGGAGGCGCTCCCCAAGGCGGAGTTCCAGTGCACCGTTCCCCGGGAGAAGACGGAGGGGGATGGCGTCCAGCTCGCTCCGTCCCAGACGCGACCAGTCCTCCTGGGGGATTCCCGCCTCCCGGAGCGCCACCGTGAGCCCCCGGTAGAGCGAACCCGAGTCCAGGTGCCGGAAGCCCAGTCGCCGGGCCACCTCCTTCGCCGTGGAGGACTTCCCCGAACCGGCGGGGCCGTCCAGGGTGATCACCGGTCCTCCCTCCGGCGCCAGCTCCGGGGATGCCAGAGGCGCGTCGGGGCCGGATTCGCCCTCCGACCCAGGGGGGGGAGCCTGGGGGGTGGGGGCCTCAGCCACCTCCTTCAGGAGTTCCCAGAAGCCGGGGAAGCTCACATCCACGATGGAGGCGCCCTCCACCTGCAGGCTGTTCCCCTGGGGAGCCCCCAGCACGCCGAAGGCCATGGCGATGCGGTGGTCGTGGTGGGTCCTGACCTTCCCGGAGAGGGGGGCGTCCGTCCCGGTGATCTCCAGGCCGTCCGGAAGCTCCTCCACCTCCACACCCACCGCCTTGAGGTTCTCCACCAGCGCCCGGATGCGATCGGACTCCTTCACCCGGAGCTCCTCGGCGCCGGTGATCCGGGTGGTCCCCTCCGCACGGGCGGCAAGGATGGCCAACACCGGGATCTCATCGATGAGGGCCGGAATCTCTTCGCCGCCGATGTCCGTGGCCCGGAGGGACCCACCCCGCACCACCAGATCGGCCACCGGCTCCCCCCCTGCCTCCCCGGCCGCCATCACCTCCACCCGGGCTCCCATCCGCTCCAGAACGGGGAGGATCCCCGTGCGGGTGGGATTCACACCCACCCCCCGGATCACCAGCTCCCGGTCCACGAGAAGGGCCAGGGCAATGAAGAAGGCTGCGGAAGACGGATCTCCCGGGACGTCCAGATCGAAGGGGGGAATGGAACCGGGAGGCTCGGCCATCACCACCCGCCATCCTCCGTCCTCCCCCGGACCCTCCTCCAACGGGACGCCGGCCGACACCAGGAGGCGCTCCGTGTGGTCCCGGGAGCGCCGGGGCTCGGTGATCTCCACCCGGACCCCTCCCACCAGCCCCGCCAGCAGGATGGCGCTCTTCACCTGGGCCGAGGCCACCGGGGACCGGTGCTGGAGTGGGCGGAGGGGTCCCCCCCGGATCTCCAGGGGGAGGCGGAGCCCGGAGGCAGTCCCTCCCACCACCTTCACCTGGGCCCCCATGGCCACCAGGGGATCCACCACCCGGGCCATGGGGCGCTTCCTCAGCGACTCGTCCCCGGTGAGGGTGGCCTCCAGCGGCTGCCCCGCCAGGATCCCCAGGAGGAGGCGTGCGGTGGTCCCCGAGTTCATGCAATCCAGGACCCTGGACGGCGTCCGGAGCCCCCGCAGCCCGACGCCGGGAATGCGCAGCTCCTCCCCTCCAGAGGGGAGCGCCGGCACCGGCACGCCCAGGGAGCGGAGGATCTCCGCCGTGGCGGCCGGATCGGCGCCGGCCAGGATCCCCCGGACCCGGCTTCCTCCCCGGGCCAGCGCCCCGAAGAGCAATGAACGGTGACTGATCGATTTGTCACCCGGTACCCTGATCTCCAACTAGCCCTCCTTCCACGTGCGGGTGCGGTCCATGAAACGAACAACCCCATCGATGTCGCCGGCCTCCAGCAGATTCGCCAGGGCGTCCAGCGCCCGGCCCACGGAGCGGACCGCCCCCGCCGCCTCCGCCCCGGAGTGGGCCAGGATCTCCCCCCAGAGGGCCGGGGGGCTCCCCGCCAGCCTCACCATGTCCCGTCCCCCGGGGCCCAGGGCGGCTGGGGTGAACTCCGCCACGTCCAGCGCTCCCGCCAGGGCATTGGCCAGGAGTTGCGGCGTCTGGGAACACCAGACCATGGCGTGGTCGTGGGTGGCGGCATCCGTCCTCATGGGGCGGGCTCCCACCTGCCGCCAGAGGGCCTCCACCCGGGCCACCTGCACCGGGGAGGCCTCCCCGGGGACCAGCCACACCCGGGCATCCTGGAAGAGCCCATCCCTCCCGCCCTCGAAACCCTGCCCCTCCGTGCCGGCCACCGGGTGTCCCCCCACGAAGCGGGAAGCGAGTCCCAGACGGGACACATGCTCCATGACCGGCTTCTTCAGCCCCACCACATCAGTGATCACGGCGTCATCGCCCCAACGCTCCCGGTGGGCTTCCAGGAGGGAGAGTGTGGCCTGCAGCGGAGTGGCGTAGACCACCAGGTCCGCGCCCTCCACCGCCCGTGCGGCGTCATGGATCACCTCGTCCAGGACGCCGGCGGCCTCCGCCCGGGCCACATCCCCGGGATCCCTGGCGGTCCCCACCACCCAGGGGCGTTCCGGGGCCTGCCGCAGGGCCCGGGCCAGGGAGCCCCCGATGACCCCCAGCCCCACGATGGTCACACGCCGGGCCGCGCCGTCGGCGGTCCGTCCGCCGGCGCTCATCGTCCCTCCACGGGGAGGGGTGGAAAGGGAGAAACCCCTTCCGGCAGGGGGGGGGGCCCAGGTGCCGAGGGGTCCGGGATGCTCCCGACCCCGAAGACGAAGAGGAGCGGTACCGCCTGGAGCAACTCGTCGGCCCGGACCCAGCCCAGGAAGATGGCCTCCCGGGCCCGATGATCCTCCAGATCCAGGAAGGGGACCTGGAGGTGGATCAGCCCCTGGAGGCCGGGACGCCCCGGAGATCCATCCATCCGCACCTCGACTCCGGTCCCGAAGGTGATGCGGGCCAGCTCCAGCGCGCGCCAGCGGGCCGCCTGCGCTGCCCACCGGGCCCTCTGGGTCTCCCGGTCCATGCGGGGGTCCATCATCCCGTGGGGGGCGGCGCCTCCCGGGTCGGGAGATGGGCGAGACGGAATCAATGGTGTCATGTGGCGGTTCCCCCATCGGCATCCGCGAAGGGAATCTCCATCGTGAGGCCATCGTATCCGGCGAGGGCGCCGGGGAAGATGGCCCGGGCCTCCCTCTCCAGGATGTGGGCGGCATCGGAATAGCGGGCCGACAGATGGGTCATGACCAGGCGGCGCACGCGAGCATCCCGGGCCACCCCGGCGGCCTCGGCGGCGGTGGAGTGGAAGGTCTCACGGGCCCGGGCCCCCTCCTCCCTTGTGAAGGTGGCCTCGTGGATGAGCAGGTCCGCCTCCCGGGCGGCCTCCACCACGGCCGGGCAGGGGCGGGTATCTCCCGTGTAGACCACGATCCGCCCGGGACGCGGCTCTCCCACCACATCCCCGGGGGTGATGGTGCGTCCGTCCACCTCCACCGTCTCTCCCCTGTGCAGTCGTCCGAAGAGGGGTCCATCAGGGATCCCCAGCGAACGGGCCCGAGCCACATCGAACCTGCCGGGTCTGGGGTGTTCCCGGAAGACGTAGCCGTTCGCGGTGATCCGGTGTCGGACCCCGATGGCCTCCACGTCGTACCCCGCTTCCACCCGGCGGTCCCCGGGAGCCATCTCCAGCACCGCCACGGGAAAGGGGGTCCGGTCCGACCCCAGGCGCACCACATCGTGGAGGACCCCGGAGGACCCCGGGGGACCCACGATCTCCAGCGGCTCCTCACGCCCCTGGAGCCCCATGGTCCGGAGCAGGCCGGTGATTCCCAGGAAGTGGTCGCCATGGAGATGACTGACCAGGATCGTCCGCACGGCGAAGCCGGTTCCGTAGCGCATCATCTGGCGCTGGGTTCCCTCTCCACAATCCAGGAGGTAGAGCTCGCCCTCCCGCTGTAGCGCGACTCCGCTGGCGTTCCTGCCCACAGTGGGACGGGCGGCGGCGGTGCCCAGAAGGGTGATGCGGAGCATGGAATCCGGAAACGAGTACGGACGGAAGGAGGACCGAGGATCACAACGCGACCGCCGGACCCTGGAGAGTGATGAACTCAGCCCTCGAAGCTACCCCGGGAGGGAAGCGACACAACCCCCGGGGGGGAGATCACCGGGGAACGGCGTCTCTCATGTCGTCCGCGCCGCCACCTCCCTCCACTCCGGACCCGTCGGGGTCCAGCAGGCCGCGGAGGGTGTTCCGGAGCCCCTCAGGGTCCCACGGCTTCCGCAGGAACGCATCCGCGCCCAGTTCGGTGAGCCGGTCCCGGGTCTGGTCGTCCCAGTAGCCACTGGTCACCACGACCCGGACCATGGGATCCAGGGTGCGCACGGCCAGGAGGACCTCCTCGCCGCTGAACTGGGGCATGGCGAGATCGATGACCACCGCCACGACATCCCCCCGATTCTGCTGGAAGAGCCGGATCCCCTCCCGTCCGTCGCCACAGGTGAGGACCTGGAAGCCCGAACGCACCAGGGCGGCCTGCGCCACATCCCGCACACCCTTCTCGTCGTCCACCACCAGGATCGTCCCGGATCCCGTCCAGGGGGTCCCGCCCGTGGGCTCGGGGAGAGGTGCCTGTGCAGGCTCCGGACGCCCCGCCACCGGAAGGAGGATCCGGAAGGTGCTTCCCTCTCCGGGTCGGCTCTTCACATCGATGGCCCCTTCATGTCCCCGGACGATTCCCAGCACCGCCGCCAGCCCCAACCCCCGCCCGGTGAAGCGGGTGGTGAAGAAGGGATCGAAGATGCGGCGCAGCGTCTCCGGATCCATCCCGGTTCCGGTATCGCTGACCTCCAGGGCCACATAGCGTCCCTCCGGAAGGTCCGAGCCCAACATGCACCCCACCAGGAGAGCCCGATCCGCATGGAGCTCCTCCGTCCGGACCCGGATGGTGCCCCGGGTCCCTTCCAGGGCATCAGAGGCGTTCATCAGGAGGTTCATCACCACCTGGCGGAGCTGGCTGGCATCTCCCGCCACCGCCGGAAGTCCCTCCGGGAGGTCGAACTCCAGGGTGGCCTTCCGGGACACCGCCGGCTCCAGCAGCGGTCCCATGTCCCGCACCAGGCCTGAGAGGTCCAGGGTGTGCATGTTCGCCTGGGCATGCCCGGAGTAGGTCAGGATCTGGGATGTGAGATCCGCCGCCCGGCGGGCCGCCGCCTCGATCTGACGGACACTCTCCCAGGCCGGATGGTCCGGGGTGAGGTCCATGAGGGCGAAGGAGGCATTCCCCAGGATCCCCACCAGGAGGTTGTTGAAGTCGTGGGCGATCCCCCCCGCCAGCACCCCCAGGCTTTCCAGCTTCTGGGCATGCTGGGCCCTCTCCTCCATCCGCCGCCGCTCCTCTTCCAGGCGCCGGCGCTCCGTGAGGTCCCGGGCCACCGTGAGGAGGGCACGAGCCCCCTGGAAGTCCACCACCCGGGCAGAGATCTCCACTGCCAGCGGTTCCTCGTCCAGGGGAACGAAGGCGGTCTCGAAGGTGCCGGTCCCCTCCGCCCAGCAGCGGGCCAGCCCCTGGTCCAGGGCGTCTCCCTCGGTGGGAGGAACCAGGGCCCGAACCCTCACCCCGAACAGGTCGGGAGCCTTCCGGCGGAGGCGCCGCTCCGCCACCTCGTTGGACTGGAGGATCCGCCCCGCCTCGTCCAGGATCAGGATGGACTCCGGGATGGTGGCGAAGAGCCCCCGGTACCGGGCCTCGGAGGAGCGGAGCTCCCGGGTCCGGGTCTCCAGGATCTCCTCCACCCGGAGGAGCGCCCGCTCCCGCCGGGCCTTCTGGGCGACGCTCACCAGATAGCTGGGATCGAAGGGCTTCCGGACGAAGGCCTCGGCTCCCTTCCGCAGGGAGGTGAGGGCCAGCTCGGGATCCGGATCTCCAGTCATGAGGATCCCCACCATGGCGTCTCCCGGGCGCTTCAGCGACGCCAGGAGGGCATCCCCGGGAACGTCGGGGAGGTGGTGGTCCACGATGAGGATATCCGGGCGCATCCGCCGGGCCATGGAGCGCCCCTCCACCCCGGTGGCCGCCACCTCCACCCGGTAGCCGTGGGCGGCAAACGTACGTCGGAGGAGCTCCCGGATCCCACGGTCGTCATCCACCACCAGCACCGAGAGGGTGGCGTGGGGACGGCGACCCGCCAGGAGGTCGTAGATGTACGTCCTGTAGGTCTCCGGGGAGAAGGGGACCGGGAGGAAGGCGTTGGCCCCCAGCTCCGCGGTGACCGCCTCCACATCAGAGCCGGCGAAGGTGTGGGAGACGATGAGGATGGGGACGCTGTTGAAGTCCTTGTACTCCGGCGACCGCAGGAGGCGGCAGAAGCGCCACCCGTCGATCCCCGGCATGTGGAGGTCCAGAACCACCAGCGAGGGAGGCCCCTTGGCCTCCAGGGCCCGGAGCGCCTCCTCCGGATCCAGGAAGCCCTCGGCATCCAGGGGCTCCGGCTCCAGGAGGGCCGTGAGGAGGCGGAGCTGCGTGGGATCGTCGTTCACCACCACGACGCTGGGCCGCTCTTCCGACACCCCACCTCCGTGCTCCCCGGTCTGCGGAGTCCCCGGGGCCGACCGCCCCGTTCCCGCCTCCGGCCCCGGTGGGTCTCCGGTGCCGGCAGGGCGCGGGGAATCTGCGCCCGATCCCAACATCCGCTTCCGGGGCTCCCTGCGCAACGTGTTGGACAGCGGCCGCCACCGGGGCGTATCGTGGTCATGGCCGTGTTCCATTCATCCCACCTGGAGGTGGTCCGTGTCCAGTCGCAGAGCGTTCCTGGCATCCATCGGAGTTCCGGCAGCAGCGGCACTGGGCGGAGTCTCGCTCTCTCCCCTCCTCCTGGATCGCTCCAGGGCGCTGGCCCGGGAGCTGGCCACCCACGCTGCGGCACCGGAGGAGATGGCCCGGGACGAGGCGGTCTGGGCCGAGGTGGCCCGGGCCTTCTCCGTGGACCGGTCGCTGGTGAATCTGAACAACGGCGGGGTGAGCCCCTCCCCCACCTGGGTCCAGGACGCCATGAAGCAGCACCTGGACTACTCCAACAAGGCGCCGGCCTACACCATGTGGCAGGTCCTGGAGCCGCAGCGGGAGTCGGTCCGGGACCGGATCGCCCGGGAGTGGGGGGTGGACCCGGAAGAGGTGGCCTTCACCCGGAACGCCTCGGAGGGGCTCCAGATCTGTCAGTTGGGGATCGACCTGCAGCGGGGGGACGAGATCCTCACCACCACGCAGGACTACGGCCGGATGATCACCACCTTCAACCAGCGGGAACGCCGGGAGGGGGTGGTGCTCCGCCAGGTGCAGATCCCCACACCCGCCGAGGACCCGGCGGAGGTGGTGCGGATCTTCGAGAAGGCCATCACCCCCAGGACCCGGATGATCCTGGTCTGCCACATGATCAACCTCACCGGCCAGATCTTGCCGGTGCGGGAGATCACCGCACTGGGGCGCCGCCACGGGATTCCGGTGATCGTGGACGGAGCCCACGCCCTGGCCCACAACCACTTCTCCCTGGGGGAGCTGGATGTGGACTACTACGCCACCTCCCTCCACAAGTGGCTCTTCGCCCCCCATGGAACGGGACTCCTCTACGTGCGGAGGGAGAAGATCCAGGGCCTCTGGCCGCTCATGGCGGCGCCGGCCTCCATGGACGACAACATCCGGAAGTTCGAGGAGATCGGGACCCACCCGGCAGCCAACACCCTGGCCATCGGTGAGGCGCTGACGTTCCATCAGGGGCTGGGAGGGGAGCGGAAGGCCGCCCGGCTCGTACACCTGAGGAACGTCTGGGCGAACCGCCTCACCAACGTCTCTCCCCGGGTCCGGCTCCACACCAGCATGAAGGATGGGCTGGCCTGCGGGCTGGCCACCGTGCAGGTGGAGGGGGTGGATACGGGGGCTCTGGGGGCGCACCTCTGGGGGGAGCACCGGATCCTGGCCACACCCATCCGACATGCCGAGTTCGAGGGGCTCCGGGTCACACCCAGTGTCTACACCACCCTGGAGGAGCTGGAGCGCTTCTCCGAGGTGATGGAGCGGGTGATCCGGCACGGGCTCCCCGCCTGATCCCATCACCCCGGCTCCCGGCCGGAGGAACCCATGCCGTCACGATCCGCTGGCACCAGGCTCGTCCTGCCCCTCCTCCTCCTGGTGGTGGTCGCCACCGGTGTTACGCCGGGGACTGCGGCGGCCCACTGGAATGGTCCCGGGCTTCCCGGGGGGATGGAAACCCTTCCCGGGAGCGTCCTCCCCGGGCCTCCGGCCCCCTCGAGGGTGGCCGCCCTCGCAAGACACACGGAGCTGGAGAGTTCCACGCCGGCGGAGGGAGCCGTGGTGGAGGGGGCACCGGACGGGGTGCTGCTCCGTTTCACCACCCCCATCCAGCTCCCCCTGAGCCGGGTGGTGTTGACGGACACCGAAGGCCGGGGATGGGCCGGGACGCTGGACATGGTGGATGCCTCCGACGGGCGGGAACTCCGCTTCGCCCCCTCGTCCCCCCTGGACCCCGGCCGTTACCGGGTGGAGTGGCAGACCGCAGGGCCCGACTCCCACATCATCCGGGGGGCCTTCGCCTTCCAGGTGGCAGGTACGGACCGGACAGACCCGGGAGAAGGAGAGGGGGCTCCCGGGCAGGTGGAGGACACCCTGGCCGTGGCTCCCATGGATGATGACTCCCTGGAGATGGCCGAACAGTCCGGCTCCTCCGGAGGGTCCGGCTCCACCACCCATGCCATCCGCTGGCTCCAGTACCTGGGGATGATCCTGGTGCTGGGGGCGGTCTCGTTCCGTTTCTTCGTGGTCCCCTTCGTCCTCCGGCGCACGGAGCTGGCCCCCGCCGGGGCCATGATGTCGAACCGGCTGGCCACCATGGCCTGGATGGGGATCGCCCTGTTGGCGCTGAGTCTTCCGGCACGGCTCTGGAGCCAGTCGCTGGCCATGTGGGGAGGCGATTCGCTTGCGGCCGCAAACCTGGGAACGCTGGTGTTCCAGACCCCATGGGGCTGGGGTTGGCTCCTGCAGATCGGGGCCCTGATCGTGGCGGCGGTGGGGCTCCGGGTGGCGGCTCCGGGAGGAGGTCGGAAGCGGGGGTGGGGGGTGGTGGCCGTGGGCGCGGTTGTCCTGGCCTTTGTCCCAGCCCTCTCGGGGCACGCCTGGGGGATCGAGCCCCGGCTGGTGGGGGTCCTCTTCAGTGGGGCCCATGTCCTGGCCGCCGGAGTCTGGATGGGAGGGCTGGCGGCCCTCCTCCTGGCGGGCCTTCCGGGGATCCGGGGGGTGCAGACCAAAGAAGGGGAGCGGCCGGGGCTGGTGACGGTGGTGGAGGCCTTCTCCAGGATGGCGCTGGTGGCGGTACTGGTCCTGGTGGCGGCAGGAGTCGGGCAGAACCTCTTCCTCCTGGGGAGCCCGGGGAACCTGGTCTCCACGGGCTGGGGCCGGACCCTCCTGGTGAAGCTGGGCCTCCTGGCGGCGGCGGGGGCCCTGGGGCTGTACAACTGGCGGGTGGTGCGCCCGGCGCTCCGGGAGACCCCTCGCCCCGGGCTCCTGCGGATTCCGGCCACCGTGGAGTTCCTCCTGGGGCTGGGGATCCTGGCGGCCACCGCGGTGCTGGTGTCCCGGGCCCTTCCCTGAATTGTCCCCGGCCCCGGATCCCCGAGGAGATTCCCGGGTCACACAACGGTAGAACCCGTCCGTTCCACCCCTGGCACGCCCCCCGGTCCCCATGCCCTGCTCCGGTGTCCATCTCCTCACCGCCGGCCGCGCCCTGACGGCCGCCTCCCGGGGGGGGCCCCCCCTCCCCTTCCCCCTGGATGACCCCGAGTGCCGGGCCTGCTTCCTCCACGGAGCCCTGGGCCCGGACATGGGGTTCGTCCCGGGGGCCGATCGCTTCGTGTCGGAGGTCTCCCACTACGTCCGCTCGGTGGACCTGGCCCGCACCCTGGTGCACCGGGCCCGCTCCGGTCCGGAAGCCGGCTTCGCCTGGGGGTGGGTGACCCATGTCCTTACCGACCTGGTGCTGCACCCGGAGGTGGGGCGGGCCTGTGGAGAGCGGCTGCGGGGGGACCGGGGGGTCCGGCTGAACGCTGCAGAGGACCTGCCGGCCCACGTGGGGATGGAGGTGGGGCTGGACCTGAGCATCCTGGCCTCCGAGCAGGGGATCCCCGGTCCCCCCAGATCCGAGGCCTTCAATGGACGTTCCATCCGCTACCTGGTGGAGAGTCTGGAGGAGGTCTACGAGATTCGCTGGTCGCCTGTGGAACTGCTGGCCACCCACCGGCGCTCCGTGGTGATGAACGTCCGCTGGCCCCGGGCGCTGAAGGTCCTGGAGTGGGGGCGTGGGATCGCAGGGGCCGGGAGGAACCGGGTCCAGGGACTGGTGGGGAAGGCCGCCACCGGGGTGGGGTCCGCCCTGGCCCGCCCCACAGGCGCCGCCCGGGGGTTCTTCCACCCCATCCGGCCTCCGGACTGGCTCCTGGGGGAGGTCCGTCGCCTGGCGGACGACTTCCCCGAACGGCTGGCCCTTCTGACAGGCGGGGGGCTGGACACCCTTGCGAACCACAACCTGGAGACCGGGGCGCCGGACGAGGCGCCGGTGCCCCACCCCGATGCCGAGAGAACGGCGCTCCGGGTGGCCAGGCTCAGGACCGCTGGCGGGGTCCTCGCACAGCGTCCTGCGGCAGAGCCCGGATGAACTCCTCCTCCGAGACGATGGCGATCTGCCGCCCTTCCTCCCGGAGTGCCAGCGCCCGCCGGACCTCCTCCCCCACCGAGGTCTCCTCCCACCCCCGGTCCGGAAGGCTCCCTACCACAAGCACATCGGTGGTGGGCCCCACGGTGGTGGCGTAGCGGCCCCCGAGGCGAACCACCTGCAGGTGGCATCGGCCCAGGGAGCCCGACGCCAGGGGCCCGGCGAAGACGAACGTCCGATCCGAGAACCGGAGGATGGGGGGTGGCTGGTCCAGGGGAAGGGCCTTGCCGGCGGGTGCCTCCGCACCTCCCGTTTCCGCTCCCTGCCCTCCGGCCTCCTCCAGGATGCGGTTCAGAAGCAGGGACAGCTCCTCCCGCTCCTCCTCGTCCACACGGCCGTCCTCGAAGATGGCCTGCAGGCGGCGGAGGAGGACATCCCCCGGCCATCCCAGGGCCACCTCCGGATTGGCCCGGACGAAGGCGGTGAGGGATCGGGCCTCCTCATCGGTCACCACCCCGTCCGCAAGAACCCCCCTCACCCGGGAGAGCATGCGGACCACATCCCCCATGGAGGTGGTGGCTCCCCGGTGGCTACGGGGACCGGTTGGGTTCGGGAGAGCGGGCTGAGACGGCATGGTTGTGCAGGAACCAGGGGACCACCGGAGGGAGCGGAGCCAGGTCCCGCCCCCAGGATGATCCAAAGGTCGGTGGAACCGGGCCACGGGGCCATACCCCCAGGACCCGGGGGGCGGGGACGGTGTATGCCGCGACATCCGTTCCGTGGCTCCCCGTCCCGCCCCTTCACCGGACGACGGCTCTGCTCCGCGGCCCCAGCACCCTCCGTATTCCGAGCCCGCCCCCATGTCCAGAACCGTGCGATCCCTCGTTCCCCTCCACCTCCTCCTCCTGGCCCTCGCCGGCATCGCCGGGGGGGCAGGGGCGCAGGAACGTCCGGACCGGATGCTCCCGGTGGACCCGGCGGTGCAGGTGGGCGCGCTGGAGAATGGTCTCCGCTACTACGTCCGCTCCCACGGGGAGCCCCGGGACCGGGCGGAACTCCGGCTGGTGGTGAATGCCGGCTCCATCCTGGAGGATGAGGATCAGCGGGGGCTGGCCCACTTCCTTGAGCACATGGCCTTCAACGGCACCGAGAACTTCCAGCGGCAGGAACTGGTGGACTACCTGGAGTCCATCGGGATGCGTTTCGGGCCGGACCTGAACGCCTACACCAGCTTCGACGAGACCGTGTACATGCTCCAACTCCCCACCGACGATCCGGAGACGCTGGACACGGGGCTCCGGATCCTGGAGGAGTGGGCCCACCGGATCGAACTGGACCCGGAGGAGGTGGACCGGGAGCGGGGGGTCATCCTGGAGGAGTGGCGACTGGGCCGGGGGGCCCAGGCCCGGATCCTGGACCGGCAGATCCCCGTGCTCTTCTCCGGCTCCCGCTATGCGGAGCGACTCCCCATCGGGGACACCGCGGTGATCCGGACCGCCCCTGCAGAGGCACTCCGCCGGTTCTACGAGGACTGGTACCGCCCGGAGCTCATGGCGGTGGTGGCGGTGGGGGATTTCGACGCAGATGCCGTGGTGTCCCGGATCCGGGAGCTCTTCGGGGCCATCCCCTCCCCGACGGATCCCCGACCCCGGATCCAGCCCGACGTCCCGGGCCACCGGGAAACCCTCTTCTCCATCGCCTCGGATCCGGAGCTGCAGCTCACCCAGGTGGCCGTGGGCTTCAAGCAGCCCGTCGACGAGGAGGGCACCCTCGAGGCCTACCGTCGCTCGCTGGTGGAGATCCTCTACAACAACATGCTGAACGTCCGCCTGGAGGAACTGACCCGATCGGCAGAGCCCCCCTTCCTGGGGGCCGCCTCGGTGCAGGGACGGCTGATCCGGGGGGCAGGGCTGTACCAGTTGGCCGGAGTCACCCAGCCGGGAGAGGCCGCCGCCGGCCTGGAGGCCCTGCTGGTGGAGGCGCGGCGGGTAGACCGGTTCGGGTTCACCCCATCGGAGCTCCAGCGGGAGAAGGATGCCCTCCTCCGGGCGCTGCAGAGAGCGCTGGACGAGCGGGAGACCCGGCGATCGGGGAACCTGGCGGATGAGTACGTCCGGAACTCCCTCACGGGGGAGCCCATCCCCGGCATCGAGGTGGAGTACGATCTGGTGCAGGGGCTCCTTCCCGGGATCGGGCTGGAGGAGGTGAACCGGCTGGCCAGCGAGTGGATCTCGGAGGAGAACCGGATCGTGCTCCTGGCCGCCCCGGAGGGGGCTGGTCCGCCTCCCACCGAAGCCGACCTGCTGGAGGTGATGGAGCGGGCTGCTTCCGCCCAGGTGGTGGCGTATGCCGGGGACGAGACCACGAAGGAGTTGATGCCGTCGCTGCCTGAGCCTGGCCGGATCGTGGAGGAGGGGGAGATCGGGGCGCTGGAGACCATGGCGTGGCGTCTGGCCAACGGGGCCACGGTCCTCCTCCGCCCCACCGACTACCAGGATGACCAGATCCTCTTCCAGGCCCATGCGGACGGGGGGATCTCCCTGGCCGACGACGACATGCTGGTTCCGGCCCGGACGGCCACCACCGTGGTGGGTCAGGGGGGGATCGGCGACCTGTCGCTGACCGAGCTGCAACGGACCATGGCGGGGAAGGTGGCCAATGTCACCCCCACCATCTCGGAACTCTCCCAGGGAATGTCGGGCACCGCCTCCCCCCGGGATGTGGAGACCCTCTTCCAGCTCATCCACCTCCACTTCAGCGCCCCCAGGGCCGACTCCATTGCATTCTCCGCCTTCCGGGCCCAGTTGAGGGCCCTCCTGGCGAACCGGGAGGCCAGCCCCCAGGCCCACTTCCAGGACACCCTGGCGGTGACCATGTCCCAGGGACACCCCCGGGCCCGCCCCATCGGGCTCCACTATGTGGAGGAGATGGATCTGGAGGCGTCGCTGGACTTCTACCGGGACCGCTTCGACGGGGCCGCCGGGTTCACCTTCGTCTTCGTAGGGGACTTCGAGCTGGAGACCATGCGCCCGCTGGTGGAGCGCTACCTGGCCAGTCTCCCCGCCGGGGGCGGCCCCGAGGAGTGGCGGGACGACGGGGTGCGTCCCCCCCGGGGGATCGTCCGGAAGACCGTGCGTAAGGGGGTGGAACCCCAGTCCTCCACCCAGATCCTCTTCACCGGTGAGGTGGACCATACCCCCCGGAACCGGGACCTGCTGAACGCCCTGGCCGGAACCCTGGAGATCCGCCTCCGGGAGATCCTCCGGGAGGACCTGGGGGGAACCTACAACGTCTCCGTCTCGGGACAGGCCTCGCTGGAGCCCTATCCGGAGTACACTGTGGCCATCGGCTTCGGCTCGGCTCCCGATCGGGCGGAGGAGTTGGTGGCTGCCGTCACCCGGGAGATCGTCCGGATGCAGGAGGAGGGGCCCTTCGTGGAGGACCTGATGAAGGTGAAGGAAGCCCATCGCCGCTCCCGTGAACTGGGGCAGCGGCAGAACGCCTACTGGACGGGGCAACTGGTGGCCTGGTCCAGGTACGACCTGGATCCGGAGCGCATCACCGCAACGTCCCTCCTGGAGCACATCTCGCCGGACGACGTGCAGGAGGCCGCCATGAGCTTCCTCCGGATGGACAATGTGGTGGTGGTGACCCTCCTCCCGGAGACGGGAGCGTCACCGGAGTGACGTGGGGCCGGGGGGGGAGTGCCCCCTCCCCTGCCCCCCCTCCGGAACGGGCCGATCGAGCCCGGGGATCCCGGAAACGAACGAGGGCCCGGACCCCGCCGCGCTCGCGGCAGGACCCGGGCCCTCTCCCATTCCCTTCAGGGGCATCTGCCCCCGGGTCCACCCCCCGGACGTCGATCCGGGGAGGGCATCTTCAGCTGAAGTCGGTCCCGAAGAACATGACCGCAATGATGATGGAGGCCACGGCGGCCGGTGCCACGAACCGGATGAAGAAGCGCCAGACCTCATAGCTGAACCACGCCGGCTCGGACTCCCCCGCCAACTCTGCCATCGTCGACTCCCGGGTCATGAACCACCCGGCCGCCATGGTGATGGCAAACCCTCCGGTGGGAAGCATCCAGTTGGAGACGAAGTGGTCCGCCGTGGAGAACCATCCCGGCTTCCCCTGGAAGATCTCGAACGTTGAGAGGCCGTCCACCGCCCCGAAGGAGAGGGCCGACAGGATGGTGAAGACGAAGATGGTTGCGCCGCAGAGCACCGTGGCCTTGTGCCGCCCCACTCCATGCTCGTCGATGACGTAGCTGGCCACCACCTCCAGGAGGGAAATGGTGGAGGTGAGGGCCGCCAGGGCGATGAGGAGATAGAAGAGGGGCCCCAGGATCGTGCCGAAGGGGACCTCGGTATAGAAGAGCTGGGGAAGGGAGATGAAGAGCATCCCCACTGTGGATCCACTCACCTGCTCCTGCATCCCCGCCACCGAAAAGATGACAGCGAACATGATGGAGGCCGCCACCAGTCCGATCACGGTGTCCAGGAGGACGATGATCCCTGCCGACTTCACGATGGACTGCCGTCGCTCCAGGTAGGAGCCGTAGGTGATCATGGCCCCCATCCCCAGGGAGAGGGTGAAGAAGGCGTGTCCCAGCGCCTCCAGGATCCCCTCGGGCTCCAACTCTCCGAAGTGGGGAACGAAGATGAAGGCCAGCGACTCGCCGAACCCCTCCATGCGGGCGGCGCTGATGAGCATCAGCAGCAGGATGGCGAAGAGAATGGGGAGGAAGATCTTGGCGATCCGCTCAATCCCCTTCTGCACCCCGAAGTAGACCACCGAGACGGTGGCCACACTGAAGAGCAGGGAGAGCCCCACCTGCAGGCCGCCATTGGATACCTGCTCCCCGAAGAGGTCGCCCATCTGGAGATCGGTGGGGAATCCCCCGGTGGTCCACCCCAGCGCCTTCGAGAAGTAGAAGAGCGACCACCCTGCGATCACCGTGTAGTAGCTCAGCAGGATGAATCCGCAGAGCACCCCCCACCCTCCCACGATCCCCCATGCAGGACCCACCGCCGCCTTCAGCGCGCCAACCGGGCTCTTCTGTGCCTTCCGCCCGATGAGGAGCTCGGCCATCATGATGGGAAGACCCACCGCGGCGATACACACCAGGTAGACCAGGACGAAGGCCCCCCCGCTGTTCTCCCAGGTCACGAAGGGGAATTTCCAGAGGTTCCCCAGCCCCACGGCGCTACCGGTGGCGGCGAGAACGAAACCCAGGCTGGAACTCCAGTGGCCGCGTTGATCTTCCATATGGATGCATCTCCGGGGGTGCGGGATGGGGCCCGGCGGCCGTGGCCGCCGGGGCGCAGCATCGGGAAACGGCTCCGATGATACGCGGATGGAGGCGGTTCCAAAAGGCGGAGGGGGACGAGGGGGCCGGGGAGGCAGGGAAAGGGATGCCGAACGGGCA
>CAYQVI010000055.1:0-17274 GCA_964420725.1 uncultured Gemmatimonadaceae bacterium | reverse complement strand
CCACCAGCACCCCCCTCATGGCCCCGGCGATCCTGGAGCCCGCCCGCCCCCGCTCCGCCCCAGCGCCCATCCGACGCTCCAGGTGACCAGGGCACCGATGGGAGCGAACCAGGGCCAGGCGATGCTGGTCCGGAAGAAGACCCAGATGAGGGCCACCACGAGGATACCGGACGCCACCCCCCAGTTCACGCTCCGTCCGGTGGCCCGGCTGGAGCGGGTCCCCAGGAGGAAGGCCCCCAGGAGTCCCCCGTAGACCACTCCAGCCACGGCCAGGGCAACCTCCACCGCAGCCGTCCCCTCCGACAGTGGAATGAAGAGGATGGCCCCACCCACCAGGAGCACCGACCAGACCAGGGTAAGGACCTTCCCTGCCCCCAGGATGGCCACATCGTCCCCCTCCATCCCCTTGGCCGGAGCCCAGAAGTCGTAGGCCGATGCGGAGGCCAGGGCATTGATGGAGGAGGAGAGTGAGGACATGGCTGCCGCGAAGACCCCCGCAATGAGAAGCCCCGTCACCCCCGGCGGAAGCTCGTCGATGATGAAGGTGGCGAAGATGGCGTCGGGGGTGTCGAAGGAACGCCCCTCGTAGAAGGCCCAGAGCCCCATCCCCACCAGGAGGAAGAGGCCGAACTGGATCATCACCACGATCCCGCTCCCCACCAGCGCCTTCTGACTGGCCTGGAGATCCCGGCAGGTGAGGAGCCGCTGCACCAGGAGCTGGTCCGTCCCGTGGGAGGCCATGGTGAACACGGTCCCCCCCAGAAGCCCGGCCCAGAAGGTGTAGGTGACGGAGAAGGTGGGGGTGAAGTCCAGCAGTTGCAGCTTCCCCGCCGCCCCCGCCTGCTCGAGGATCGCCCCCCATCCCCCCGGCACCGCCGCCTGGAGAGCCATGAGGGCCAGAGCCGCCCCCAGGAGGTAGATCCCCATCTGGAGGGCATCCACCCAGACCACCGCCCGGATCCCCCCGATGTAGGTGTAGATCACGGTCAGGATACCGATGACGGCGATGGACAGCGGGTAGGGCCACCCGGTGATGAGGGCCAGGGGGATTGCGGTGGCGAAGAGGCGCACCGAGTCCGCCAGCAGGCGGGTGATCATGAAGATCCCCGAGGTGAAGCGCCGGGTATCGGAGCCGAACCGCTGGTCCAGGAGCTGGTACGCCGTGGTGAGCTCCCCCCGGTAGTAGGCCGGGAGGAAGATGGACGACACCACGATCCGGCCCAGGAGGTATCCGAAGGTGAGCTGGAGAAAGGCCAGCGTCCCCAGGTAGGCCACCCCGGGGATACTCAGAAAGGTGAGGGTGCTGGTCTCCGTAGCCACCACCGATAGGAGCACCGCCCCCCAGGGGAGCTCCCGGTTCCCCAGGAAGTAGTCCTTCCCCCCCCGGGCATTCCGCCCCAGCCAGGCGCCCCAGGCAGTGACACCCAGGAGGTAGACCGCGAGCACGACGTAGTCCAGGGGCTGGAAGGCGGTCACGGGGGGCGGACCTCCGATGGATGCAGGGCTGATGAGGGGACGGTCACGGCCTGGCCCGAAACCCTCGTGGACTGAGGCGGGAACGGTAGACCACCGGGGCCACCGGGGAAAGGGCAGCCCCGTGCCCCCCGGTGGAGGGGCTCAGCGCTCCCGGCGGGTGACCGGCATGTCCGTCACCGCCCGGGCCGCGGCGTCGTGCACGGCCCGGCGAAGAGGAACGTGGAGGGTGTTCTCCCGGGTGGGATGGACCCGGTTGGTCAGGAGGATCACCCAGAGATCCCGCTCCCGGTCCACCCAAATGGAAGTGCCGGTGAATCCTGTGTGCCCGAAGGAGAACGAGGAGAAATAGTCCCCGGCGGAGGAGCCGTTGAGGCTGGGGGTATCCCATCCCAGCGCCCGGGTGGCACCCTGGTCCACCCTCCGGGTCCATCCGTCCACGACCCGGGAGGGGAGGACACTCCCCGGTCCGGCGACCCCTGCGGCAGCCTCCCCCAGGGCGGCGACGAAGCGGGCCAGGTCCGCGGCGGTGGAGAAGAGCCCGGCATGCCCGGCCACCCCCCCCATGGCCCATGCGTTCTCGTCGTGGACCAGCCCCCGGACGATCCCTCCCCGCACCGGATCCTCCTCGGTGGGGGCGATGCGGGGGCGCAGCGACGCCTCCGGCAGGAACCCGGTATCGGTCATCCCCAGAGGCGCCCAGAGTTCCTCCTGGAGGAAGCGGTCCATCGATCGACCGGACACCGCCTCCACCACCAGCCCCAGCGTCATGAACCCGATGTCGGAGTATGCCGTCCTGGTACCGGGCGGCACCTCCAGCGCCTCCTCCTGGATGGCCTGGACGAAGGCCTCCTTCCCCCGGAGTTCCGTGTACCACCGCCGGAAGGGGGCCAGCCCGCTCCGGTGGAGGAGGAGGTGCCGGATCGTCACCTCCCCCTTCCGGGGGTCTCCCCCCCCCCACTCCGGGAGGTAGCGCACCACCGGCGCATCCAGCTCCAGCATTCCACGGTCCACCAGGAGCATCACCGCCGAGGTGGTGCCCACCACCTTGGTGAGGGAGGCCAGGTCGTAGAGGGTGGTACCGGGGTCCACGGAGGGCTCCCCCTCCCCCCACCCCAGGCGGCCGTACCCCCGGAGCCGGACCACCCGGCTTCCCCGCCCCACCACCAACGCCGCTCCCGGGGTGGCCCCCTCCCGGATGGCCGCCTCCACCAGGGCATCGATCCGGTCCAGCGCCTCGTCCGACATCCCCACGTCCGCCCCGGAGACCTCCTCCAGGGGCGCTCCAGTCGGGGCGTCTCCCCCATCGGGGGGGGGACGGCGTCCCGGCGCCAGGATCCCGGTCTCGTCCAACTGGTCGGTGCGCACGGTGGTGGGGCTCCGCACCGCCTCCCGGACCAACCCCTCCCCCCGGGGGTGGAGGGGGGGGACGCTGGTGGGAAGCACTCCGTCGATGCGGGACTCCCCGAAGAGGGCCCGGGCCCCCGCCACCTGCGAGACCTCCCGGTCCCCCCAGGCCACCAGCACCGCCGCCGCACCCGGGAAGCGGGAGAGGACGTAGGGGCTGCCGAAGGAGGTCACCACCACCGGGGCCGCCGCCGCTACCCTGCGGACGAAGTCCTCCAGCTCCTGCGACACCGCCACGCTCCCCGCCCCTGCCCGGGGGGGAAGATACACATTCACCAGGACCAGTTCAGCGGCCGTGGCGGCACGGGTGGCGGCGGCCCACTCCTCGGGCGACACCCGCTCGTGGAGGTGCACCCGCTCCACAACCGGACCGTAGCCGGCGGCCCGGGCGTCGAAGGCCCGTCCTGCGGTGAGGTCGTCGAAGCGGGAATAGGTGACGCTGAGAACCCGATCCACCGCCCCCGGTCCGATGGGGATCAGCCCCCTGTCGTCCCGCACCAGGACGATGGAGCGCTCCGCCGCGCGGTCCGCAAAGGCCAGGTGGGGGCCGGAGCCCACCACGTCCCCTACCCCCTCCAGCGACATGGTCCGCTCCCGATGGAGCCCCACCCGGGCCTTGGCCTCCAGGATCCGGCGCACGGAGGCATCCACCCGCTCCCGGGTGACCCGCCCCGTCTCCACCGCTTCCACCAGGTGGCGGAGGGCCTCTCCCACGTCCGCAGGGATGAGGATGACGTCGGCACCCGCCTCCAGCGCCAGGACCGCGGCCTCCCCCCCACCGAAGCGATCCGTGATGGCCCCCATCCGGAGGGCATCGGTGAAGAGGAGTCCCTGGAAGCCCATCTCCTCCCGGAGCAGCCCCGTGAGAAAGCGGGGGGAGAAGGTGGCCGGGGGGCCCTCCGGCCCCAGCATCGCCGGGACGGCCACGTGGGCCGTCATCACCGCATCCACCCCCTCCGCAATGGCCCGGACGAAGGGGACCAACTCCAGGGTGTCCAGCCGGGCCCGGTCCGCCACCACGGCGGGAAGGTCCAGGTGCGAGTCCGACTCCGTGTCCCCATGCCCCGGGAAGTGCTTCGCCGTGGTGAGGATCCCCCCGGCCCTGGCCCCCTGGATGTACGCCGCCCCAAGCTCCGCCACCCGCCGGGGGTCCTCCCCGAAGGCCCGGGTGTTGATGATGGGGTTGGCCGGGTTGGAGTTCACATCCAGGACCGGGGCGAAGTTCAGGTGCACCCCCACCGCCCGGGCCTCGGCGGCCGTGATCCGGGCCATCTCCCGGGTGTACTCCGCCGCGGAATCCCGGATGGCCCCGAAGGCCATGGTGGGGGGGAAGCTGGTGCCGCCCCCCTGGGGGAGGAGGGTGGGGAGGGCGTAGGTGTGGTTGATGCGCATTCCCGGCCCCCCGTTCTCGAAGTCGGAGGTCACCAGGAGGGGCACACGAGCCCGCTGCTGGAGGGCGTTGAGCTTGTGGGCGTAGGCCAAGGGGGTCCCGATGGAGACCGCCACCCCCCCGATCCCGTCCCCTGCCACCCACCCCTCCAGCTCCAGGAACTCCGGGGAGGAAAGGGCGGTGTAGGAGCCGGGGATCCACTGGAAGATGAGCTGCCCCGCCGCCTCCCGGAGGGAGAGGGAGGCCAGGGTGGAGTCCACCCAGCGGCGCCCCTGGGGATCCAGCACCCGCAGGAGGGTATCCCCGGTATGGGCGCTGGCGAGGGCAGGGGGAGGGGCGTCACCGGAGGGCCCGGAACCGCCCCCCCCCGATCCCGGGGCACCCGCCCCCGCCGGAGAGGCGCAGGCCAGGGATGCCGCCACCAGGGCGGGGAGGAACCACTGTGCCGGAGTCCCTCCACTCCGCCCGCTGGAGGGACGGTCGCCGCCCCCCCTTCCCCCACTCCGGCACGGGTGGTCCCCTCCGGAGTCCGCTCCATGGGTCCCCGCCCCCCACCCCCGCGCCCGCAGAACGTCTCGCATTCCCTCTCCTCTCGCACCCGTGGTCCGGCCCCGTGGGGAGAACCGGTCAGCGCCGCTCCAACTGGATTCCGTCCCCGATCCTGAACAGCGGAGGGATGACGGTGGGGGTGCGCCCCCTCACCGGAATCTCACCCAGGAGAGCCCGGGCTGCCGCCGCCTGCGACGCCTCGCTGCTTCCCCAGGCCAGGACATACCCCTGAACCCTGGGAAACTCCCGCACCAGGTAGGGATTCCCGAAGGAGACCACCACATGGGGTACCTGTGCCTCCACCAGGCGATCCACCAGCCGGGTGAGCTCCCGGGGAGGGGTCACGGCGGAGGGAAGATGCGCCTGGATCACCACCAGGTCCGCCTGACGAGCCCGCTGGAAGACCTGGTCCCAGCTCCCGGCCGGCGCCCCCCGGTCCACGACCTCCTCCCGGAGCCGGGGATAGGTGCGGCGCATCCGGGCCGTGAAGGTCCGCCCCGCCAACAGGTCGTTCCCCCTCCGGATGACCAGGGAGGTGACATTGGCCGTCCGGGTCCCCCGGAGGGGGAGGAGGGACCGCTCATTGCGAAGAACCGTGATGGAGCGCTCGGCGATCTCCCTGGCCACCTCCAGGTGCGCGGGAATCCCCACCCGCGACGCCACATCCTCCACGTCGATACGGGGCTGGGCCGGCAGCCCCATCTCCTCCTTCAGGCGGAGGATCCGCAGGACCGACTCGTTCAGCCTCTCCTCGGAGATCCGCCCGGCCTCCACGGCGGCCACCACCGCCCGGATGGCCGTGGCCACATCCGGGGGCATGAGGAGGAGATCGGCTCCGGCGGCAATGGCCCGGACCGCCGCCTCTCCCCGGGGAAAGCGCCGGTCCACCGCCTGCATGTCCAGGGCATCCGTGATGATGAGGCCGTCGAATCCGAGATCCCTCCGGAGGAGACTGGTGAGGACCGCAGGGGAGAGGGTGGCCGGAGTGGTGGCGGAGCCGGTGATCTCGGGCATGGAGAGGTGGGCGGTCATCACCGCCCCCATTCCCACCCCGATGGCCACCCGGAAAGGGACCAGTTCCAGGGAGTCCAGCCGCGTCCTGTTGGCCCGGATCACCGGGAGGTCCACATGGGAGTCCACGTTTGTGTCCCCGTGTCCGGGGAAGTGCTTCCCGGTGGCGGTGGCCCCCCACTCCTGCATCCCCCGGACGAAGGCCGCCCCCATCCGGGCCACCGCAGCAGGATCCTCCCCGAAGGAGCGCACGTTGATCACCGGGTTGTCCGGATTGTTGTTCACATCCAGCACGGGAGCGAAGGGGAGGTGCACCCCCAGCGCCCGGGACTCGATGGCGGTGATCCGCCCCATGGCGTAGGCCAGCTCCGGGTCCCCGGTGGCCCCCACCGCCATGAGGGGAGGGAAGTCTGTGGCCCCGCCCAGGTCCACCAGCCCGGGAAGGGACACCGGCGCCCGGAAGCGGAAGCCCGCACCGGTCTCCAGGTCGGCTCCCACCAGGAGGGGGATCCGGGACCGCCCCTGGAGGCGGTTCAGCTTCACCGCCACCTCGGTGGGGGAGCCGGCAGAGACGATCACCCCCCCCACCCCATGCCGGTCCAGCATCTCCAGGACCCGGTCGGACCCCGGCGTCCCGTCGGGAGCGAAGTCCCCCAGCATCCAGGGCATCATGAGCTGGGCCACCCGCTCCCGGAGGGTCAGGCGCTCCAGGGTGGCCTCCGCCCATCCATCCAGTATGGGCTCCAGCGGGGGAAGGGAGGGGTCCACTGGCACCTCCACCGGGCCCTCGTCCTGGACCTCCGGTTCCGACTCCAACACCGCCTCGGGTTCGGGCTCCGGCTCGGGCTCCGGCTCGGGTGTCACCTGCACGGGGGGGGCGCCGGTGGGGTCACCGGCCCAATCCGGCTCCGCTGCAGGGGGGAGGGGGACCGGCCCGCCGCTTCCACACCCCGCCAGCAGGATGAGGGGCAGGATGGCGGTGACGATCCAGGAAGTGGATCTTCCCCCCGGGACCGCACGGGGAACGGGAACCAGCCAGGTGGGTTGGGACACGTGATTCCGTCTGTGAAAGCGAATCAGGGCAGGCCCATCGGGCTCGAGGCCGGCTGAATCTGGGAGATCGACGATGAGAGGACAAATTCCCTGGGGCGTTTCGACCCTCATCCCGCTCCTGGTCCTGGGTACGGCTGCGTCCTGCACGGATGGAGTGGGCCGGGAACGTACCCCGGCAGGCGACCCATCCAAAGAAACGACGGTGGTCCGTCCGGGGCTGGATGTCCTCCTGTCGGACTCCCTCCACCTGGTCCGGGGTCGACGGGTGGGACTCATCACCAACCACACCGGGGTGGACCGGGAGGGGCGTTCCGGGATCGACCGGATCCACGAGTCCCCGGACGTCGAACTGGTGGCCCTGTACTCCCCCGAGCATGGAATCCGGGGCACCGCCATGGCCGGAGAACTGGTGGACTCCTCCCTGGATGCCGCCACCGGCCTCCCCATCCATTCCCTGTACGGATCCACCCGCAAGCCTACCCCGGCCATGCTCCAGGGTGTCGATGTCCTCCTCTTCGACATCCAGGACATCGGAACGCGATACTACACCTATGTCTACACCATGGCGCTGGCCATGGAGGCCGCCGGGGAGGCGGGGATCCCGCTGATGGTGCTGGACCGCCCCAATCCCATCGGGGGGGAGCTGGTGCAGGGGAACGTCCTCCATCCGGAGTTCTCCTCCTTCGTAGGGATGTACCCCATCCCCATCCGCCATGGCATGACGCCGGGGGAGCTGGCCCGACTCTTCCGGACCCACTTCGGGGTGGATGTGGAGTTGCATGTGGTTCCCGTGGACGGACTGCGGCGGGATATGCTCTTCCCCTCCACGGGCCTCCCCTGGATCCCCCCCTCCCCCAACATGCCCTCGGTGGAGAGCGCCCTCCACTACCCGGGGAGCTGCCTGTTTGAAGGGACCAACCTCTCGGTGGGACGGGGGACCGGGGAGGCGTTCCAGGTCACAGGCGCACCCTGGCTGGACGGATCGGAACTGGCGGAGGCCCTGGCCCGCTGGCCCCTGGACGGGGTCCGCTTCGAGGCCGTCCGCTTCACGCCATCGGCTCCCGGAGACCGCAAGTTCGACGGCGAGGAGCTACAGGGGGTGCGTTGGATCGTCACCGACCCGGAGCGCTACGACCCGGTGCAGGCGGGGATCGCCGTCCTGGTGGAGACCCGGCGCCAGGCCCCGGCCCGATGGGAGTGGAACGCCGCCCACTTCGACCTCCTGGCAGGAACCGACGCCCTCCGGAAGGCGCTGCAGGCGCTCCCCACCGACGCCCCCCACGACCCGGTCACCCTCCTGGAATCCCTCACCCGGGGGTGGGAGGCGGAGCGGTCCGCCTTCACCCCTCTCCGGGAGGGAGCCCTCCTCCCGATCTACGACTCTACCCGTCTCCCCTAGCGGCGGGTCGACCCCGGTAAACAGATCGCGCACCCCCTTATGTTCCCGGCGACCCGGGCCGATAATCACCACCGGATGGACGGCCCATCTCCGCACTCCCACAGGGCGTGGGACCGGGGGTTCTTCGCCAGAAACGGACTGGGGTATGGACAACTTCATCGCGCGGCAGCCGATCTTCGACCGGGACCTCCGCATCGTCGGGTATGAGCTCCGCTACCGCCCCCAGGCCGTGGGGGCCACTGTGGCGGCCAACCATCAGGGGGGCAGCGGATCCTCCCTGGACGCCCTCGCCGGGGTGGGGATCGACCAGTTCACCGGCGGGAGCACCGCCTTCGTTTCCGCTGACTGGGATTCCCTGCACTCCGGCGTCCTGGATCTCCTTCCCGCCGATCACGTCGTGCTGGAGATCCAGGGGCTGGAGCCCGTCCATGATCTGGATCAGGTGGTGGACTTCTGCCACGACTTGCAGACCCGGGGCTTCCGCATCGCGGTGGATGCCGGGACCTCCTTCCCCGCCCTGCTGGGTGTCGCCGACATCATCCGGGTGGACGTGGCAGCCTTCGGGCCGGATCGCTCCCTGGAGGCGGCCCGGGCGCTGGGAGAGGGGGGAGGTCAACTCCTGGCCTCCCGGGTGAAGTCCGAGGGGATGTACGAGCTCTGCCAGGCGGCGGGGTTCATGATCTTCCAGGGGCCCCACTTCATGCGCCCCCGGGACACGTCCCGGAAGGAGATGACCACCGAGTCGGTGTCGGTGCTGCGCCTCCTCTCCCTCCTCCGGGAGGAGAAGACGTCCAACGCCCACATCCTGGACGTCTTCCGGTCGGCCCCGGCCCTCTCGTTCAAGCTCCTCCGGCTGGTGAACTCGGCGGCGCTGGGGGGACGGGGGATCGAGTCCATCGAGTACGCCGTGCGGCTCCTGGGACGTCAGCCCCTGTACCGCTGGCTCTCCATGCTCCTGGTGCGGAACCAGGGGGAGGGGGACGCCATCCGACAGGAGTTGATCCACTCCTCCCTGCTCCGGGCCCGCATGTGCGAGCTGGTGGGGGAGGCGGCAGGAAACACCTTCGCCCGGAACCTCCCGGACCGGGGGATCCTCTTCCTGGTGGGGCTCTTCTCCCACATGGACCTCCTCATGGGAGCGCCGCTGCAGGAGATCGCCGACCAGGTGGACATGGGCCCGGTGGGACGGGCTGCACTCCTGGAGCGGAGCGGCCCCGGAGGTCAGATCCTGGAAGCCATCGAGGCCTACCAGGACGCCGACTGGGACCGGGCGGAGGAGATCCTCGAGCAGGCGGGTGGGGATCCCAGGACGCTGGGGGATGCCTACCTGGACGCGGTCACCTGGGCACGGAGCCGGATGTCCCTCCACGAGGAGTAGACGCCCGTTGAGGAGCAGACGCCTGTTGCAGAGGCAGGGCGGCCCGCGCGTGGCCACCCGCCCTCTTCAACAGGCGTCTCGCGGTCACGCCACTCCGGCCAGGACCTGGACTCCGGTTTCGGAGCGCACCCGGGCCAGGAAGGCTTCCTGCAGACGCCGGGCAATGGGCCCCACCTTGCCGGAGCCCACCGCCTTCCCGTCGATCCGCACCGTGGGGCGGACCTCGGTGGTGGTGCCGGTGAAGAACACCTCGGAGGCACACTGGAGCTGCTCCACCGGGATGGCCCGCTCCTCCACCGGGAGCCCCAGCCCCCGTGCCTCCTCCAGCACCACCTCCCGGGTGATGCCATGGAGGATCTGGTTCGAGGCCGGATGGGTCACCACCGTGTCGCCGAACACCACGAAGAGATTGTTGTGGGACCCCTCCAGCGCCATCCCGTCCCGGACCAGAAGGGCGTCCTGGGCTCCTGCGTCCACCGCAGCCTGCTGGGCCAGGACGCAGGGGAGAAGCGCCACGGTCTTCAGGTCGCACCGCGCCCACCGCAGGTCCGGAGTGGTGATGGCGGTATACCCCTGCTCCCACCGCTCCGGCGAGGGGCGCCGGAAGGTCCGGGCATAGGCGTAGACCGTGGGCCGCACCGCCGGCTCCGGAAAGGCGTGGCTCCGGGGCGCCGCCCCACGGGTCACCTGGAGGTAGACGATGCTCATCTCCTCGGCGGCGATCCCGTTCCGCTCCAGCAACTCCTGGTGGATGGCCCCCAGTCCGGCGGGATCCCAGTCGATTCGGAGAGCCGCCAGCCCCCGCTGGAGCCGGGCCACATGCCGGTCCTCCCGGAAGAAGTGCCCCCGGTACGCCGGGGTCACCTCGTAGACTCCATCGGCGAAGAGGAATCCCCGGTCGTCCACCGACACCCGTGCCTCCCCCTTCGGCAGGAATGCGCCATCCAGATAGACCACGTCGCCGGAGGTACTCACGCCCGGGTATCCCGTCCCTCGAGCTCCTCGAACTCCCGGAGCAGGTCCGCCTCCCGGACGGCGGCTCCGTTCCCCTCGCCACCCGAGGTGGCCTCGGCGGTGACCTCGTGCTCCACCTCGGGGATCTCGTCGCCCCCCTCATCGGCGGCCTCCTCCGATCCCGACCCGGCACCCAGCTTCTTCGGGGCGGAGGACCCACCCCCGGGAAGGAGCCCCATCTGCTGCTTCAGTGCCAGCAGGCGGTCGTCCACCTCCACCGTGGAGCCGCCTTCAAGGGCCTTGAACTCCTGATCCAGCGAATCCCCCTGCAGCGCCTGGGTCACCTCCGATGCCGCCACCGCCTGACGCTCCGACTCCTCGATCTTCTCGGCCATCCGGTTGAACGCCTCGAAGGCCGAGGTGTCGGACATCCCGGACATCGTCTCATGGATCCGCTTCTGCGCCTGGGCCCGCTTCTGCTTGGCGATGAGCAGGTTCCGCTTGCGCCGGGCCTCCTCGATCCGCTCGTTCAACTGACGGAGCGATCCCTTGAGCTTCTCCGTCTCGGCGGCCTGGGCGTTCCATGTCTGCTCCAACGCCTGCGCCCGGCCGGCGTGCTCCTGCTGCCGGAGGAGGGCCTGGCGGGCCAGGTCGTCCCGGTTCTCCCGGACCGCCAGCATGGCCCGATGCTCCCAATCCCGGGTCAGCTTCAGCTCCTCGTCCAGCTGGGACCGGAGCTTCCGCTCGTCGGCAATGGCGGCGGCCACCTCCCGCTTGGCCTTGGCCAACTGGTCCCGCATGTCCACGATGATCTGATTCAGCATCTTCTCCGGGTCTTCGGCCCGGGCGATCAGATCGTTGATGTTCGACTTGAAGAGAGTCGAGATCCGCTGGAAAATGCTCATCCGTTCAGCCCTCCACGCCCGCGCCGACGAGCGCGGAGATCCGATCCATGTGACTGGAGGCCGCGATCTGCAGGCTCTCCAGCGACGACTGTAGTTCCACGAAATCCAACGTTTCCAACTGAAGGGCATCCGTCAGGATGAGTTCCCCCTCCTCGATGGCGTAGGCCCCATGGACCACATCCGAGGCGTTCAACTCGAGGAGCATCCGGTAGAGGTCCTCCATCCCGCTCCGGGGGGGAAGATCCATGAGCTTCAGGCGGATCACGACCAGCGGGGGCGTGACATGGACGACGGTGGGCAGTTCGGCCTCCCCACTCCTCAGCAGGTACATCCCCTCCGCGACCTCACTGTAGCCCAGGTCCATGCGGATGAGAAAGCTCTCGATGTCCTCTCGCGTGACCATTCCCATTCTCCATGGGTTGCAGGATGCGACGCCCCCCGGCCCACCGGGGGCCCGGTGCGGGGCATCGCAACGTAATATGGGAACCCCCACTCCGCATGGGGTTCCCGGCCTCTCCAATCCGTGACAGGGGCTCCCCTCAGGAGCCCGCCAGCGCCGGGCTTCCCAGCAGGGGGGCCAGGTAGCGTCCGGTGTGGGAATCCGGAACCCGGGCCACCACCTCGGGGGGGCCTTCCACCACGATCCGCCCTCCCTTCTCCCCTCCCTCGGGCCCCAGGTCCACCACCCAGTCCGCCGTCTTGACCACCTGGAGGTTGTGCTCGATGACCAATACCGTGTTCCCCATGTCCACCAGCCGGTGGAGTACATCCAGAAGGACCCGCACATCCTCGAAGTGGAGCCCCGTAGTGGGTTCGTCCAGGATGTAGAGCGTACTTCCGGTGGCCCGCTTCGACAGCTCCGAGGCCAGCTTCACCCGCTGTGCCTCCCCCCCGGAGAGGGTCGTGGCGGACTGCCCCAGGTGTACGTACCCCAACCCTACGTCCGACAGGGTCTGCAGCTTCACCCGGATCCGGGGCACTGCGTCGAAGAACTCCAGCGCCTCGTCCACGGTCATGTCCAGGACGTCGGCGATGTTCTTCCCCTTGAAGAGGACATCCAGCGTCTCCCGGTTGTAGCGGCGGCCCCGGCAGACATCGCAGGGGACGTACACATCCGGAAGGAAGTGCATCTCGATCTTCACCAGCCCGTCGCCGGCACACGCCTCGCAGCGTCCACCCTTCACATTGAAGGAGAAGCGCCCTGGCGGATATCCCCGCATCTGGGACTCCGGCAGGTTGGCAAAGAGGTCCCGGATGGGGGTGAAGAGCCCCGTGTAGGTGGCGGGGTTGGAGCGGGGGGTCCGCCCGATGGGCGACTGGTCCACCTCGATGACCTTGTCGATGAGCTCCAGCCCCTCGATCCCGTCATGGGCGCCAGGGATGGTCTTGGCCCGGTAGAAGTGCCTGGCCAGAGCCCTGTAGAGGGTCTGGTTGATGAGGGTGGACTTCCCCGATCCACTGACTCCCGTGACGGTGATGAAGGTCCCCAGGGGGAAGGTGGCATCCACCCCCACCAGGTTGTGCTCCCTGGCATTGCGGACCACCAGCGCCCGGTCCATATCCACCGGCCGCCGCTCCGGGGGCGATGCGATCTCCCGGGTGCCACGCATGTACTGGCCGGTAAGGGACCGTTCCGAGGCCAGGATATCCTCCAGCGTCCCCTGGGCCACCACCTCGCCGCCATGGCGACCGGCCCCGGGCCCCAGGTCCACGATCCAGTCCGCGGCCCGGATGGTGTCCTCGTCGTGCTCCACCACCAGCACCGTGTTCCCCAGGTCCCGGAGCTGCCTCAGGGTGTCCAGGAGCCGGTCGTTGTCCCGCTGGTGGAGTCCCACCGAGGGCTCGTCCAGGATGTACAGCACCCCCACCAGGCGACTGCCGATCTGGGTGGCCAGTCGGATCCGCTGGGCCTCCCCCCCGGAGAGGCTCTCGGCGGAGCGACCCAGGGTGAGGTACTCCAGCCCCACATTCACCAGGAAGCCCAGTCGCTCCCGGACCTCCTTCAGGATCGGCCCCGCGATCTCGGCGGAGAGGAAGCCCACCGGGCCGCCATTGGCCCCCGGTCCCTCTCCCGACGGGGTTCCCCGCCCCTTCCGGGGCTCCCCGGCCACCGGGACGTCCTGGAAGAACTCCAGCGCCCGGGAGACGGAGAGGGAGACGATATCCCCCAGCGACCGCCCTCCAACGGTGACGGCCAGCGATTCCGCCCGGAGCCGACTCCCACCGCACGCGGTGCACGGGAGGGTGGACATGTACTCCTCCAACTGCTCCCGCACGGCGTCGGACTTCGTCTCCTGATAGCGACGCTCCACATTCAGGAGCACCCCCTCCCAGGGCTCCTCGTAGTGCCCCTTCGCCCCGCCGGCCCGATACGGAAAGCGGATCTTCATCCGCCCGGACCCGTGGAGGATGGCGTGCCGGACCTCCTCCGGGATCTTCTGCCAGGCGGTCCGGGGATCGAACTCGTACGCCTCGGCCAGACCGGGGATGATGGAGCGCCGGAGGTGGCCCGTGGGGTCCCCCCAGGGGAGGATGACCCCCTCCAGGATGGAGAGGCTGGGGTCCGCCACCACCAGCTCCGGATTGACCTCCTTCCGGGTCCCCAGCCCCCCGCACTCCTCGCAGGCTCCGTAGGGGGAGTTGAAGGAGAACTGTCGGGGCTCCAGCTCCGGAATGCTGGTGCCGCAGGTGACGCAGGCGTAGCGCTCGGAGAAGGTGAGGATCCGGGTCTGGCGCCCCTGGTGCTCCACCACCTCCATGATCCCGTTGCCATGCCGGAGGGCCATCTCCACCGAATCGGCCATCCGGGCCCGGTCCTCCTCCCGGACCACCAGCCGATCCACCACCACCGCGATCTCGTGGTTCTCGTACCGGTTCAGCTTGGGGGGATCGGTGAGGTCGTAGGTCTCGCCATTCACCCTGGCCCGGACGAATCCGTCCTTCCGGGCCCGCTCGAAGAGCTCCCGGAACTCCCCCTTCCGCCCCCGGATCATGGGGGCCAGGATCTCGATCCGGGTCCCCTCCTCCAGTTCCAGGATCCGGTCCACCATCATGGTGGCGGACTGCCGGAGGACGGGGTCCCCGCAGGTGGGGCAGTGGGGGGTTCCCGCCCGGGCCCAGAGGAGCCTCAGGTAGTCGTAGATCTCGGTGACCGTTCCCACCGTGGAGCGGGGGTTCCGGGACACCGTCTTCTGCTCGATGGAGATGGCCGGGGAGAGCCCCTCGATGGCATCCACATCGGGCTTCTCCATGAGCCCCAGGAACTGACGGGCGTAAGCCGACAGCGACTCCACGTACCGGCGCTGCCCCTCCGCATAGATGGTGTCGAAGGCGAGGGAGGACTTCCCGGACCCGGAGAGACCGGTGATGACCACCAGCTTCCCCCGGGGAAGTTCCACGTCGATGTTCCGGAGGTTGTGTTCCCGGGCTCCCCGGACGACGAGGGTATCGCGTGCCATTCGGATCTGTGACTTCCCTTGGGGTGGAGCCTGCTTCAGCGACTCGTGGACAAACGCGGGACGGAGGGGCCGCCGGTGCCGGCGGCCCCTCCTAGTGTAGTACGAGAGCAGTCGAGCGGCATTCGGAGGGTTCCGGAAGGACTCCAGCCCTCGTACCCGCCCGACGCCCCGTTTCCACCCTTGTTGTGCGACGACCAGGCAGGAAAACGGAACCCCCGGTGTCCCCGGAAGGGTCCGATCCACCCCGACGGGGTCGGGTCAGCGCATCCCCCCCCGGGCCAGCGCTTCCAGCTTTTCGATGCGATCCGCCGTGGGGGGATGTGTGCTGAACAGCTTGCTGAAGGCCATTCCCCGCCCCGCCAGCGGATTGACGATGGCGAGCTGCGCCGCCGCAGGGTTCACCTCCATGGGGATCTGACGGGCGGCGCTTTCCAACCGTCGCAGCCCCCCGGCCAGCGCCATGGGGTTCCCGGTGAGACGGGCCGCCGTGGCGTCCGCCTGGAACTCGTTCTGCCGGGAGATGGCGAACTGGATGATCATGGCCGCCATGGGGGCCACGACGGACATGGCCAGCAGGGCGATGGGATTCCGGTCGGCATCCCGCCCGCCCCCCAGGATCACCCCCCAGCGGGCGACACTGGCCAGCATGGCCACGGCCCCGGACATGGTGGCCGCAATGGTCCCCACCAGCATGTGACGATGCTGGATGTGGGCCAACTCGTGGGCGGCCACCCCCTCGATCTCCTCCCGGGACATGAGCTTGAGCAGGCCCGCGGTGAAGCAGACCACCGCGTGCTCGTAGTTCCGCCCCGTGGCGAAGGCGTTGGGCTGCTCGGAGGGGGCGATGGCCACCACCGGCATGGGGAGCCCCGCCTTCTGCCGGAGGCGGTCCACCATGTCGTACAGGTCCGGGGCGTCCTCCCTGGAGATCACCCGGGCCTTGTACATCTTCAGGACCAGTTTGGACGAGAACCAGTACGACGCAAAGTTCATCACGACGGCGATCCCCAGGAAGAGCAGCATTCCCTGCTGCCCGCCCAGGAACTGCCCGAGGACACCGAAGAGGGCGGTGAGCGCCGCCATCATCATGAAGATGCGGATCATCGAAGAACGGCCTCCGAACAGGAGTAGTGACACGTCCGGGGCGTTTCCGCCCAGGGAGCACCCCGTCTCGGGAACCGGGACAGGGTGCACATTCGGACAAACTGGCGGTGTTACCCCCGGTGTTCCATGGGGTGCCCCCCGCTTCCGGAGCCCCCCCGACGCCCCGTGGGCCCCTGGGGTGGGGCCGGGTCAGTACCCCCAGTCCCGGAAGAGGAGCAGTCCCATGATCTGGTCGGAGGAGATACCGATGTCCTGGAAGCCGGAGAAGGCGCCCCGGGAGAAGCGGTCCTCCACGAAGGCCTCCACCGTCCAGGAGTCGGAGAAGCGCCACTCCACACGGGCTCCGGAGAACTGGTTCTGCCCTCCCTGCCCGAAGGAGGAGAGGGGGCGGATCACCAGCGCCACGAAGACCTCGTCCGTGAGGTACTGGCCCAGCTCGAACTGGGTGGCGGCCACGCTCCCCCGCACCGCCCCCGCCCCCAGGAGGTCCGTGTCCGTAGGAGTGGTGATGGCCAGGTAGTCCAGCCAGTCCAACTGCTGCGCCACAGCGGAGCCCAACTGGTTGGCCACGATCCCCAGTCCCAGGGAGACCCCGGCCCCGGTGGCGCCGCTCACCACCGACCGTTCCCCGGCGCTCAGGAAGGAGCTGGGCCGCCCGAAGATCAGGTAGCTGGCCAGCTCGGACTCCGCCAGGGGCGGCTCCGAGTCGGAGCCCAGCGACACACTGGGTTGGAGGAGGGTCCCCTGGAGCGAGGCGGTGATGTTGAGCACCTCCTGACTGGTCCGGAGTCGGGTGGCGGCCTCGATGTCCAGCCGTGGATTGATTCCGGGGTTCCCGGAGAACTCCACGATTCCCTGCTGGATCTCGAAGCGCCGCCCGAACCCGTTGTACGATCCACGGACGGCCTGCAACTGCCCTACAAGGACGATCTCCTTCCGGGGACGGTTGAAGAGGGTGGCCAGCTCCCCGGCGATCTCGACGTTGATCTGGTTGCTCCGCAGCCAGACATCCCGCTCCAGGGTGAGCCCGACATCCATGCGGAGGTTCTGCAGGAAGGGGTTCTGGCTGGCCTCCAGAACCGGACGCACCGAGATCAGGGTGGTGTCCACCACGTCGAAGAAGGTGGGGTCGGTGAGATCCACCACCGTGGAGGCCCGGACGAACTCGTCCAGGAAGAGGTTCCCCTGCTCCA